>JBGAHN010000253.1:0-5530 GCA_044226145.1 Labilithrix sp. | reverse complement strand
TTTCCGTTCGGAGTGACGCAACGGCACGAGGCCGACGGCGACATCGTCGGGAGCCGGTGGGGAAGGCACGGCGGCCCGATGGTGACGACGGGCGTCTACGGAGGCGGCGGCGCGACGAAAATCGTGCATTGGGACGTGTCGGAGGGCGCGGTGGCGGCTGCCGTGAAGTCGGACCACGCGGTGCCGGCCGCGACCGGGCTGCCCAAGACGTTCTTCTACGGCGCGGACGGGATGGTCGATCTGCCGTTCGGTCCGTTCGCGCTCCTTTCGTACACCGGTTCGGGCGCCTCGTTCCCCGGCGAGGCGCTCCTCTACGCGGGCGATTACGGGGCGGTGAAGAGCCGCGCCAAGGTCAACGGCTTCTACTCGGGCGTGGGGCTCGCGATCGACGGGACCTCGTTCATCGTCTACAGCGGCCTGTCACCGCTCTCGACCGCCGCGACGTCGATCGACGATTGCGCGCTCTACGGCGCGCCGGTTTGCGACGGCGAGCTCGCGTCGGGGGCTCCGTGTCCGTCGTCGTGGAAGATCTTCGGTTGGGACGGCCAGTCCGGCCCGGTCGTGACGGACGCTCACGGCAACGTCTTCGTCGGCGCGTCCCTCTCGGAGGGGACCACGTCGGACGCGGTGTACGCTCTGGCGAAGGGACACATTTCTCCGGGGGCCGTGGTGGACGCCGTGGTCGTCGCGGAGATCGACTCGGGAGGCACCGCTTCGCTCGCGGCCATCGCGCAGGATGGCGACGCGCACGGTTGGGTGCTCGGCCTCGGGTACGACGCGAAGAGCTCGGTTTACGCGGCGGACTTCGTCGAACAAGCGGGCGCCATCGTCGATGGGAGCGTCGCGCTGCCCGCCGCGATCGCGCGCGCCGACGGCGTCGACGGTCTGTCCGTCTTCACCGACGACGACGGCGATCTCTGGCTCGCCGTGACGAAGGGCCGGAGCGGCACGTACCTCGAGCTTCGTCGCAAGTCGCCCTGACGGCGGCTCCGCTCAAAGATCGTACGCGACGCCGAGCCCCACGACCGGGCCTTCGTGGTGGTAGCCGGTGAGCGCCTGGACTACCGGGACGCGCAGCGACAGCACGACGATGAGATCGCTCGCGGGGCTGACGAGCAGCTCCGGCGAGACGAAGCCGATGAAGCCGCTGGAGTCTCGTTCGGGCCGCCCGTCCTCGTAGGATCGCGCGTCGAGCCGCGTGTCGACGCCGAGGCGCGGCGCCAACCAAGGGAGGACCTGATACTGGAGCGTGGTCGTGGTGCGGACCGACGGGCTGGCGCGGAAGTCGCTCGTTCCGCGGAGCGGCGCCGAGCCCTGCACGCTCGCGTAGAACGACAGCGGGCGCGCGAAGAACGCGTAGCTCAGACCGAGGAGCGGATCCCACGACCCCGTTCCCGGTTGGGCCTCGATGGGCAGATAGCCCCCGTCCGCGCGGTTCCGTTGGCGCGGCGCGGTCGGGATCTTCAAGCCGGCGGTGACCGCGTACAGATGGCGTGGAGAGAACGCGCGGTCCGTGTAGACGAACATCTTGGAGCGGAGCTCGACGTCACCGACGGCGAAGGTCGAGGTCTCGCCGCCGTTGACGTAGCGGATGTCGCGCTGGAGGAGCGGGACCGTCCCCAGCAGGAACACGCGGTCGTGCGGCGCCCACGCGATCTGTCCGTCGAGGCGCGTTTCGCGGAGGCGAATCTGGTCGACGTCGGGCTCTCCGATGTCGTCGCTCCGGTGCCGCGCGTCCATCGACACGCGGAGTCGATGCAGGTAGGGCTTCTCCGTGCCCATGGCGGTCAACGTCGGATCGCCGCAGCCGCACGTCGCGCACGCGTGGGCGTCGCGCGCGTGCGTCCCGACGGAGAGGAGCGCGGCGACCGCGAGCAGGGCCGCCCCGAAGGCGCTCGAGGGGCGGTTCATTCGAACCTCGCGCCGAGCGAGCTTCGCAGGTTCTCGAGGATCTTCGTCGCGGCGTCTTGGGGATCGCCGTCGAAGTCGACCCCGTCGAACCAACGGTCGTCGATCTTGGAGAGGACGAGGTGCGCGGTGCGCTTTCCTTCGACCGAGAGCGCGACCTCCGCGACTGTGAAGGTGGCGTCGAACGACGCGGTCGACGAGAACTGGAACGCGTGGGGAGCCCCGTCGCTCGCGGCGTACGTGCCTTCGACGAAGAGGCTCTTTCCGACCATCGCGCCGTCCGGCGGCAGGCTCGGCGCGTCTTCGTCCGCGGCGAGGACGGTTTGCCTGACCCTGCAATAGGTGGCCGGCGGCGGGTGGAGGACGCCGACGTTCGTCCACGTGCCGTCCCTCGCGAGCAGAGACTCGACGGCGGGGACGCCGAGGAGCGTCGGTGAGCCGACGACGTGCGCGTGCGCCTCGCGGACGAAGCGAGGCGAAAGCCGCCAAGAGGAGGATGGCGAGCATGAGAAGATCTCGACCGAGCCCGTGTTCAAAAAGCCTCGCGTGAGCACGACGCGCACGCCGCGGTCGGTGTCGAACGAGCGCGTCCCGTCCGCGCCGACGGGGATGCGCGGCGCGTCGAGCTCGACGGAGATCGTGACGCCCTCCGTCGAGCTCGAAGAGCATCCTCCGAGCCAGACGAGCCCGCCGAGGATCGCGGCCGAGAGCCGTCGGACGTTTCGGACGAGCCTCTTCATCGGACGGACCACGGATCGGCGAACCGAGGATCGTCGAGGAAGGTCGGATCCGTCAGGCTCTCGAGGAAATGGACGAGATCGGCCTTCTCTTGGTCGGAGACCAGAAATCCACGCAAAAACTCGCTCTTGAGCGGGCTCTTGGCGCCGTCGCCCGCGTTGGGTCCCGCGTCGATCTTCCGCCCGCCGCGCGCGTAGTGATCGATCACGTCCTCGAGCGTCGCGATGCTGCCGTCGTGCATGTACGGCGCGGTGACGGCGACGTTGCGCAAGGTCGGCGCCTTGAAGCGGCCCATGTCGGCCGGCTTGCCCGAGACGTCGATGAGCCCGCGGCTCGCGGCGGGGTAGGCGCCCTTGCCGTCGACGTCGTAGAGCGCGGTGTTGTGGAAGGCCATCTCCGTGATGACGGTGCCCTCGTGCGAGACGTTGTCGGCGAAGTTGAAGTTGCCGTGGCAGTGGAAGCACTCGGTGCGCTCGGAGAAGAACAGGTCGAGCCCGCGCTTCGCCGAGTCGTCGAGCGCGGACGGATCGCGCCCATAGACGAGGCGGTCGTACGCGGAGCCGCCGGAGATCAGCGTCCGTTCGAAGGAGGCGATCGCCTTCGCGACGTGATCGACGGAGATCGCCTCTTCGCCGTCGACGAACGCCTTCGCGAACGACGCGACGTAGATGGGCTCGTCGCGGAGCCTCGCCAGCATCGCCTCTTCCTGGCCCGCGAGGCCGAGCTCGACCGGCTCTTCTCCGAACATGGGCACGAGCGCCTGCTTCTCGAGCGTGACGAGCAGATCGTTCGACCACGTGAGCGCCGTCGCGTAGCCGACGTTGACGAGGCTCATCGCGCCGCGCGGATGGACTTGGCCCGTCGATCCGACCGCCTGTCCGCGGCCGTCGGTGAAGGCCTTCTTCGGATCGTGGCACGTCGCGCACGAGAACGTCCCGTTGCCCGAGAGCCGCACGTCGTAAAAGAGGCGCCTCCCGAGCTCGACTTTCTCGGTCGAAATGGGGTTGTCCGCGGGCACCTTGGGCTTGGGGAAGCCCGCCGGCAGGTGCCACGCGTAGTCCCCCTCGACGACGACGCTCGCCTCGGCCGCGACATCGGTTGCCGCTCCGCCGTCGATCGGATCCGGTGAAGCGTCGTTCGTCGACGCGCAGCCGGCGTCGGTGATCGCCGCGAGCGCTGCCAGCGAGGTCACGGCGACGGCGACGCTACTCCACGCGGAAGAGAGCTTGCTGCGCCGCATCGGGCTGCCCCGTGGTCGGATCGACCCCGAGATGGGAGAGGATGTTCGGGCACTCCGGGTCGGTCGCGCCCGACATGCACCCCGGCGCGCCGCCCATGTCCATCGTGAGATCGCTGCCCGCCACGAGCGCCTTGTAGTCGACGAGGATCTTCGTCGTGGTCGGGTCGAAGCCCGTGAGAACGACCTGGCCGACGTTCGGTCGCGCGCAGGACGTGACCGCGCCCCCCTTCGCCGGATCGCCTTCGCACTCGGTGCTGCCGAGGTGGATGCTGAAGACGCTCGGATCCATCATCATGCCGCCGTCCATGTCCATGGCGCCAGCGTCCATGTCCATGCCGCCATCCATGCCAGCGTCGGTGTCCACGCCGGCGTCGGGCGTTGGGCTTCGTCCGTCGACGCGCGCGAACTTGTAGCCGCCGTTCCAGCTCCAGAACATGCTGCTGAGGTTGAGTGGGGACGGGGCCGTGGCGACGTCCGCGTGGTTCAGCGCGAACGGAACGCCGATCTTGAACTTGATCCCCGTGTATTTCCCGGCCGGCGCCGCGCCTTCTAGGCGCGTGTTCACGTCGACCGTTCCGTTGGCGCACGTCCCGGATTTGTCCTCGAAATCGAGGAGCACGACGCCCTCGTACTGCCACTTGCCGTCGTTCGTGAGGGTGACGGGGACGTCCTTGCCGTCGGCGCCGACCAACCGAACGTCGTGCACGTAGACACGGAAGTCGAGCGGCTCGATCGTCGCGCCCGTCGAGCCCATGCCCGTGGCCAACGTCGAGCACGAAAACGGCACATCGCCGATGCGTGCCTCGAAAGAGACGGTGACGCGATCCGCCTGACCGCCGTCGGTGGGCGCGCCCGTATCGGCCGACGGAGAACCGGCGTCCTCCGTGGGGGTGGCCGAGGAGGAGTCGTCGTCGGAGCAAGCCGCAGCGAGCAAGGCCATTGCGATCGGGAGGGAAAGCAGGAAGGGAAACCGCATGGCCGTTCTCCTACCAACGGCGGCTCCCCGGAGACGCGTGGCATATCGTCGCGCCCAAGCGGGCCCGGTCGATCCCGATCTTCCGGCCGCCTCTCCCTCCGATGCGTCACGCGCGGGGACCCCACGCGTACTCGCCGGCGTTCGACGCGACGAGGACGTCCCGGTCGGCCATTCGATGGAAGGCGTCTTCGAGGTGCGGCAAATGCGCCGAGGGGTACGCGCGGACGAGGGGCAAGGGGCCCGCGAAGGCGAGGGGATCCCGCGGTGAACCCAAGGTGCGCTCGACGAGCGTGTAGTCTGCAACGACCGGCGCGAAGAGCTCTTCGACGAGGGATCGAACGCGGGCGTCCGCCGGAAGGCCCGCGGCGGGCTCGAAGAAGCCGCGCCGTCGCACGTGGTCGCGGACGACGTCGTTCGTGGGCATCGTCGTGCACGCATCTCCAAAGAACCACGGCATCCACTGGTTTCGGAGGGATTGACGGAGCACCGAGGAGGGCGCGCGCGGCGTCGGGAGCCCGGCGTCGAGGACACGTCCGCCGCGTCGTTCGATGGCGCCCGCCAGCCAATGCTCGTCCACGCCGAGCCAGGGAGCTTCGTCGAGGAAGGTTCGTAGATGCAGGCGCGTGACGATGGTGGCGCGCTGTTGTTCGGCGACGACGGCCCGCGCG
>JBGAHN010000033.1:0-38844 GCA_044226145.1 Labilithrix sp. | reverse complement strand
CTGGGCTTCGGGCTCGTCGGCCGCGGGCTCCGAGGCACACGCCGCCGCGACGGCGCCGAAGAGCACCGAGGCGGTCAGCCACCGAAGCGGCACGAGCCGAGCTTTCCCGGGGGGGATCACGTCATCCCTCTCCGCCCGGATCCAGGTTGATCGTGAGGCCGAGCTTCTCGGCGATCTGCGAGACGTCGTCGGCCACCGGCTGCCACGCGTCGATCGCGGCCTTGACCTTCACGCGCCCGTCGGCCGAATCCTCGCCGAGGATCGCCTGATCGAACGGGGCCGGGATCGCCTTCGTCGCCGTGAGGGCCGCCGCGATGTCGGAGCGCGTCTTGTCGGCGAGCGCCGCATCGACGCTCTTGACGAGCGCGTCGAGGCTCGAGCCCGTCGTCGCGCCGTAGCGGCCGAGGTAGACGTTCTCGATGCCGACGCCGTTGTGGACGAGATCCTGGTTCGTCGTGTCGCTGAAGCAGGAGTGCTCTTCCTCCTGATCCTTCGTCTGGTACGCGTTGTCCATGCGCTCGCGCGGCAGCTCCGTCGCGGCGAGCGAGCCGATGCCGTTCAAGATGTTCGTCAGCGCGACGTTCGGATCGCCGGCGACGAACTTCGCCCCGTAGCTCTCGGCGTTGTCGAGGTTCCACTGATCGACGACCGCGGAGAACTGCTCGACCATGAGATCCGTCGCGGCCTTGAGGTACGCGCGGCGACGATCCTGGTTCGCCGCCGTGCCGCCGTCGACGTAGTCCGTGTACGGACGCTGCCCGGGGCCCTCGGCGTGCGGCGTGCCGTCGGCGTTGAGATCCTGCCCCCAGAGGAGGAACTCGATCGCGTGCCAACCGGCCGAGAGGTTCTTGTCGCCGCCCTTGCCGTTCTCCTCGTCGATCACGTCCTTCGTGATCTCGGGGAAGAGGAAGTTCCCGGCGTCGTCCTTCTTGTTGATGAGGCCGGCGGTCGGATCGGAGAACGTATAGTCGATGAAGTTTTCGTCGAGCGGCCAGCCGTTGATCGCGCCTTCGGGGCCCGTCTCGTCGTTGTCGATCGGGCCGTTGTAGAAGCGGTAGGCCTCGGTCTCGAGGTACGGCACGCGCGCCGCCGTCCACACCGTCTTCGCGTTCTCGAGGCCCGCCTGCGAGGGCGCGGCGACGAACGCGTCGATGGCCGTCTGGAGCTGCTTCATCTGCGCCAGCGAGTCGGCGTAGTTCGCGCGAACGACCTCCACGTACTGCTTGACGACGGCGCTCTTGGCCGCGGCATCCGGCCCCGTCGGCGCCTTCGCGTCGTCGTCCGACGAGCATGCGGCAACGAGCAACATGGCGAGAGCACCGACCCAAAGCGACTTCGACTTCATTGCGAGATCCTCCTAAGACGAAGCGGCTGGGCCCGAATGCCCGAAACCGCGAGCGTTCTAGTAACGTGGGCTACGTAACGGAAGTGAAAATCACTTTCAAGTTCAAACGCGACGACGTTCCACGGTACGTGCCGTGAAACGTCGTCCTGTTCCCGGAAAGTCGTCGTTGGAACGATGCCCTACCGGAAGAGCTCTCGCAGACTGCGGTCGAGCTTCGTCCTACTTCGCGCTCGCGAAGCACTCGCCTTCGCCGCGGAAGTGACCGACGGTCCGTGAGAGCGCCTCGACGAACGCGCGCAGATCGTTGACGTGCGCCGCGCTGCCGACGCCGTACGGCCCGTTCTCCGCGGGGATCGCCGCGAGCTTCACTTGCGCGAGCTCGTCGAGCGTCACCTCGCCGTCGTCGTTCGCGTCCGCGTTCGCGATGTTCTCGAACCGGACCTTCGCGTCCTTCGACTGCAGATCGTCGTAATAGAGGTGGTCGCCGTGGATCGTCAGCTCGACGACGTCGGTGCCGCCGTTCGTCACGACGACGCCGTCGGTGTCCTTGCCGGAGACCATCCCCTTGCAGCGATCGTAGAGCGTGTCGAGGGAGAATCCCCACTTGAACGACTTGGAGCGATCGCCCTTCGTGGCCTTGCCTTCGACGTAGACGCCGTAGCCGTTCGAGACCATCCAGGCCTTGTCGTCCTCCGTCGCGCCCTGTCCGAGCTCCGTCGCGCTCGTCGCCGGCGCGATGCGGTAGCTCACGTGGGTGTAGGCCTTCGCGACCAAATCCGGGAAGTCGGCGATCGTCTTGTCGCCCGCGATCTTCTGGTTGAAGACCTTCGAGCCGGCCATCGTGACGGTCGGCGACGCGCCCTCACGCTCGGCCACTTCGATGTCGTGGAAGACGACCAAGAACCGGTCGTACGCGATCGTCCAGCCGTCCTCGACCTCCGACGCGGGGATCTCGTGCTCGATGAAGTCCTCGCCGTACGTGGTGAACCGGACATTTCCTTTTTCGTCGTCCGACGAACACCCCAAGAAGAACAGAAGCGCGAGACCGGCGAAGCGTTTCATCGAGACGACTCCTTGCGAGCGAGGGAAAGCGACGGCCGAACGAGCCCGGTCCGACGGCTCGCCCCTCGTAACACGTGTCTCTCATTTCGTAACACTTAAAGTAACACGAATATAAATAATCGTGTCACCAGAGCCCAAAAGGGACACGACGTCCGGAGCACGCGTTCGCTTCGCGCACTCACTTCGCGCGGTAGGCGAACGTGTAACCGATGCCGGCCTTCATGCCGCGAACGAGCTCTTTTCGGCCGATGGTCGCCGCCGGCATGACGACGGGCGCGCCATCGTCGCTCGCGGGCAGCGAGTCGAACTCGACCTGATCGAACCACGGCTCGACGGCGAGCGTCACCGTCACCGTCCCGTCCGACGTCATCTCGGTCTCCTGGAACGGGCAGCCTTCGACCGCGAGCGCGTTCTCTTCGTTCGTCAGATCGGCCGCGTCGATCTCGGCGCGGAACGCGCGCTCGTCGCTCCCCTTCGTCGCGCGCCCCTCGAGGACGGCGACGTGGCTGCCGAGCTCGCCCGCGAACGGCCCCGCCGCGGGCGAGCCGAACGAAAAGGTCGCCGAGCGCACGATCCCCGTCACGCCGTCGCCGTCGCCGAGCACGGTCTCGCCCCGGAGATCCACCGAGGTCGACGTCAAGAACTGCCCGCGCGCGTTGCCGGGGACGTAGTGGCCCGGGTGCGCGTGCGCGGACTTGATCGACAGCGCGCGGCGGAGCTCGTCGAGCGGCGACCAGGGGCGCGGCGACCCTAGGCGCGACGGCGCGGCGTCCGAGAAGATCGTCGCGCCGTCGTAGTAGTAGAGGGGCCCCGTCGCGAGGAGCGCCTTCGAGAGCGTGACGGTCCACCCCGACGAGGTCACGAACGACGAGGTCGCGCCCGGCGATCCGGCGACGACGGCCGTGAGCGTGATCCGCTTTCCGCCGGTCCCGCTGTCGGAAGTCGAACACGCGGTGGGTAGCGTCGACAGCGCGAGCGACGCGATCGCGAACGCGGCGGTGACGAGGCGGAGGCGACGAGGATTCATGCGAGCGTGGTTCACGGCGGTCCTTTCACAGGTGCAGGGCGATCGACGCCCAAAGCGTTCGCGGGGCGCCGACCGTGACGTGACGAAACGGAACGCGCGACGGCGTGATCGAGCGGCCGAAGTTCGACGCGTAGACGAACTGACCGTCGTACCAATCGGCGTCGAGGAGGTTGAAGACGTCGAGCGAGAGCGTGACCGCGCGAAAGCGGAGCGAGGCGGTCGTGTCGACGAGGAAGACGTCGTTGCCGGTCTCGCCGTAAGGCAGCGGACGACCGTGGAGGCCTTGGAGGCCGACGCCGACGCGGCCGATCAGCGGATGGCCGAACGCGCGACCGACGCCGTGCTCGACGGCCATGTCCGAGCGGAGGACGAGGACGGGCACGTACGGGAGCCGATCGCCCGCGGCGTACGTCGCGTCCGACGAGCGAAAGGTCGCGTCGGTGTAGGTCGCGCTGCCCGACAAGACGAGCACCTCGCCCGCGCGCGCGACGAGCTCGGCGGCGATGCCCTTGCGGTCCGTGCCGGGGACGCGTTCGTTGCGGGCCGTCGCCGGGTCGAAGACGAGGTCGTCGGAGAGGCGCGTGTAGAAGGCGGCGAGCGATCCGGTGAGGCGTCGCCCGTCGGCGTAGCGCGCGCCGACCTCGAAGCTCGTCACCTCGGTGAAGAACGTGCGCTCGCCGTCGGAGAGGCTCCGCGCCTGGGGCGACCGGAACCCTTCGCCGTAGCTCGCGAGCAGGTGCACGCGCGGCGCCGCCGCCCAGTCGATGGTGGCCTTCTTGCCGAGGTGCTGGCCCATGGCGGCGCGCTCTTGGGCCTCGGCGGTGGTCCCGTCGGGCAGCGCGCGATCGCGCGACGCGTACGCCAGCGCGTCCACGCGAACGCCGCCGCGGACGACGACGCGCCGGAGCGGGTGAACCGAGACGTCCGCGTAGCCCGCCACGTCGGTCGCGCGAACGGAGGCGTCGACGAGCGTGGCGATGGGCGCGTCGTTGGCGTCCGACAAGCGCCGCTGCGATTGATCGACGACGTCGTAGCGCCCGAAGACGCCGACCTCGAGCGAATCGTTCGGCGAGAGCCAGCGCACGGACTTGCGGTACGACGCCGTGACGCCCGCGGTGACGCGGTCTTCGACCTGCTGGGAGTTGTCGCTGCCGGGGAGGCTCGCGCCGCCGCGCTGCGTGTCGAGGAAATAGCCCGTGAAGTTCTGACGGAGGTGGAGCGTGCGGAACGTCACGAACGGCGCGACGCTCCAGCGGTCGCCGTCGTCGCCACGCCGAAGCTCGACGAGCACTTGGTGCCGCGACGAGTAGCCCCCTTGCTTCGGGTCGAGCGTCGCGAACCGGTCGATCGCGCCCGACTCGATGCTCGCTTGCGGCAAGACGCCCGCCGAGTCGAAGCGCCCCGCGTAGGTCGTGCCGAGCACGCGGACCGACACGCCATTCGAGAAATCGTGCGTCCCTTGAGCGATGAGCGAGCCGCGGCGCGCGGCGCGGTTCGGGCCGAAGCCGTCGGTGCCGTAGCCCTCGAACGCGGCGAACGTCTCGTCCGACGCGTCCTTCGGGTGGTAGGCGAGAAAGAGGCGGCGTGTGCCGAAGCTGCCCGCGGTCGCCTTGAGGGTGGCGCCCGGCTCGGCGTAACCGAGGCGCATGCGCGCGGTGCCGGCGACGGCGAAATCGCCTTGCCGCGGATCGTAGGTGCCGGGCTGCAGGACGACGTCGCGCACGATCTCGGGCATGACGAAGTGGAGATCGGCGTAGCCCTGACCGTGGATGTTCGACACCTCGTTGATCGGGATCCCGCCGACCCAGAGCTCGAGATCTTGACCGTGGACGGCGTCGAAGCCGCGCAAGAAGATCTGGTGTGCCTTGCCCTCGCCGCCGTGTTGCGTGACGAACACGCCCGGGACGACGGCCAAGGCGTCGCTGGCGGTGCGGTGGGGCGCGGCGACGATGACGTCGTGCTCGCGAACCGTCTCGGACGCACTCCGCGCGGGCGTCCGTCCCGTCACGCGCACCGTCGTGACCGGCTCGGCGGGCTCGGTGGGCGTAGCGGGCTCGGCAGGCGTGACGGGCTCGGCGGAGGCATCGCTCGAGGGCGACGCGGACGGCGCTTGCGCGGAAGGCGTCTGCTCAGAGGGCACCTGCGCGAGGGCCCGCGACGGCAGCACGAACGCGAGCGCGAGAGCACCGAGCACGCCGCGAGATCCAAGTCTTCGATCCGCCGCCACGCGCCGTCGGCCCGACGCCTTCGTCGATCGACGAAGCATGGACGAGCAGCCAAAAGGAAGAGCGCGGAGGAGCATCGACGCGGGCCCCTCGTAGCATGATTCAAGAAATTCGTGTCACGAATGCGCGACGCCCCGCCGCCACGCCGGCGTCGCTCGTCCGTCGCGTCCACGCCCGCTCCGAGGCGCGTCGCCGCACCGTCGAACACGCTTGATTTCCGCGTGCCGGGAAGCAGCGATGAAATCGACGGAACAAGATGGAATGTGCGATGAATGATTAGCACATGAAAGTTTCTTCTCGGAGTGAACCCGAACCTCGGGTCGAACGTCTCTTCGAAGGAACGTCCCGCTTCGAGGTCCAGGCGCTCCTGGGCCGAGGAGCCAACGGTGTCGTCTACCGCGTCTTCGATCACGAGACCGGCCGGCACGTCGCGCTCAAGACCTTGAGCGCGCTCGATGCCGAGCGGCTCTACCACTTGAAGACGGAGTTTCGTGCGCTCGCGCAGATTCACCACACGAACCTCGTGCAGCTCTACGAGCTCGTGCAGGCCACGGACGACTGCTTCTTCACGATGGAGCTCCTCGACGGCGAGACCTTCGACGTCTACGCGCGGCGCCTCGCGTACGATTCGTCGCCCCGCGCGCTCGACGCCGTCGCCATCGCGCGTCTGAAGTACGTGTTCTTGCAGCTCGTCTACGGGATCGCCGCGCTGCACGACGCGGGGAAACTGCACCGCGACATCAAGCCGACGAACTTGTTCGTCACGCGCGACGAACGCGGCGTGATCGTCGATTTCGGTCTCTGCGCGGAGCTGCAGAAGCTCGAACGCGCGCCGAGCCCGCTCGTCGGCACGCTCCTCTACATGGCGCCCGAGCAAGCGTGGGGCAAGCCCCTCTCACCGGCGGCGGACTTCTACGCGCTCGGCGTCGTGCTCTACGAAGCGCTCTCGGGGCATCCGCCGTTCGGCCAGCGGCGCGGCTCCGATCTGCTCTACGCGAAGGAGACCGCGCCCGTCGCGCCGCCGTCCGCCGATCCTGCGACGGCGTCGCTGTTCGCCCTCGCGACGCAGCTCATGCACCCCGATCCGGCGGAGCGTCCGTCGGTCGACGAGATCATCGAGGCGCTGTCGTCGGACGTCTCGTCGAACCAACCGCGGAGCCTCGCGCGCATCCCGCTCCGCGAGAGCCCGTCGCGCATCCGCCTCGCGCCGTTCGTCGGTCGCGAGCGAGAGCTCGACGTCCTGCGGGCCGCGCTCGACGACGTCACGAGCGGCCGCCCCGCGGTCGTCGACGTGCAAGGGGCGTCCGGGATCGGGAAGACCGAGCTCATCGAGCGCTTCCTGTCCCGGCTCGAAGGCCCGATCGATCGGCGGTCGGCCGGAGCGCGCGGCGAAGCGAACGACGCCGACGCTCCCTCCGACGAGCCGTCGACGCCGCCCGTCGTCGTCCTGCGCGGGCGTTGCCATCCCCAGGAGTCGGTGCCGTACAACGGGTTCGACGGCGTCATCGACGATCTGAGCGAATGGCTCATGTCGCTGCCCGACGAGCGCGCGCGGGAGATCGTCCCCGAAGACAGCGGCGCCTTGCTCGCCCTCTTCCCCGTGCTCGGGCGGACCCGCGCCTTCGCGCGCGATCCCGAGGCCGCGCGCGCCGAACCCTTCGCGTTGCGTCAACGCGCGTGGGCGGCGCTCCGGCGGTTGCTCGCGAACCTCGGTGAACGGTACACGGTCGCGCTGTTCGTCGACGACGTCCAATGGGGCGGCGCCGACACGGGACTCTTGCTCGCGGAGGTGCTCGCGCCGCCCACGCCGCGCGTCTTGCTCCTCCTCGCGTACCGGACCGAAGACGCGCGGTCCTCCGTCCTGCTCGACGTCGTCCGCGAGCGCGCGCCCTTCCTCCTCGACTCCGTGCACCAGGTGACGCTCGGCCCGATCGGCGCCGACGCGAGCACGAAGCTCGCGGCCCACCTGCTCACCGGTCCGTCGGCCGACGCGCGGGCGGTCGCCGAGCGCATCTCGCGCGAAGCGCAAGGTCATCCCCTCTACCTCCGCGAGCTCGCCCTCGCGGCCACGGGCTCGGCCGCCACCGATCGGATCCCCTCCGGGCTCCACGCGCTCCTCCGCGAGCGCGTCGACACGCTGACGCCTTCCGCGCGCAACGTCCTCGCCCTCGTCGCGATCGCCGGCCGCCCCGTCTCGCGGCGGGTCGTGCTGACGGCGAGCGGCCAAGGCGAGCAGGGGCGAACCGAAGTCTACGGGATGACGCGACAGCGCTTCTTGCGCGAGAGCATCACGACCGGCGGAGGAATCGCGATCGAGCCGTACCACAACCACGTCCGCGAAGCGGTGCTCGGGACGCTCGACGAAGCCTCGCGCAAGCAATGCCACCGCGCGCTCGCCGACACGCTCCTCGCCGAGGCAGAGCACGACGCCGACGCCCTCGTCGAACACCTCGTCGGCGCCGGCGATCGCAAGGCCGCCGCGCACTTCGCCGAGATCGCCGCCGATCGTGCCGACAAGGCGCTCGCGTTCGATCGCGCGGTCCAACTCTACCGGCGGACCCTCTCGCTCAAGGACTTCGAGTCGACGCGCCGGCTCTTCCCCATCCGACGGCGCCTCGCGAACGCCCTGGCAAACGCCGGACGAAGCGTCGAGGCCGCGCGGACCTACGAGCACGCCGCCCAGGAGGCCCGCTACCACGAGCCGGTCGAGGCCGCGGATCTCGAACGCGCCGCCGCCGAGCATTACTTGCGCGGCGGCCACTTCGACGAAGGCGCCGAACGCCTTCGCCGGGTCCTCGTCGCGGCCGACATTCCCTACCCGAGCTCGGCGTTCGTGGCGTCGGCGACGGCCGGGACCCTCCGCGCCAAGCTCGCGCTCCGAGGCATGCGCTTCGTCCCGCGGAGCGCGTCGGAGGTCCCGGAGCGCGAGCTGGCGCGCATCGACGCTTGCTGGACGGCGGGGTTGGGGCTCAGCCTCGTCGACCGCGCACGCACGGCCGCGTTCCAGACGCGCTACATGCTCCTCGCGCTCGACGCGGGCGAACCTTCCCGCATCGCGCGCGGCCTCGCCACCGAAGCGTCGGAGCTCGCCTGCCTCGGCGGCAAGCAGCGGACGGAGCGGGCGCGACGGCTCATCGCCGAGGCCCTCGTGCTCAGCGAAGGCGACGGCAGCCGCGCGGCGCACGCCTTCAACCTCTTGATGGCCGGGACGATCGAGTTCTGGGCCTCGCGTTGGAGGGATACCCTCGCCTACTGCACGAGCGCGTCCGAGCTCCTTCGGAGCAACGGCAGCCTGTCGGAGTGGGAGCTCCTCTCGAGCGACATGCTGTCGTTCGTCTCGTTGGCCTACCTCGGCGAGCTCCGCGCGATGCGCGTCAAGCAGGCCGAAGCCCTCGCCATCGCGCGCGAACGCGGCAACGTCCTCGCGACGAGCTGCCTGGCGTCGGGCCCGGCGAACATCACGTGGCTCGTCGCCGACGATCCCGACGAAGCCGAACGGCGCGCGGACGAAGGGCTCGCGCCGTGGAAGTCCAAGACGTTCCAGGTGGCGCACTACCTCGATCTGGTCGCGCGCGTCCAAGCCTCGCTCTACCGCGGGGACGCCGCCTCGGCGCTCGATCGCCTGCGGCGCGAGTGGCCGCGCCTCCTGACGTCGATGACGCTGCTCGTCCAGAACTTCCGCGTGACGCTGCGCTACCTCCGAGGTCGCGCCGCCGTGGCGCTCGCCGGTCAGACCTCGTCGTCGCGCAAGCGCAAGAACCTCCTCGACATGGCGAGGAAGGACGTGGCGTCGCTCCGAGGCGACGACGTGGCCTGGTCGAACGCGCTCGCCACCTCGATCGAGGCCTCGGCCTTCGTCCTCATCGGCGACGACGAGCGCGCCGTCGGAAAGCTCGACGAAGCCGCCGTCGCCTACCGCCAGCTCGACATGCACCTGCACGCCGTGGCCGCCGACTACGAGCGCGGGCGCATCCTCGGCGGCGACCGCGGGCGCGCCGTCTTGCGCGACGCCGAGAGCTGGCTCATCGAGCGGCACGTCGTGAGCCCCGAGCGACTCGTGGCGCTCATGTTCCCTCGGAGCCGTTGACGGAGGCTCCGGGGGAACACGGCGAGGCCGCCGGACCGAAAACCGCCGGAACGCGTCTCAGCGGCGCGATCCGGTGCGCGCGACCTCGAGGATCTCCTGGAGATCGTCGAGCGTGTCCGGCGCCGAAGGCACGCGCAGGTGCACCCCCGACGAAGGCTCCGGCTTCCGCTCCGGACGCCCGCGGCGATCGGCCCCGAAAGAGGGCATCTGCGCGTGGAACCGGACGCGGTCGAGCGCACGCGCGGCCTCCACGAACTCGCCCATGTCTTCCTCCAGCGACCAGAGCATGCACGGTTCCACCGCGCTGCCTTCGCGCACGAGGATGCCGTTCACCGCGCGCCGCGCCGCCTCGTTCGCCCCCTCCATGCTCGCGAGATCGGTGTTCGTCTTCACGTAGTCGGCGGCGAACACCAGGTTCTCGAGCCCCGAGACGGCGCCCGGCCGATCCCACCACGACCCCGGCGGGTGCACGAGCAGCGGCGTCGTGTTCTCGACGCGCCCGTCGTGGAAGATCATGTTCTCGTCGACGTGCACGTGGACCACGTCTTCCCGACGGAGCCGCTCGCCGAGCCCGTCGACGAGCTGGCTCCACACCTCCTCGATGACCTCGTCCGCCGTCGAATCGCGCGCCGCCTTGCCCGTGCGCGGCGAGACCGTCTCCCAGTCGCTCACGTCGACGGACAAGATGTCGGTCGCGAGTCCATTGCCGTAGCGCTTGGAGATCGGGTACCGCCAGAACTGGCCTTGCGAGACCGAGCTCAGCGCCCACGCCGAATCGGGGTAAGCGATGTGCCCGCGGCAAATGCCCGGATCGTTCTTGAGGAAGAACTGGACGCCGCTCATCCACGACGTCGCGTGCTGCAGGCGGCGGATCCCTTCGAAATCCGGATCGGCGGACGCGAGCTCGTCGGTGATGAGCGGCTGCACGCGATCGAGCGGCAACGCGAGCACGTAGTGATCGCCCTGCACCCATTCGCGACCGATGCGCGCCGCGCCGATGCGCTTGCCGTCGAGGCGGAGCGCCGTCACCGGACGACCGTGGTGGAACCTCACGCCCATGGCCGCGAGGTGATCGCGCCACGGCTCGATCCACCGCTCGCTCGTCGGCCCGTCGAGCACGGCGTCCGTCCGCGTCCCGTTCCGCACGAAGTCGACGAGGATCTGCAGCGCCTTGGTCCCGATCGTGCGCGCGCTCCCGTGCCGCGGGTCCATCGCGACCATGAAGCGCGGCGTCTTGATGTATTTCTGGAACTTCGGCTCGTAGGAGTCGCCGTCGACGAAATCCCAGAAGCTGATGTTCTCGTACTCGGCCTCGCGCCGCTCTTCGCACGCGAGCATGAACTTGAACATCTTGAACGAGAAGCGCGCCATGTCGCGCTCGCTCACGTTCGTGCGCCGGAAGAAGCTCTCGATCACCGACGTGAGCTGCGCGATGTCGTCGAAGCTCGCCGGCGGATGGCGCGCGAAGCAGAACAGGCCGCTCCGCTCGGCCATCCCCATCCTCTCGCTCTCTTGGAGCCGCGCGGCGACCGTCCCCGTGTCCGCCACCGGGATGCGCCCCATCGTGTCGATCACGTGGCGGTAGAACGACGGGAAGAACCGGAAGCCATGCTCGCCGGGCAGGTTCGCGCGTCCCCCCGCCCCCGTCCCCGCGATCGACTGGCTGCGCGCCTTGCCCCCGAGATGCCGCGACGCCTCGTAGACGTCGACCTCGAACCCTCGCTCGGAAAGCTCGTGGGCCGCCGACAGCCCACCGATACCACCACCGAGCACGATCACCCTTCGCTTCATTCTTCTACCCCCTGGACTCGTTCGTTCCCCTTCATCCACGCAATGCCCGGATCGTCTTCGCGACGTCGTTGCTCTCGCGCGCACGGATGCGACGCACCACGAGCTTGACGACGCCGAACGGATTCACGATGGCGCGCTCGACCTGCGCCGCGCGGCGATCGAGCGCGCCGAACATCTTCCGGCGCGACGACGGCACGAGCACCGCGAGGTCCGTCGCCGAGCGCCACGCGAGCTCCCGCGCGACGAAGATCCCGAACTTGTTCGCGCTCGCGTATTGCGGTCCGAACGTCCGATCGATCGCGCCGATCCATGGAGAAATGCTCCCCACCACGGCGTCGACCTTGCGCATCAAGCGCCCGACGATCGCGTTGATGTGATCGAAGTCGCGGCGGAGATCGTTGATGAGCTCCCCCGGCGCGACCTCGGCGGCGACGACGGCCAGATCGAAGAGCTGATGCGCGGCGAGGCCCGCGTAGAGGTGCTGCAAGACGCTGAGCTGGGGATCGTCCGCGGCGTCGAAGGCCACGCGCCACGACTCCGAGAGCGGCCGCTTCTGCCGGTACGCGGCGAGCGCGTCGAGGTAGCGGTTGGCGAACGCGACGTCCATCCGTTCCATCCGGTCGCCGTCGAGAAACTCGTTGCCTTCGATGGCATCACGGACCGCCGCGGTGAACGTCCGGTAGAGCGCTGCGAAGTACCCGATTCGGTCGTTCGCGCGCTCGGATTCGTCGATCACGTCATCCAGGGCCGACAGGACCCCGTCGATGTTCCTCACCCCCGTTGCGTGCATCTCTCATCTCATTTCTCCGCCCGCTCGAGACCGTGCGCGCGAATCAAGTTGTAAAGGTGGGACCTGGTGACATCGAGTCGGCGCGCCGCCTCGACGACGTTCCAAGCCGTGGCTTCGAGGGTCCGAAGCACAAGCTGCGCCTGAAACTGGCGCGTCGCGGATTGAAACGTTTGCCCACCTTCACCGCTCGTTCGCACATCCGCGGGGAAGAGATGTCGTACCTCGATCTGCGTGGCACCTTCGGCGGCCGCGCGAATGACGGCGGCCTCGACGGCGTTCTCGAGCTGGCGGACGTTGCCCGGCCAATCCGCCGTCTCGGCCGCGCGAAGGGCCCCGGGAGAGACGCCGAGGACCCCGACGTCGTGCGCCTCGCACGACCGCGCGCAGAACGAATGAAACAGATCGGCGATGTCCTCGCGACGTGCCGAGAGCGGCGGCACACGGATCGGGACGATCTGGAGGCGATAGAGCAGATCCTCCCGAAATGCCCGACGCCCGACCGCCTCGCGCAGATCGACGTTCGTGGCCGCGATGATGCGAACGTCGGCGCGAATCGCCTTCGTCGCGCCGAGCGGGAAGTACTCGAGCGATTGCAGGAGCTGCAGGAGCTTCGACTGCGCGCCGAGCGGCAGCTCGCTGATCTCGTCGAGGAAGAGCGTACCTCCCTCGGCCGCGGCCACCTTCCCTTCGATCCGGCGCGTCGCCGTCGAGTGCGCGCCGGGCATCGCTCCGAAGAGCTCGCTCTCGACGAGCGACTCCGGGAGCGTCGCGCAATTCAGCTCGATGAAGGGGCGCGACGCGCGCGGGCTGTTCGTGTGGATGACGCGCGCGAGGTGGGTCTTGCCCGTGCCCGACGGCCCCGTCAGGAGGATGGTCACGCGGCGGGGCGCGACCATCGCGATGTCCCGGAGGACACGCGCGACCGCCTCGCTCGTACCAGCGACGGACGATGCGCGGATCAGCGACCGGTACGGCAAGGTCGCATCCTTCGCCGAACGCACGCGCTGGCGGAGCAGAAGGCGGTCGGCGAGCGGCGCGAGTTGCTTGGCGAACACGTCGACGCGCTCGCGATCCTCGGCGGAGAACGGCCCGAGCCCGTCGCGATCTTGCAGGTAAAGCGCGCCGAACGGAGGGTCGTCGCCGATCGGCGCGCATAGGACGGCCTCGATGCGGTTCGCGCGCACGCTCTCGAGCGCCTGGAACCGCGAGTCGTCGATCGCCGACGCCGTCGCGATGGTCGTGCCCGTGGCGATCGCTTCGGCGATGACGCCCGAGGAGATCGCCGATCGGACCTCCGCCAGGCCGCTCTCGGAGAACCCTTCGGCGATCCACCACGGCGAATCGCTTCGCCCCGTCGTCACGTCCGTGAGCTCGATGTACCCGCGCTTCGCACCGGTCGCCGGAAGAACGAGCGCCAAGGCGTCCTGGAGGAACGCGTCGAGATCCTCCTGCGCGCCCAGGTCCAACAACTTGCGATAGAGATCTCGCTCGGCCCGGAGGGCGACGAGGAGTTTGTCCGGGTCTGTCCCCACGACAGCAGAATACGCGTCGACGTGCCGCGGCGTCTTCAGCTGCGGCACGTTGACGAGCGAAAACTCGATTGCGATCCGTCGACGCACCTCCGCGCGGCGTCGCGCGGCCCGAGGTTCGCGCCCCTCATCCGATCTTTTGTTTGTACGGAGGCTCGCTCGCGGGATCCACGCGAGAAGCCGACACCGAGGGGATCGACCGCGAGAACGTCGCGTTCGTCCACCGTGCGTCCGGCAGGCCGAACAACGCCGCGTCCGCGTTCGTGCCCCTCAAGAGCACAGGATTTTGCGCGCCTTGCGTGCCAGCGCGGACGACCAGGCTCACGTCGCGATGCAGCTGCGAAGGCCTCAAATCTTCGGACGTTTTCGCCCGGTGGAGCGCCCCGACGAACCCGTGGGTCAACGTGCCGTGACGCAACGTCGCGTCTTCGTGAACGGATTCGTGATCCCCACACGCCATCAGGAACGCGCAGTGCGATCCGATCGCGAGCTTCGAGGGAGAGACATGCGCTCGGTGCCGCAAGCGCAGCCCGAAACGAAGGCCCGGACCTTCGACCGTGCGCCCCCCTCCGGCGCCCGCGAACGAGGTGTCCAGCACCGCGAGGACGAGCCGCGCCGGCAGCCGCCGCGTCCACTCGCAAAGCTCCGAAACCAGGTTGATCGAGCTCGAAAAGAGCTTCGTGTAATCGGTATCGGCCGTGAGCAGGTGCAGCGACGGGTCGGTCGCTTCGGGGTCGACCTCGGGACACCCGTGCACCGCGAAATAGAGGAGGACGGTATCGGCGGGGCTCAGCCGGCGGGGCATCTCCGTCGTCAATGCGTGCGCGATCGCCGCCTTCGTCGCCTGTTCCTCCACGAGGAGGGTGGACTGAACGCCGGCGCCGAGCCGCTCCTCGAGCACCGCCACCACCGCTTCGGCGTCCGCCCTGGCAAAGCAGAGCGGCGGGACCTGCGCGTCCGCGTGGCGATTGATTCCGACGCTCAGCGCATGAAGCATCCCCCCCTTTTCTAAGCAGGAGTCGTACCGACGTCCCGACACGCCAGCGCTGTCCCCTTTCGGATACACGGATTCGCGTCGGTTCCGATGGGCGTGCAAAGGAGGGGGTATCCTCCTTTTGTGCAGAATTCGACCAATGGAGTGGACAGTGGAGTCCATGAAATTGGACACCACGCTCACGGCCGGGGTGGCGCCGAGGTGGCGTTCGATGGTGAGGTGGCGTTCGATGGTGAGGGGACGGCATGCGTGATAGGTCAGGAGTGATGAAGTGGTCGGTCGTGGCGTTCGCCGCGCTCGGAGCGACCGCGGCCGTGAACGCCTGCGGCAGCGACACACAGCCATCCGAGCCGCCGCCGACCCCGGAGCCCACGCTGACGGGCGACGCGCTGCTCGATCCGGACCGATGCGCGGCGTGCCACGCGGACCACGTGCGCAAGTGGTCCGGCAGCATGCACGCCTACGCCGCCGAGGATCCCGTCTTCCTCGCCATGAACCGGCGCATGCAGCGCGAGACGAACGGTCAGAACAAAGATTTCTGCATCAAGTGCCACGCGCCGATGGCCCTCCGGACCGGACGGACGACCGACGGCCTCAACCTCGCGGAGCTGCCCTCGTACCTCCGCGGCGTCACGTGCTTCTTCTGCCACTCCGTCGACGCGGTCGAGGGCACGCACGACAACCCCTTGCGCCTCGCCGACGACGGCGTCATGCGCGGCGGCCTGCGCGATCCGTCGAGCAAGGCGCCGCACCGCGCCGCGTATTCGGAGCTCCACGATCGCGACTCACCCTCGTCGGCGGCGCTCTGCGGATCGTGCCACGACGTCGTGTCGCCGCCGGGTGCGCCGATCGAGCGCACCTTCCTCGAATGGCAAGCGTCGCTCTACGCGAAGCCGGGCCAGCTCACCTGCGGCAAGTGCCACATGGAAGGGCGCGAAGGCACGGCGGCGACGTTGCCGGGGCTCGCCGTTCGTCGCGTCCACGACCACTCGTTTCCGGCCGTCGATCTCGCGCTCACGGACTTCCCCGAGCTCGATGCGCAGCGGGCGGGCGTGCAGAAGCAGCTCGACGCGACGCTGCTCGCGAAGCTCTGCGTGCAGCCTTCGCCGCAAGGTCCGCTCGCGGTCGTGACGCTCGACAACGCGTTCGTCGGCCACGGGTTCCCGAGCGGCGCCACGCCGGATCGGCGCGCGTGGGTCGAGCTCGTCGCGACGCGCGAGGGCGCCGTGGTGTTCTCGAGCGGCGTCGTCGAAGACAAAAAAGCGGTCACGAGCCTCGACGACGCGAACCTGTGGCTCCTGCGCGACCGCATCTTCGACGGCTCGAACCGCGAAGTGCACATGTTCTGGGAGGCGGCGCGTTACGAGTCGGTGCAGCTCCCCGCTGCCGTGACCGCGGATCCGAAGGACCCCGCCTTCTTCCATTCGGTGACCAAGACCTACGTGATGCCCACGCAGATGCCCGACCGCGTGACGCTGCGCGTCCGCATGCGCCCGGTCGACTTCGACGTGATCGACGATCTCGTCGCCTCCGGGGATCTCGATCCGAGCGTCGGCGATCGCATCCCGACCTTCGACCTCGGCAGCACCGTCAAGGAATGGACGAACGCGGCGGGGTACGGGTGCGTCGGCGAGGCCGTCGCGAAGCCGTGAACCGACGCGACGCGCGGGCGAGCCTCGAAGAGCCCGCCCGCGCGAAGCGCCGCACCAGCCTTTAAGGGACGTCGACGGCCACGACGGCTTCGTCGTCGGCGCCGCCGTCGACCTTCAGGGAGAAGTGGAGCTCCCAGCGACCGGACATGTAGAGAACCACGTCCCGAACGGAGTACCCACGATCGGTCGGCTCGACGATGGGCGCCGGGGATCCGTGCCCGTGCGCCGGCATGAGCGCGGAGACGCTCTCGAGCGTGGCCCCTTCGGCGGTCGGAAAGAAGACGGCGAGCCGATTCTTGCCGAGCTTGATCGGATCGACGGCCGAGACCTCCATCGCGACGCCACCGCGTGACGACACCTCGACGGGGGCGTCACCGAGCAGCACGGGCACGGCGTCGTCGGACGCGCTCGAGGCGCACCCGACGACGCACACCGCCATGGCCAAGAAACCACGAAGGCGCATGGTCCCTCAGGTGTGATCCGAAGAGGCATCCCCTTCGTGATCGTGATCGTCGTCGTGCGAAGCATCCCCGGTGCTCGCGTCGGTGGCCACGCACGTCTGCAGGCACTCGGCCTTCTTCTCGGTGCACTTCGCCGGATCGCCGCCGTGCCCGACCTCGTGGCAATCGTGGATGGCGCCCTCTCCCGTGTCGAGCGGGTGGCAGGCCTCCGTGATGGCCGTGCAATCGGCCGACGAATCACCGTGGTGAGCGTCGGTCTTGTCGTCGTCCGAACACGCGACCAAACCCGCGAACACCGCAAAAACCGTGACGAAAAGAACCTTCTTCATGATCGACTCCACATCGGTATCGGTGCGGGTGCCGAACGCGATCGAAGACCACGCGCAGCCGTGCGCGCGGGCGTCCGCACCCGAATCCAAGCGCACACGAACGCGAGTGGACGACCATCGTCCTCCCGTGCGTGGCGCGGTTCAGCAGGCCGATGGGGCGATGGGGGGAGGGATTTCGGGCGCGGTGGACCATTGGCTCGACGCGAGTCGAACCGGGAGAGGATCGGCGGCCCACGCCTCCGGTGACGCGATCACGAAGCCGGCGGACGCGACGGCAGGGACGGCGAGCGAGCGAAGCGCGGGATCGTCGTCGCCGCACTTCGCGACCAGCTCTTGGCCGCCGAAGCCGTCTTGGTCGCGGAGCTCGGGGACGCAGATCGGGCAGCCGCAGCCGACGTGTGCGCCGTGCCCGGGCCGCACTTGGCAGTGGCAGACGTGGGGCGCGTTGCCGCCGACGAGGCGGCCGAGCGTGGGCAACGTCGGTCCCGTCGCGACGAGGGTCGCGAGGCAGACGACGGCGAGCAGGACGAACGACCTCGAGGCCGCACGAAGCTCGCGAATCCACGGCGCCCAGAACACGGCCGGACGCTAGCACCACCGGAGGGCGATCGCGACCATGGCTTTCGCGAGGCCTCGGATCAGACGGCGCGAGCGCCGAGGAGCACGCCGCGTTCGGCGAGATCCGCGAAGAGCACGGACGCACTCTCGAGCACCGACGCGTCGAGCGCCCTGCCCGCCCGGCGGCACGCCTCCGTCATCGCGGCGCCGAGCGGCCGTCCCGCGAAGAGCCCTTCGAGGATCGCGGCCGCCAGCGAGGAGAGCTCGAGCGCGCGGCACCGGTGCTCGGCGTCGCGGTACACGAGGAGCGTCACGTCTTTCGGATCCGGCGACGCCGTCGGATCCTTCGTCCACGGGCGCTCGGGCGCGTGCACCGCCCACGCGACGCGCAGGAGCTCGTACGGAGGGGCGAACGCGACCGGGAGCTCCGGGTGGAGATCGGCGAGGGGCGCCGTCACGCTCGAACGCGGGGCCACGCCGATCGTGAAATCGACGAGCTCGAAGCGCGCCTGGTCGACGATCCACGGAGGGAGCCGCGCGTCGGCGGCCCAGCGCGGCGCCGTCCACGCGAGGAATTCGCTGGGAACGTCGCGCAGATGCGGGGTCTTGGGCCCGGCTTCGTCGAGGAAGGCGTCGATGGACGCCGCGAACGCGCCGGGGACGCGCGCGTCGAGGCACGCTTCGGTTCGCTCGAGCATCGTGCGGACGACGCCGGCCAAGTTGTGTCGGACGAGCTGCCGGTAGAGGCCGAGCCGCGGGGGCGCCTCGCGCATCGCGCGGTCGTCGGCGCGGTCGAGGCCGTGTTCGTCGAGGAAGCCGGCGAGATCGGCCTCGAAGCGCGGGGATGCGGACAGGCACGCGCGGGCGAGCATCGCGTGGAGGCTTCGAACGGCGGGGGCCTCTTTCGGCGACGTCATCGGATCGCCTCCGCCGAGCGTCGTCCCTTCGAGGGCGCCTGCGTGTTCGCCGCTTCGTGCTTGCGGACGGCGCGGGTAAAGAGGACTTCGATGCGCGCGACCTCCGCGAGCAGGTCGTCGAGCGGCGGGATGCTCTGATCGCGCTCGAGCACCACGGGGACGGGGCCGGTGCGTTCGAGCACGCGCTCGAGGAGCGCCAAGACTTCGTCCGCGCAGGGGGCGCCGTGCGTGTCGACGATGAGCCGGCCTTCCCGCTCGCGCTCCGACGCGGGCCGCGCGGAGAGCCGCCAGGAGCCCTCGGTGAACCAATCGTGGCCGGCCACGTGCATCTGTACGACGCGGTCGAGCGGCACGGTGTTCATCCAGTCGTCGACGTCGAAGCCGAAGTTCGTGGCGTTGACGAACGCGTTGTTCACGTCGAGCATCAGCCCGCAGTCGGCGGCCTCGCACACCTCGGCGATGAATTCCGCTTCGGGCATGTCCCGCTTTCCGGGGTGCAGGTACGAGCTGACGTTCTCGATGGCGAACGGGCGGCCGACGGCGTCTTGGGCGCGCCGGATGCGATCCGCGACGCGGCGAACCTCCTCCTTCTTGAAGGGGATCGGCAGCAAATCGTGGAGGACGACGCCGTCGAACGTGCTGAAGCAAAGGTGATCGGAGTGCCACGGCGCGCGCACCCGATCGAGGAACCCCGCGAGCTCCTTCAAGTAGCCTTCGCGGAGCGGATCGACGCCGCCGACGCTCATCGTCAGACCGTGCGTGAGGATCGGCCACCGGTCGATCGCGCGGTCGAGGAGCTCGTCGTAGTACCCGCCCCGCCCCATGTAGTTCTCGGGCGACACCTCGACGAACGGGAGCTTCACGTCGCGCGCGAGGAGCGCGTCCGCGAACTCCCAGCGCAGGCCGAGGCCGACGCCCGTGACGGGATCGTGCGAACTCATGAGGTCGGATCGGTTCGGAGCGCCTCGGCCGAGGAGAGCGCGCCCGCTCGGCCGAGGCTCGGGTTCACTTCTTCGCCGAGCAGGTGCCGGCGCCGCAGCTCGCGCCCGCCGCCTTCTTGTTCGGGGCCGGCTTCTTGGGCGCCGCCGCGGGGGCCGGCGTCGCCGACGATGCCGCCGACGGGGTGGTCGTCGCGGCCGCTTCGGTCGAGGGCGCCGCGGCCTTGTCCGCGCCACAGCTCGCCGCGCCGGTCTTCGCGCCGCAGCCGCCTTCGCCCGCCTTGTGCGCGCCGCAGCCGCCTTCACCGGCCTTGTGCGCGCCACAGCCGCCTTCGCCGGCCTTGCTCGCGCTGCAGCTTCCTTCGCCCGGCTTGTGCGCGCCGCAGCCACCTTCGCCAGCGTCCGCGGCCGTCACGGGCGCCACTTCGGTCCCCGTCACGGGCGCCTCTGCGGGCTTGTCGCCGCCGCCGCACGCCCCGATCCACACGCTCGTTCCGAGGACGGCGAGCGCCCCCGCGATTTTCTCCACGGACAGATTCGGTCGCATTCGATTCACTCCTTCTTTCGTCGACGTTGCATCCTACCGGTGCACGGCGTTCATTTCTCGGTTCCCATGACGCTTCACGAACGCGCACCGTTACGGACGTGCGCGCAAGTTCAGTGAAACGTCGGCGACGTCGGCCACCTTCGTGCCGAGCAGCTGGAACGCGCCCTTGGCGATCTTGCCCAAACCGTCGCGCGGCTTGACGTCGTGCTCCGCCAGGACGACGCGCATCGGCTTCTGCGTCCGCACGACGACGAGCTTGGGCTTGTCGGCCGGCGCGCCCGGATCGTAGTGGAACACCGCTTCGACGGGGACGTCGCGCACGACCTTGTGCCCGTGCACGAGCAGCTCGCCGTGGGTCGTCATCGCGACCGTGCGGACGTCGTCGGCTCCGTCCTTCGTCACCGCGACCTTCGCGAGATCGGGCTCCGCGATCCCGTCGATCGACCGGATGGCGTACTGCGCGTAGCGGTTCGCGTTCTTGACGTCGTCGGGGAGCTTCCCTTCTTCGCCGTCGGCGACCTCCAGCCAGGTGCGCGCGTGGACGGTCTGCGCCTGGTTCTTCGAGGCGGAGTCGAACGTCTTCGTCACGAGCGTCGTGAGATCGATCTTCACTTCGCCGCGCGACTGCGTCAGGTTCGACACGTCCACGACGATCGACCCTTGCGCGGCCGACGTCTCGGCCTTGATGTGCTCGTCGGGCGCCGGCATGTCGATCGACGACGTGCTCGCCGGGTCGATCGTGAGCTTCAGGGTCGCCTTCGGAGGCGCTTCCGATGGTGCGAGCGCCGTCGCCGACGGGGCCGTGGCGACCGCGTCGTCTTTGCTCTTGCACGCAGGCGTCCCCGCGACGAGCGCGACGACCGCGAGCAGGCGCGCACCTTCGCGGGCCCGCCGAAGCGTTCTTCGTCCCCGTTCGTCGGCTTGGATCCGCATGCCACACACTTCCTTCATGAATCCCCACATTTCACGACGGCCCGAGGTCGGGGCCGCCACTCTAGAGCCGTTTCGAGCGCTCTACGCAGGCGGATCGACCGTGGTTTCATTTTTCTTTTCGTGGGCGCTCGTTTCGTGGGCATTCGCTTTGCCAGCGCTCTTTTCGCAGGCGCGGATCCGCGCGGAGAGGAGCGGCGGCGCCGCGAGCGTCGTCACGAAGACGGTGACGACGAGCGCGGCATAGACGGGCGGGCCGAACAGGGGCTCGCCTCCGACGACGAGCCGCGCGCCCGCGTCTGCGAAGATCAGACCGACCTCGCCACGTGGCGCCATCCCGAGCCCGACGGTGAGCCGATCGACGCCTTTGCCGCGGACGCCCCAGCCGCTCGCGAGCTTGCCGATCATGGCGACGGCGACGAGCGCCAGGGTGAGCAAGAGCGCGCCGCCGTCGAAGCCGGCGAGCTTCACGTTCATGCCGGTCCGTACGAAGAACACCGGGGCGAACACGGCCACGATCGGCGAGACGAACTCGTCGACCTGGTGCACGCTCTCTTTGCCGAACGGACGGAGGCGCACCTCGTCGAGCAAGAGGCCCGCCGCGTACGCGCCGACGATCGCGGCGAGGCCGGCGGCCTGGCTCAGGCCGCCGAGGATCAAGCAAAGCGCGACGGACACGGCGCCGAGCACGTTCGGCCCGAGCAGCCCCGCGGCGAGCCGGTAGTACCCACGTGTGACCCAGAGCCCGACGGCGAGCGCGCCCAAGACGAAGCCCACGGCCGTCGTCGTGATGCGCGCGATCGTCCACGCGTCCGGGGCGCCCTGGATGGCGATGGCCGACACGATCGCCAGCACGATGAGCCCGAGCACGTCGTCGATGACGGCCGCGCCGAGGATGATCTTCGACTCGGACGAGCCCAGCGCCCCGACGTCTCGGAGGACGCTCGCCGTGATGCCGACGCTCGTCGCGCAGAGGGTGGCGCCGATGAAGAGATGCGCGGCGAACGGATCCGACGGGCGGAACAAATAGCTCGCGCCGATCCCGAGGGCGCTCGGAACGACGACCCCGACGAGGGCGACGCCTCCGGCGCGGGGCGCGATCTTCGCCATCTCGGCGACGCTCGACTCGAGGCCGACTTGGAAGAGCAGCAAGACGACGCCGAGTTCGGCGGCGAAGGCGATGCCGGGATCGCTTCCCGCGTGCGACAGCGCCTCGATGGGCAGGTTGCCGAGGACGACGCCCGCGAGGAGCTCTCCGAGGACCGCCGGCTGCTTCCATCGCGCCGCGAGGCCGCCGGCGATCTTGGCGACGACGATCATCAACGCGAGGACGAGCCACGTCGTCGCCGAAATCCCGTGTTCCATCGGCGGGAGTCTAGGCCGCGACGAACGACTTGGGGGCCAAGTTCGACCCGCCCCGAAACGATCGCGTTCGAGCGCGGCGGAGAGGAGATCCGCGCGCGCCCGTAGCTTCGCTCGCGAGGCGTGGTCAGAACGAGGTCGAGAGCCCGGCGCCCGCGAAGCCGCTGCCGAGCATCGGGTACACGAGGGGCCGCGTCGCGCTCGCGGCCTTCTTGCCCGAGGGCGCCGTGAGGACGAGGACGACGCCGGTGCCGATCAGCGCGGCGCCGCCGACCACGGAGACGATGGCGATCGTCTGATCCGTCTTCGCGGCGTCCGCGTGGGATTTGCGCGACGTGAGGAGCGGTTCGCGCGCGGGATCGTCGGCGCGCAGGTTCGCGAGCTGCTTGTCGAGCTCGGCGCGCTTGTCGTCTTCGCTGAGCGCGACGAGCTGCCACGCGAGCGCGGAGCCCGCCACGACGACGCCGGCGCCGCCGACGATGTAACCGATGAGGCGCTGCGTCTTGCCGTCGGAGGTCGGCGCCTCCGAGGGCGGCTCGGTGACGTTGCCGTTCACCGGAGCCGGGCCGACCGGCGCCGCCGTGGGGGCGTCTTCGAGCGCGGGGATGTCGAGGGTCGTCGAGCCCGGAGCCGCCGGGACGTTCACGGTCCCCTTCCACGGCTTCTTGCCGTCGCTCGAGGCTTCGAACACGTGCGATCCCGCGTCGATGGGCGTGTCGATCCCGATCGTCGCGGACGGTACGACGGTCCCGTCGCGCACGATCTTCAGCGCCGACGGCGCATCCTTCGTCGTCAGCCGAATCTTGGGGACCATCGGCTCGATGCGCGCCGCCTCGCCCCGCGCGCGCTCGGCGCGATCGTGCTGACCGCGCTGATCCGCGAGCCCGGCGGCCGTCCGGTACCATCCCCACGCGGTCGCGAGCTTGCCTTGCTTCTCGTTGCAGAGCGCGAGGTTGATCTCGGTGCCCGGCGACGGGTCGGCCTGATCGCTCCCCGCGAACGCCGCGCACGCCGCCGCGTAGTCTTCGCGTTGCATGGCCTTCATGCCTTCGGCGAAGAGGTTCTCGGCCGTGGACGTGTCCCCGGCATACGCCGTCGACGACGTCGCCCCGATCGTGACCGCCGCCGCACATGCAAGGACGAAAGAGAAGGTAGAGCGTCGCATTCTCTGCATCCTACAGCGGTTCCGCACCGCATGGACGGCGGATTTCATGCGGGCGGACGGAGCCGCGCGGCGACCTCGGACGAGGGCTCCTCGCGTCCGACCAGCGCGAACTCCGTGGGGATCCGAAACCAGGCTAGCGGCTGGTCTCGATGCCGATCGGGCCGGGCGGTTTCGTCGACTTCGAGGTCGACGACGTCGTCGTTTTGGCGGACTTCGACGAGCCCACGGGCTCGTTCTTCGGCGCCTTGGAGCTGCTGCTCGTCGACACCTTCGGCGTCGTCTCCGCCGCCTTGGCGTTCTTCGTGGCCGCGTCCTCGGCCGGCTTGGCGGGCTCTTCGTTCTTCTCCGCGACCTTCTCCGCGACCGGCTCCTCCGGCTTGGCGAGCGTCGGGGCGGCGACGGCCACCGTCGGCTCGGGCGCGGGCTTCGTTTCGACCGGCGGCGCTGGCGACTCTTTCGCGGCGGCCATCGTCGGTTCGACCGAGGCATCCGTCGAGGCCGACACGTCGCGGTTGCGCGTCAACGCGAAGCCGGCCGCCCCGAGCACGATCACGAGCGCCGCGCCGCCGAGTGCGGCGAACTTGGCCGTGTTCTTCGACGCGGGCGCGGACGGCGGCGCCGCGTTCGGCCACGACTGGCTCATCGAGCCGCTCTGCGCGTACGGCTGCGGCGTGACCGCGCCGAGCGGGGCGGTGCCCTTGACGACGGGGATGTACGCGCCGGAGCCCGTGGTCGTCCCCGGGACGCTCGGCGCCATCGCGCGGTAGCCGCCGGACACGTTCGCCGACACGCCGGCGTTCGACGGGTACGGCGGCCGATCGATCGCCGGGCTGCTGCCCGTCACCGACGCGAGCGCGCCAAGGAGCTTCGCGTTCACGGGACCGAGGACCGCCACGCCGGGATCGACGGCGCCGTACATCCCGTTCGCGTACGCCTGCGCGATGGGAACGAGCCCTTGGATGAGCTCCAGGACGTTCTGGAAGCGGTTCTCCGGGCGGCGCTGCAAGCAGCGCATGACGATCGCCTCGAGCTCCGGCGGCACGTCCGGCGCGCGCACGCGGAGCGGGGTCGGATCGGTCTCGAGGATGGCGGCGAAGAGCTCGCCCAGGCTCTCGCCCATGTACGGGCACGTTCCCGACAAGAGCTCGTACATGATGACGCCGAGCGCCCAGATGTCCGCGCGGATGTCGACGCTCTTGGAGCTGCGGAGCTGCTCGGGCGACATGTAGAGCGGCGAGCCGAGCATCGCCTTCGTCGACGTGAGCGAGCCAGGGGCCTGCGCGAGCGCCGATTGCGACTTCGAGATGCCGAAGTCGAGGACCTTGACGACCTTGGAGCCGTCTTCGCGGCGCGACACGAAGAGGTTCGACGGCTTCAGGTCGCGGTGGATGATCCCCTTGTCGTGCGCGCGACGCACGCCCTCGCACGCCTCGAGCATGCACGCGACGACGTCCGCGGGCGGCACGCGACGAACGCGCTCGAGCACCTGCGAGAGATCCTCGCCGTCGAGCAGCTCGAGGATCATGTACGCGTAGCCGTTCTCCTCGCCGACGTCTTCGACGCGGACGACGTGCTCGCTCTTGATCTTCGCGGCGGCGCGGCCCTCGTTCTTGAAGCGCGTCGTGGCCTCGACGTTCGACGTGTCGGTGAGCATCACCTTGACGGCGACGACGCTGTCGAGCTCGCGGTGGCGGGCGGAGAAGACCGCGCCCATGCCGCCTTGCCCGATCAGCCGTTCGAGCACGAACTTGCCAGCGACCAGGTCCCCCGCGTGCGGCATGCGAGAGGCTGCTTGGGCTGCTGCCGACTCGGTCATCACGACGAGACTAGAACCCCGTGGGAAGCACCGCAAGGAAAGTACCCGGCGAAGGCATCCCCCAAACGGAGCTAGAGGAACGTGCGCAGGACGTGGGAGAAGCGCTGCGTTCGTGCGCGGCCGTCAGAGGTCATCGCGCGGGGATCTTCGATGCGTTGGAGCCACCTTCGAGACTTGAACTCGAGACCTACGGTTTACGAAACCGTTGCTCTACCACTGAGCTAAGGTGGCGTTTCGGAAGCGGATTCCGAGGACGTCCGGACCCGCTTCGCAGCGTGCCGAGGCCGTCATCGGGGCGCACGAATTACGTCGAAGGACGGCGCGAGTCAACACGTTTCGAGCAAAGCGATCGCTTCGTCGGCCGCTTCGTCGGCGACCGACAAACGTTGCAAGTCGCCGCACCGCGCTTTTCGACGGCTCGTCAGGCGACCGCGCGGAGCTTGCGCAAGCGTTCGGCCAGGCGGGTCGCGCCGAGACGGCTCATGGCCATGATCGCGTGCTGCGGGTTCACGCCGAGGTTCGTCGGGAAGACGCTCGAGTCGACGACGTAGAGGCCCTCGAGGCCGTGGACCGCGAAGTCTTCGTCGACGACCGACGCGCGCGGATCGGGGCCCATGCGCGCGGCGCCGAACAGGTGCGTGGCGATGAACGTGTAGTTCCGGGGATCGAGGGACGACGCTTCGACGAGACGGACGTCGTCCGGCGAGCGGAGCGCGCTCGGGATGCCGTGGATGCTGGGCCAGACCTCGCGCGCGCCGGCGTCGAAGAGCATGCGGACGAGGACGGAGAGCGCCTTCCTGGCCGCGAAGACGTCGCGCTCGGTCATCGTGTAGTGGACGCGGTCGACGCCGCGGAATCCGGGCGTGACCGTCCCTTCGGCCTCCGCGCGGACCTGCGCGGCCCACACGGCGACGTGGTCGAGGCGGGCGAGTCGTTCGGCGAGCTCGCTCCCGACCCCGGGGATGCGCGCGCCCGCGAGATCGTAGGGCAGCGAGATCGTCTCGAGCTTGAAGCGGTCGGTCGCGCGGAAGTGGATGCTCTCGGCGCCTTGGGTGGCGCCGAACGACATGCCGATGGGCCGGTCGAAGAGGCCTCCGACGGCGAGCGCCGGGTGGACCTGGAAGTGCTTGCCGAGCGCGCGCGAACGGATCCCGCTCCGGCGGAGCAGGTTCGGCGTCTGCACGGTGCTCGCCGCGACGACGACGGCGTGGCGTGCGCGCAGCGTCAGCGCGTGGCCGGTCCGCGAGCGCGCGACGACGCCGACGGCGCGGTCGCCGCGGAGCTCGACGTGCGCGACGCGCGCCGAGGGGAATAAGCGCGCGCCCCGCGAGAGCGCCCCCGGTACGTACCTCCCGCGCATGCCGTGCTTGGCGCCCGGGACGCAGCCGGTGAGGCAGAGCCCCGAGCCGCGGCAGCCGCGCTCGTAGCGGCGCATGGGCGCGGCCGCGTAGCCGTTTCGTTCGGCCTGCTCGAGGAAGAGGCGGTTGTTCTCGCCGAGCACGTCGGGCGCGACGGAGGCGACGTGGAGATCGCGCTCGAGCGCGTCGAAGTGCGGTTCGAGCGCGCGCATCGTGACGACGCGGCCGAGCCCGAAGCGCTCTCGCCAGGTCGCCACGACGTCCTCCGGGATGCGCCACGCGATGGCGGAGTTGACGAGCGTGCTGCCGCCGACGCAGCGCCCTTGCAAGACCGGCATGAACGCCCGCCCCGAGAGCACCTGCATCCCCGCGTCGCGCATCACCCGGCGGAACGTGGCGTGCGCGTCCGGGCGCATGTCTTTCGTCCGCAGCCACGGGCCCTCTTCGACGATGCCGACGGAGAGGCCCGCGCGCGAAAGGACGTACGCCGCGACCGCACCCGCCGCGCCCGATCCGACGACGACGACGTCGAACGCGTCGTCGACCGGACGCGCGAGGTGCTCGCCGTCGACGACCGAGCCCTCCGGGAGATCGTCGTCGCCCGAACGGAGCACGACGTCACGATCGGAGACGCCGTCACTCGGCCGCGTGGTCATGGGACCCCTCCCCACGCGCTCCGTGCTCCCCCCCGCGCGTGACGTCCGCGCGCCCGCCACCTTCGGCGAGGGCCTTCGTCGCCGTCGCGGGTCCCTTCGCGTCGCGCTTCCTTCGCAGAGAGACGAGCACGTTCGCGCGCGGCGGCGCATGCGACGCGCCCGCGTGATTGGCCGACTCGGGCGGGCGCGCCACCCAGAGGAGCGTCGCGAGCGCTTTGATCGAGATCGCGAGCTGGCGGACGACGTAGATCGAGCTCGACAGCAGCTTGCCCACGGCGCGCTCGCGATCGCGAGGAGAGAGCGAGGCGATCGTCGCGAACTTCGCGATCGTGAAGAGAGGAGAGAGGGCGACCACCCAGAGCGCCACGCGGAGCCCGACGAACTGCTCGAAGGGGACCTCGCCGAGCAGCTCGTCGAAGAAACGTGCGGGATGCACGCGTTCGGCGGCGCGTCGGGCCTCGTTGGGGTCCAGAGTCCGCGGCCTCGAATCCGAGCAGATCGCCTCGAACGTCGCATCGGTCCACGACAGCTCGAACGAACGAAGACGCGGTCTCATGACGTGCTACCTCCCTTTGGTGCCTCGTTTCGCGGGGCGCCGTGACGTCGCCTGGGCTTCGGGCGGAGCGCTCGAAGTCTCCGTAGCCTCCTCCAGCGTCGATTCACGCTTCGTGCCGCGCGCGCCCGCGCCCACGTTTACGGGCGGGTAGCCGTGGCGGCGCATCCAATCTTCGTCGAGGGCGTCGAGCGATCCCTGGACGATCCGTCGCGCGGCGGCCGGATCGCCCGAGCGAACGAGCTCGATGACCGCGCCGTAGAACCCGAGCGAGCGATCGCAGCGATCGTAGAGCTGCGCGACGAGCGCGGGTTGCTCGTCGGGGTAGCGCGCGAACGAGTTGAGAACGAGCTCGATGCCCACGTTGCCGGCGGCGCGGGCGACGGCGCGCTGGAAGGCGATGTCGCCGCGGGCGTACGCCACCGGATCCTGGACGCGCGACGCTTGCTCCACGGCGATCGCGCGCATCGCCTCGAGATCCGCCTCCGTGTGACGGACGCACGCGAGCGCCACCGCCTCGGCCGCCAGGAGGCGCCGGATCTCGAGGAGCGAGGTGAGCAGCTCGAGCCACGCCGGCTCCTGCGGATCGAGCGAGCTCATGACCATGCCGAGCGCCTCGAGGCCCGCGCGCTCCCGCCACGGAGTGACCTCGGTGCCCGAACCGTGGCGCGTCGTGATGAGGCCCATCGTCTCGAGCCGCGCGAGGGCGGCGCGCAACGTCAGCCGGTTGACGCCGAGCGCGAGCGACAGCTCCCGCTCGGAGGGGAGGCGCGAGCCGGGGGCGAGCCGTCCCGCGAGGATCTCGTTTCGCAGGCGATCCGCCACGGCGTCGACGACGCTCGAGCGCGCCACCGGCGCGAAGGCGGCCAAGGCCCCGGTCGGATCGGAGGTCGCGGGGGGTTCGGAAGAGGTCGGAGGTTTCTTCATCGGATCAGCGACATTTGGTCATCAACTGGTTCAACCAATAAAGCACACGGGAGGAACGTGCGCAACGTCGTTCGCACCTGATTTAAGGAAGGGCTTATGGAAGTCGTGCGGGAAGTCGCTCGAGCGGCCCCCCCGAAGTCGCGGCTTGGCGCCCGAGATCGTGGCTGAAAATGGGGGTTCTCGACGGGACGCTTCGAGAGTCCGCCCGAAACGGAAGCGCAAGTTGTAACCTTTTCGCCCCGCCGGCTGGAACGCTCCCGATGATCGATCTTCGCTCCGACACCGTCACACGTCCGACTCCCGCGATGCGCGACGCGATGGCGCGGGCCGAGGTCGGCGACGACGTGTACGGCGAGGATCCGAGCGTGCGCGCGCTCGAAGAAGAGATCGCGGCGCTCGTCGGCAAGGAAGCAGCGCTCTTCGTGACGTCGGGGACGATGGGCAACCAGCTCGCCATCGCGCTCCACACGAGGCCGGGCGACGAGGTGATCGTCGGCGAGGGCGCGCACGTCATGTTCTACGAGAGCGGCGCCGGCCCCGCGCTCTCGGGCGTGCAGTTCTCGGTGGCCGGAAAGGGCGGGCTCTTCGGGGCCGACACCGTGGAGGCGCTCGTCCATCCGCCGGCGCATTGGTCGCCGCGGTCGAGCCTCGTGTGCGTGGAGAACACGCACAACCGCGCGGGCGGGCGGGTGTTTCCGCAAAAAGACGCCGTCGCCGTGGCGGATCGGGCGCGGGCGCTCGGCCTCGGGGTTCACCTCGACGGCGCGCGCCTCTGGAACGCCGCCGTCGCGACGGGGCTCTCGCCGCGGACCTTGGCCGAGCCGTTCGACACGGTGAGCGTCTGCTTCTCGAAGGGGCTCGGCGCGCCGGTCGGCAGCGCCCTTTGCACTTCGCGCGCGAACGTCGAGCGCGCCCGGCGCCTGCGCAAGATGTGGGGCGGAGGGATGCGGCAAGCCGGCGTCCTGGCCGCGGCCGCGACCTACGCGCTCCGTCATCACCGCGAGCGCATCGTCGACGATCACGAGGCGGCGCGGGCGTTCGCCGAGCGCGTCGCGGCCATCGAGGGCGCGTCCGTCGAGCTCACGCACGTCGAGACGAACATCGTGAACGTCGATCTCGCGCCTTCCCTGCCCGCGCGGACGGTCTCCGACGCCGCGCGCGGGCTCGGGCTCCTCGTCTCGCCGTCGGGGCCACATCGGCTCCGCGCCGTGACGCACCTCGACGTGGACCGGGCGAGCGTCCTTCGCGCCGCCGAGCTCCTCGCCGGAGCGATCGACAAAGTCCGCCCTTCGTGAGCATGCTTTCGTTCCGCCCGCGGCGCCGCCACGGCTTTCCTCTTTCCAGATCCTCGGCACCATGAACGCGCAAAGATCCCTCCGTGGCCTCGGACGAGCTTTCTTCTTCACGGCCTTCACGGCATGCGTGAGCGCCTGCGCGCCCCAACGCGGCGAGGCGTACGAGAAATCGCTCGCGTCCGCGCAGCGCGCGAACCACGCCGGTCGGTACGAAGAGGCCGCCGCGAGCTTCGACGAAGCCGCCAAGACCGCGAAGGTGGCGCGCGACGGCGTGTACGCCCGCTACCTCGCGGCGCCGGCGCGCGCGCGCGCGGGGGAAGTGGCCCGCGCCGCCACCGAATTCCGGGCCCTCGCGGACGCGAACCCACCGAACGACTACTCCGCCGAGGCGGCCTACCAGGTCGCGCTCCTGACGCTCGCGAACGACGCCGCGCGGGGCGAGGCCGAGCTCGACGCCGTCGTCCTGCGTTTCCCGCGCCACGCCGTCGCGCGGCTCGCGGTCGGGCGGCTCTTGCGCCGCGACGTCGACGCCGGCGGCCCGGAAAAAGCCCTCGCGCGCCTCGATCGGTTCGCAAGTGAAGTGAAGCCGAGCGATCCGAAGAAGCCCGGCGTCGAAGAGAAGATCGCCTACGAGCGCGCGCGCACGTTGCTTCGGCTCGAACGGACCGCGGCGGCGCGCGACGCGTTCGTCGACGTCGCGACGCGGTGGCCTTACCCGCACGGCGTCTATTTCGACGACGCCTTGTTCCGCGCGAGCGAGCTCGATGAAAAGCTCGGCGAGCCGCAGAAAGCCATCGAGCACCTCGAGGATCTCGTCGCGCGACGCGAGAGCTCGGTGGTCATCGGCTCGTACGAGCGGCCGCGGTACACGCCGGCCATGCTCCGCATCGCGGACATCTACGAGACGAAGCTCCACGATCGCGAGAAGGCGCGCGCCACGCTCCGGCGCTTCTACAAGGACTTCACGCGCTCGGTGATGCGCGACGACGCCCTCTGGCACGAAGCGGAGCTCTGGAAGAGAGATGGCGACGATCGGACGGCGTGCAGCCGTCTCGAGACGCTCGTCGACGAGTTCCCCGACTCGCGGTACGTGCCGTGCGCGTCCTTGCGGTGCCCGAGCATCGCGCGGCCGAAGGAGAGCAAGGCGCCCAAGGAGTGCCGCTCGTACATCGACCGCGGCTATTGGGCCGGCGGGCTGCGCGAAAGCCAGGAAGGGCAGGAAGAGCCGGAGGCCGCGCCCGACGCGAGCCCCGCGAACACGGGCGCCGCGAGCACGAACGAGAGCGGCGGCGCGCCCTAGAGTCGACGGCGGCGTCCACGTGGGGACGCCCGCACGTCGATCAATCGTCGTCGTCTTCCTCTTCTTCTTCGAGATCGTCGTCCTCGTCCTCGTCGAGGTCTTCGTCGTCCTCGTCCGAATCGAAGTCGTCGTCGGCCTCTTCGTCGTCGCTCTCTTCCTCGGCGGCGGCGGCGCCCTTCTTCTCGAACTTCACGTCGACGCCGATGTCGCCGAGCTGCGCATCGAGGAGCTCGAAGAGCTCGTCGACGTCGTCGCCCGACCACTCGTCGAGCATCTCGGTCAGAAACTCGTAGAAGTCACCGTTGTCGAGGCGTCGTTCGATCTCCTCCACCTGTTCTTCGGTGAAGGCTTCGCTGATGTCCTCGCGCAGGGTCTCGGTGTCCCCTTCCTCGATCGCATCTTGCGCCGAGAGACGAATCTGCCGAACCGCACGTTTGTCGAGAACGATCTCCATCGGTCTTTCTCTCCGAGATTCCGGACGTTACGAACGCACGAATACGCAAAGGGCTCATGCCGTGTCAACGTTCTCTCTGTGGAATCGTGAAAGCGGGCTCGGGCCCTCGGCGTTCGGCGGCCCGGCGCCGTGCGGCAACGCCCCGGGAACGCAGCGACGCGGACGGGCGACGTCCCTTCGTGAGGACCCGACGGAACGGGGCCGGACGCACGGAGACGCGCGCGACCGTCGAGGTTATGCTGGGCGCGTGCACGCGGCGCGAAGAACCACGGCCGAGCGATGCGACGGCGCGACCCCTCCGAGGGGAACGACGCGCCGGCTCGCCGCCTTCGCGTTCGCCGCGGCGACGTTCGCGACGCACGGCGCCGTGGCCGCGACGCCGAGCCCGTCCCCGACGACGTCGGCAGGCCCCGCGCCGACCGACCATGGATCCGCCCCGAACGATGGCCCCCCTTCGAACGACGCCGACGCCGGGACGCGCGAGCCGACGACCGCCGGAAACGCAGCCTCGTCGGACGCGGCCTCGTCGGACGCGGCCTCGTCGGAGCCCGCGCCCGTCGTCTTGCCGCCCACCGTCCACGAGCCCGGCTCGACGGGGACGCCGAGCCCTTCGACGCCGCTGCTCACCGGACGCGAGGCCGCCGGGCCACCGCCGACGAACGTCGTCTACCTCCAATACGGCGTCGCGCTCGGCGCGGAGGTCGTGAGCTCGGCGGGCGCCATTTGCCACGACGGCAGCATCCCTTGCATCCTCGGGACCGGCGGCGGCATCACGGTCCGCGCCGGCTTCCGGAGCAACGGCCCCTTCTATTTCGGCGGGGCGTACGCGTTCTCGAAGCAGGATCCGAACAAGCTCTTTCGCCTCGCCATCCTCCAGCAGGCGCGCGCCGAGGCTCGCTACTACTTCCAAACCGCGCGCGACGTCGAGCCGTACGCCCAGCTCGGCGCGGGGGTGGCCGGCTACGGCAACGAATGGTCCGTCGACACCTACGGGCCGGCCGGCTCGTTCGGCGGCGGGCTCGAGGTCCAGGTCACGCGCCGCACGGTGGTCGGCGTCGCCGCGTGCTACCGGCTCCTCCTCTTGAAGAGCTTCACGGACTCGAGCGGGGCCGCGCGCGACGGCGGAATCGCGCAATTCGTGGGCCTCGATCTCGTCCTCGAGCAGCGAGATCCGATTTTCACGACGCGCGACCGCTGACGGTCTTCGGGCGAAACACGTCCGAACCGCGCTTGACGGTCGCGCGCACGTATTGTCCCATCCACGGGCCGATGATCTGCACGACGTGCGGGCGTGAGAATCCGTCGCACCTCCCCTTCTGCCAAGGGTGTGGGATCCGGCTGCCTTCGCGCGTCGCCTCGGCGACGCCGCCGATCCTCGATCAAGGACCGCTCACCGTCCCGACCCGGCCGCCGCCGCCGGTCACCCACGTGCCGGTCCACGTGGTGGCCGAACGGGCGGCCTCCGAGCGTCCCGTCCCCATCGTCGGCGTGCGCCCGGTCGTCGTCGCGGGAGAATCTTCCCGCCCGCCGCGCACGTGCGGCCGTTGCCGAGGCATCGTCGATGCTGGCACGCAGTTCTGCATGTTCTGCGGCGCGCCCGTGCCGCCCGCGCTCCCCACCGACCGCGTCCCCACGGAGGAGAGCCCCAGGGCCGAGCCCCGCCTCGCCGGCTCGGGGAGGCCGTGCCGAAGTCCGCCCGACTTCCGCGACGCGCGGGAAGCCCCGCGGTTCGAACCTTCCCCCGCACCCTCGCCCCGTCCCGCGCCGGTCGAGGCCGCCCGTGGACGCCTCGTCGTCATCGCGCGGAGCGGCGTGGACGGCCCCGCCTACCCCATCGGGGAATCGACCGACATCGGGCGGACCGAAGGGCAGGTGATCATCGCGGAAGACGCGTATTTGTCCCCGCGTCATGCCCGCCTGGCATTTCGCCAGGGACGCCTCTTTTTGTGGGATCTCGGGAGCACGAACGGGGTCTACCTGCAGCTCTCGGCGGCCCGGACGCTGCGCCGCGGCGAACGCCCGGGTTTCGGCCTCCCGCCCGCGGCTCCCCAGGGGTCGCCGGCCGGACGTCCCACCGAACCGAACGAGGTCGTCGTTCCGCTCGAGGACCAAGATCTGATACTCGTCGGACAGCAAGTGCTCAGGTTCGAAATCGAGAGCCATCACGACGAGGAACCCGGTCCGGCCACGGAGCACGGAACCCGGGTATTTGGCTCGCCAGCGACTCCAAGGTACGCTCGTCTTGCTCAGCGCACCGTCGAGGGCGTGACGAGGGACGTCTACTACATTCGGAAGGTGGAGACCGTGCTCGGTCGGGAGTCGGGAGATGTCGTGTTCGCGGAAGACCCGTTTCTATCGAGACGGCACGCGGCCGTTCGCGTCCTCGAGGGTGAGGGCTCGAACCGTCCTCGCTTCGCGCTCGTCGACCTCGGTTCCTCGAACGGGACGTTCTTGCGGCTCCGCCGCGAGGTCGAGCTCGTCAGCGGCGACCATTTTCGCATCGGGCAGCAGCTCTTCCGGGTCGATTTCGAAACACCCGCTCTTCGCCCCGCTACGGGTAACGAGCCGCGAAAGGACGGGTTGAAAGGATGAGGGTTTGCTCGTGACGCAGCCCCAGAGCCCCGTTCCGGCGCCGACCTCGAGCGAGGCCGGGACGACCCCGAACGGCGACGTGCAGGTGACGCTGTTCGCGCGAACGGACGTCGGACAAGTCCGCGAGCACAACGAGGACAATTTCCTCGTCGCCGATCTGACCGAGCGCTCGCGCGGCATCCTCGAGACGAACCGCGCCACCGTCCTCGGCCCGCAGGGCGCCGTGTTCGCGGTGTGCGACGGCATGGGCGGCGCGGCGGCGGGTGAAATCGCCAGCCAGCTCGCGGTCGACATCCTCTACGAGCGCCTCGTCGACAGCCCCACGGAGGGGAAAATCCCGCGGGAAGCCCTCGCGCGGCGGCTCGTCCGCGCCGTCGAGACGGCGGGGCTCCGGATCTTCCACGAGGCCAAGGCGGATCGCTCCCGGCGCGGCATGGGGACGACGGTCACGGCCGCGGCGCTCGTCGACGAGGTGCTCTTCCTCGCGCAGGTCGGCGACTCGCGCGGCTACATCCTCCGCGGCGACCACCTCGTGCAGGTCACGCGCGACCAGTCGCTCGTCAACCAGCTCATCGAGGCCGGTCAGCTCACCGAGGAAGAGGCCGAGACCTTCGAGCACAACAACATCATCCTCCAGGCGCTCGGCACCGCCGACACCGTGCAGGTCGATCTCACCTACGTCGAGCTCCGGCGCGGCGACATCTTGATGCTCTGCTCCGACGGCCTCTCCGGAATGGTCCGCGGCGAGGAGATCCGGGAGATCCTGCGGAGCGGCGCCGAGCCGGTCGAGATGTGCAAGGCGCTCACCGACCGCGCGAACCTCGCGGGCGGTCACGACAACATCACCGTCATCGTCGCCAAGTTCGACGGCGAGGGCATTCCCCCGCTCGACGAGGCGACCGAACCGCTCAAGTACCGCAAGTACATGCTCGGCGAAGAGACGACGGGGCCCATGGGCGCAAACGCCGCTCCGGCGAGCGCCGACGCGACGGGCGCGTCGAAGGCCGTTCGTGGCAACTCGCTCGCGCCGCCGTCCGGTGGATGGCACGAGCAGGGACCGCATACCTCGGACGAAGACGTGGAGCGCATCGACATCCCTGGGACCCACGTCCCCACGTGGATGGTCGTCGGCATCGTCGTCGGCGTCATTTTCGTGCTCGGCGGGACGGCGTTCCTGCTCCTTCGCTGAGGCGTCTCCTCCTTCGCCGAAGACGCGCGTTCGAACGGCGCGCTCGGTCGATCTCGCGGCCGTGGCCCATGGTCGAGCTGCGGCGCGCGACGGACGCGACGGAACCGTCCGAAACGTCGACGAATTGGACGAAGGCCTCGCGCCCGCCGTGCCAAGGGGCCCGCGATGCGCTATCGTCGGCCTTCGTCATCCATGAGCGACAGTACCAAGAGCTTCGTGACCGCCAGCCACGTCGCCCTCTTCGAGGAAGAAGGCGCGGCTCGCTGCGAGGTGTGCTCGCAATCGCTCGGCCCGGAAGACGAAGACGACGAAGGCTTCGAGGTCCGCGGGCGAGGCCTGCTCGTCTGGACGCGCGGCGAAGAACGGCGCACCGTCGAGCCTCCGCTCTGTCCGAGCTGCGCCGCGGCGATCGGCGTCAGCGCGCTGCACCGCTGGGAAATCGAAGAAGAAGAGGGCTGACGGTTCGACGCCAGCGCCGTTCGCGCGACGTCGCGGCGGACCTTTTCATCGGAAACGGCGATCCTCTGGGGCCGCGGCGCGAGGTTCCTCGTGCCTTGGGTCTTGCGACCTGTTTCCATCGACGCACAATGGAGGGACGACGTGGAGAACGACGTCTTGCATGAATTCGAGCCGACGAACGCGCGCGCCCTTGGTCCGATGCCTGAGCTCGTCGGCGGAGGACGCCCCGCGCGCGTGACGCCTCCGCGCGCCGGCACCTCCGAGGCTCCCCTGCCTCCCCTGCCCGCTCCGCCCGGGCTCTTTCGCCCGACGGCCGGTCCGGGCGGCCCCGGTGAAGATCCGGACGAGCACGAAGACGTCGATCTCGAAGATCGCCCGGTGTCGTCCGTTCCGCGGCGCTACAAAGTCGTCTTCCACAACGACGACTACACGACGCAAGAGTTCGTCATTCTCGTGCTCATGCGCTTTTTCCACAAAGGAGAGGCCGAAGCGCGACACATCATGCTTACCGTGCACGTCAAGGGTGCCGCCGTCGCGGGCGTGTACACGCGGGACGTCGCCGAAACGAAAGCCCAACAGGTCATGGATCTCGCGCGCGAAAACGGGATGCCGCTCCTTCTGACCACCGAGCCGGAATAGGAGCCGCGCGACACGAAACGAAGGCCAAAGCCCATGCGAATCAGCCCCGAGGTCGAAATCGCTCTCTCGCTCGCCGCCAACGAGGCGGCGCGGCGGCATCACGAGTACGTGACGCTCGAGCACCTGCTCTACGCCCTGCTGTTCGACGAGACCACGGCGCTCGTCGTGCGCCACGCGGGCGGCGATCCGCCGGCGATCAAGAAGGAGCTCGAACAGTTCCTCTCGGATCAGCTCGAGAGCGTGCCGGAGGACGCGTTCACGACGCCGACGGCCTCGCTCGGGGTCCAGCGCGCGATCCGGCGGGCCGTGAGCCACGTGCAGTCGAGCGGCAAGGAGCAGGTCACCGGCGGCAACGTCCTCGTCGCCATCTTCGCCGAGCGCGACTCGCCGGCGGTCAGCATCCTCGAGAAGAACGGCGTCTCGCGGCTCGACGTCGTCGCGTACATCTCGCACGGCATCTCGAAGATCGACGAGGGCGACGGCGAGCGCCCCGACAAGGAGCCCGCCTCGCTCGGCGACGCGGAGCCCGAAGGGCCGCGCTCCAAACGCGATCCGCTCAAGGCCTACACGCAGAACCTCAACGAAGAGGCCGCGCAGAAGCGGATCGATCCGCTCGTCGGGCGCTCGAACGAGGTCGCGCGCATGATCCAGATCCTCGCGCGGCGGAAGAAGAACAACCCGCTGCTCGTGGGCGACTCCGGCGTCGGCAAGACGGCCATCGTCGAGGGGCTCGCGCTCAAGATCGTCAAGGGCGAGGTCCCGGAGGCCATCAAGAACGCGACGGTGTACTCGCTCGACATGGGCGCGCTCATCGCGGGCACGCGCTACCGCGGCGAGTTCGAGGAGCGCCTCAAGGGCGTCGTCAAAGCGCTGCAGAAGGTCGAAGGCGCGGTCCTCTTCATCGACGAGATCCACACGATCGTCGGGGCCGGCGCGACGAGCGGCGGGAGCATGGACGCGTCGAACCTCCTCAAGCCGGCGCTCGCGTCCGGGCGGATGTGCTGCATCGGCTCGACGACGTTCGAGGAGTTCCGCCAGCACTTCGAGAAGGACCGCGCGCTCGCGCGGCGCTTCCAGCGCGTCGAGGTGAACGAGCCGTCGATCGAGGACGCGAAGAAGATCCTCGAGGGGCTCCGGCCGAAATACGAGGAGTTCCACGGCGTCACGTACACGGACGAGGCGCTCGAGGCGGCAGCGACGCTGTCGGCGCGGTACCTCCACGATCGGCGCTTGCCGGACAAGGCCATCGACTTGCTCGACGAGGCCGGCGCGGCCGCGAAATTGAAGCTCTACGAGGGCGAGAAGCCGCCGAATTTGCTGCGCGACGAGGCCGAGGCGAGCGAGGCGGCGAAGCGCGAGGCAGCCGAAGCCGCCGAAGCGAGCGCGCCCTCGACGGACGGGGCGACGCCGGACACCACGCGGACCGGGACGGCGCCGCACGTGTCGGTGTCGACGACGGCGGCCGGCGCGGCGAAGGCGAGCAAGCCGAAGATCGTCGTCGGCGTGCCCGAGGTGGAAACCGTGCTCGCGCGCATGGCGCAGATCCCGCCGCGCGAGGTGAGCTCGAACGACAAGGAGAAGCTCCGCAGCCTCGAGTCCGACTTGAAGAAGGTCGTCTTCGGTCAGGAGCGGGCGGTCGAGCAGCTCGCGGCGGCGATCAAGCTCGCGCGCGCGGGCTTGCGGGCGCCCGAGAAGCCCATCGGCAACTTCCTCCTGACGGGGCCCACGGGCGTCGGCAAGACGGAGGTGGCCAAGCAGCTCGCGAAGATCCTCGGGATCTCGTTCTTGCGCTTCGACATGAGCGAATACATGGAGCGCCACACGGTCTCGCGGCTCATCGGCGCGCCGCCGGGCTACGTCGGCTTCGACCAGGGCGGCCTCTTGACCGACGCCATCG
>JBGAHN010000252.1:0-5660 GCA_044226145.1 Labilithrix sp. | reverse complement strand
GGATCCAAGAAGTTCTTCCTCGGCGTGACCGCGTTCGAACAGCCGACCGCGCGTTCGCCCGGGACCGTCGTGCTCCGAGTCAAACCCGTCGGCGGTGCCGGTGCATCGACGACGAGCCATTCGCCTCTCGATCGTGGGGAGCCCTAGCCATGCCGAAGCAAGCCGCCGTCATCCAAGCTCGGAACGTGACCCATCGCGTGGGGCGCACCGACGTCGTTCGCGACGTCTCGCTCGACGTGCGGGCCGGACAGGTGCTCGCGCTCGTCGGTCCGAACGGCGCGGGCAAGTCGACGCTCCTCGACGTCCTCGCGGGCGAAATCGCGCCGACGTCGGGCTCGGTCACGCTCGCGGGGCGTCCGCTCGCGTCTTGGGCGCCGTCGGACCTCGCCCGCGCGCGCGCCGTGCTCGCGTGGGACACGTCCTCGGCGTCGTCGCTCGGCGTGCAGGACGTCGTGCTCCTCGGTCGGTGGCCTCACGAAGGCGCGAGCGAGACCTTGCGCGACGGCGCCATCGCGCGCCTCGCGATGATGGCGACGGATACGCTGCGCCTCGCGGAGCGCGCGTACACGACGCTGTCGCGCGGCGAACGCCGGCGCGTGCAGATGGCCCGCGTGCTCGCGCAGGCGTGGGACTCCGAGGAGCGGGTCGTCCTGCTCGACGGACCCGCGGAGGGGCTCGATCTCGCGCACCAGCACGCCACCCTCACGCACGCCCGCCGGCTCGCGTCGGACGGATGCGCGGTCGTGTGCATTCTGCACGATTTGAACCTCGCGGCGCAGTACGCCGACGTCGTCGCCGTGCTGGCGGGCGGTGTCCTCCGGGCGATCGGCAAGCCCGACGACGTGCTGACGTCGCGGCTCCTCGAAGAGGTCTTCCAGGTGCAGGCGATCGTCGTCCCGCACCCGGCGCTCGCGCGGTCGCTCGTCATTCCTCTCGGGCCGCTCCCGTCGGGCATCGCGCGCGCTGGCGTCGATCCGCACGCGAGCGACGCCGAAGACGACGCCGAGGAGTACTCCAGGGTGCGCTACGCGCTCTGAGCGAGCGATCGCGCGAGCCCCTCAGAACAGCCGCGCGGCCGTGTCGTCGGCGAAGAGCCAGGCTTCTTTCGGGATGCGGAGGCGGTCGCCCTCGCGGACGAGCCGTCCTCGTTCGCCGAGCCACGCGATCGCCCGCAGGCGCTCCTCGGTCCACGGATCGAGGCCGAGATCGCGGCCGGCGCCCGCCAAATCGACGCCCTCGGCGACGCGCAACCCGAGCATGATCCGCTCACGGAGGAGCGCCCCGGCGTCGAGCGCTTCGGTGAACATCGTGAGGCCGTCGCCGTCGCCGACGAAAGCATGCTCCTGCATCGCGCGGGTGCCCTCGACGTAGCGCTTCGGCTCGACCGCGTTGCGGTAGCGGATCCCCCGCGCGCCGTGCCCGTCGTCCGTCCTCGCGAACGTCCGCACGAATCCGAAGGCTGCGACCCCGAGGCCCACGTACTCGTCGCCCCGCCAGTAGGCGAGGTTGTGACGCGCCTCTTGCCCCGCGGCGGCGTAGTTCGAGATCTCGTAGTGCGAGAGCCCGCGCGCCTCGAGCGCCTCGTCGATCGCGAGGAAGGCGTCGGCGACCGTGCCTTCGTCGGCGAGCGGCAGGAGACCGCGCTTCTTGCGTTCGCCGAACTGCGTACCGGGCTCGATCGTGAGCTGGTAGCAGGACAGGTGCGTGAGGCCCTCGTCGGCGAGCGCCTCGGCCTGCCCGCGGGCGTCGTCGACGCTCTGATCCGGCAGGCCGAAGATGAGATCCGTCGACACGCGCGGCACCCCGGCGGCGCGCGCGCTCGCCACCGCGCGCTTGGCGCCGTCGGGATCGTGGAGCCTCCCGAGGAAGCGGAGCTGCTCGGCGCGGAGCGACTGCGTCCCGATCGACAAGCGATCGACGCCCTCGCCGACGAGCGCCCGCGCCCGCTCTTCGTCGAGCGACGTCGGGTTGCATTCGACCGTGATCTCCGCGTCCGCCGTCACGTCGAAGCGCGTCCGGAGGTGCCGGAGCACGCGCCCGAGCTCGCGGGGCTCCCAGAGGCTCGGCGTTCCGCCGCCGAAGAAAATGCTCGTGACGGTGAGCGGCCTGCCGCGCGCCTCGAGCGCCTTCGCGCGGGCGTCGGCCTCGCGGACGACGGCGTCGGCGTAGCCGGCGTGGTCGATGCTTTCGCGCGGCGCCGCGTAGCTGACGAAGTCGCAGTACGGGCACTTGGCGAGACACCAAGGGAAATGAACGTAAACGGAGGCCACGCCGCCTCGGACCTTACCGCGCTCTTCGCCGCTCCCGGCCGCAAAGTTGCGGATACTTATCGAAGCTCGAAGGCGGCCTAGGAGGAGGGAGGGCAGGCGCGACCACGCTGGGAGAAGCCGCGAAGAAGGAAGAAGTCAAAGGAGAAAGGGCCACGGGCAGGGCCGCCCGGAGGCGCGACGACGCGACGGCTGGGGTCTTTGTCCCGACGTCGCTTCGTTGCCGGGGAAAAAACCGGGTGTTACGATCCAACGGCGGGCGTTTGGACGAACCGCCCCTTACCGCAGCCCTTCCCATGCTCGAAGTCGTGGACATCATCGATCGCGTGCGGGCCTACCAGCCCGCGGCCGACGCCGACTTGATCCGTCGCGCGTACGACTACAGCGAGAAGGCGCACACGGGTCAGAAGCGCAAATCGGGGGATCCGTATTTCATCCATCCCGCGTCCGTCGCCGGGATCATTGCCGAGCTTCGGCTCGACACGGCGAGCGTCTGCGCCGGGCTCCTCCACGACGTCGTCGAAGACACCATCAAGACGACGAAGGACATCGAGCGCGAGTTCGGCCTCGAGATCGCGTCGCTCGTCGACGGCGTCACCAAGCTCGGCAAGATCAATTTCACCTCGAAGGAAGATCGCCAGGCCGAGAACTTCCGCAAAATGGTCGTGGCGATGGCGCAGGACATCCGTGTCTTGCTCATCAAGCTCTGCGATCGCGTCGACAACATGCGGACGCTCGAGCACATGAAGCCCGAGGCGCAAGAGCGTATTGCTCGGGAAACACTCGAGATTTACGCGCCACTCGCGAACCGCCTCGGCATCCAGGCGTTCAAGAGTGAGCTCGAGGACCTGTCCTTCCGCTGGCTGGATCCGGACGGGTACGCCGAGGTCCAGTCGGCGGTCAGCAAGACGAAGAAAGAGCGCGACCGTTACATCCTCGACGTGTCGAAGACGCTCTCGAGCCGGCTCGCCGAGCAGGGCTTCGCCGCGGACGTCTCGGGCCGATCGAAGCACCTCTATTCCGTCTGGCGGAAGATGAAGGCGAACGAGTGCTCGATCGACCAGATCCACGACATCATCGCGTTCCGCGTCTTGGTCGAGAGCGTGAGCGACTGCTACGCGGCCCTCGGCGTCATTCATTCGAAATGGACGCCGGTCCCCGGCCGATTCAAGGACTACATCGCGCTGCCGAAGCCGAACATGTACCAGTCGCTCCACACGACGGTCATCGGCCCGGGTCGCGAGCGCATCGAGATCCAGATCCGCACGCACGAGATGCACCGGGTCGCCGAGCGGGGCATCGCCGCGCACTGGAAATACAAAGAGCGGCACGGCGGGGGCATCGCGGACACCGACGCGCAGCGCTTCGGCTGGCTCCGCCAGCTCATGGAGTGGCAGAAGGACCTCAAGGATCCGGCGGAGTTCCTCGAGGGCGTGAAGGTCGACCTCTTCCAGGACGAGGTCTACGTCTTCACGCCGGCGGGCGAGGTGCGCGTGTTCCCGCGTGGTTCGACCCCGGTGGACTTCGCGTACGCCATCCACACGAAGCTCGGCGACCACATCACCGGCGCGCGCGTGAACGGCAAGCTCGAGTCGCTGCGCTACAAGCTCCGCAACGGCGACGTGCTCGAGGTCGTCACGAACCCGAACCAGCAGCCGAACAAGGACTGGCTCGACTTCGTCGTCACGACGCGGGCGCGCGCGAAGATCCGCAATTTCCTGCGGCAAGAGCAGCGGGACAAGTCGCTCAAGCTCGGGCGTGAGCTCCTCGAGCGCGAGTTCCAGCGGGCGAGCGTGTCGCTCACCAAGCTCCTCAAGAACGAGAGCGAGCTCCGCAAGGTGATGGAGCACTTGTCGGTGCAGAACATCGACGAGCTGTTCATCGGCATCGGCTACGGCAAGATCGATCCGAAGGAGCTGCTCGATTTCATCGCGCCGCCTTCGGTCGACGGCGCCAAGAGCCTTCCGCCCGAGCAGCTCCGCGAGGGGCGGATCTCGAGCTTCGTCCGCAAGATCAAGGGCGACGACGGCGGCATCCGCCTCAACGGCATCGACGACGTGCTCGTGCGGTACGCCAAGTGCTGCAACCCGTTGCCCGGCGACGACATCCTCGGCTTCATCACGCGCGGCCGCGGCGTGACCATCCATCGCCGCGGTTGCCCGAAGGCGTTCGACACCGATCCCGAGCGCCGCGTCGAGATCACGTGGGACTCGAAGGCGAAGATCCAGCGCCCGGTGCAGCTCCGCGTGGTGACGGCGAACCGCCCCGGCATCCTCGCGACCGTGGGGCAGACGTTCAGCCAGCTCTCGATCAACATCAGCGAAGCGAACTGCCGCGCGGGCGACGACGGCAAGGCGATCAACGTCTTCACGTTCGTCTGTCAGGACTTGAACCAGCTCAAGATCGTCATGCGCGCGCTGCAAAAGGTGCAAGGCGTCGTCGCCGTCGACCGCGTGTGAGCATCTGTGACAGAGTAGGCCGCATGAAGGTCACGGTCGTCGGCGGCGGTCTCGCCGGATGCGAGGCGTCGTTCCAGCTCGCCGAGCGCGGGTTCGAGGTCGAGCTCGTCGAACAAAAGCCGCACGCGCGGACGCCCGCGCAGCACACCGACAAGCTCTGCGAGCTCGTGTGCTCGAACTCGATGCGCGGCGCGGCGCTCGCGAACGCCGTCGGCCTGTTGAAAGAGGAGCTGAGGCGGGCAGGCTCGCTCGTGCTCGAGGCCGCCGAGATCGCCAAGGTGCCCGCCGGCGGCGCGCTGGCCGTCGACCGCGACGTGTTCGCCGACGTCGTCACCGAGCGCATCCACGCGCACCCCAAGATCCGCGTGGTGAACGCCGTCGTCGACCGCATCCCCGAAGCGTCGGCCGGCCATCCGGTCATCCTCGCGACCGGCCCGCTCACGGGCGACGCGCTCGCGGCGGATCTCGCGCGCGTCGTCGGCAGCGAGCACCTCGCGTACTACGACGCCATCGCGCCCATCGTGAGCGCGGACTCGATCGACTGGGACAAGGTGTTTCGCCAATCGCGCTGGGGGAAGGGCGAAGAGCCGGTCGTGGCCGACGAGGGCGCGACATCGGCAGAAGACGCGTCGGCGTCGGGCGCGTCGTCGGCGGAAGGGGCGTCGTCGGCGAATGGCCCCGGGAGGCGGGGCGAACGGAAGCTGCGCGACGCGACGGCGCTCGGAGACGAGGCGTACGTCAACTGCCCGTTCGACGAGGCGGAGTACAAGGCGTTCGTCGCGGAGCTCGTGGCGGCCGTCAAGGTCGAGCCGCGTTCGTTCGAGGACGTGCGCTACTTCGAGGGCTGTCTGCCCGTGGAGGTGATGGCGTCGCGCGGAGAGATGACGCTCGCGTTCGGGCCGATGAAGCCGGTGGGGCTCACGGATCCGCGCAC
>JBGAHN010000032.1:0-39982 GCA_044226145.1 Labilithrix sp. | reverse complement strand
GCGAGCATCCGGGAGCACCAGCGCGTCCTCACCCGCTGGGTGCACGACAACCCGTCGAACTTCACCGCGAAACATCGGCTCGTCGAGGCCGAGCTCGCGCGACTCGAGGGCGCGCACGCCGAAGCGCAAGATCTCTACGACGAAGCGATCGAGGCCGCCGCGTGTGCCTCGGCGCTGCACGAAGAGGCCCTCGGGCACGAGCTCGCCGGCCGTCACGCGATGGCCCGCGGTCGCGTCCGCACGGCCGAGCACCATCTGCGCGAAGCGCGGAGGGCCTACGTCGAGTGGGGCGCGACCGAGAAGGTGCGCATGCTGGACGAGGAGTTCGCCTTGCTCCGCGCCGCGGTCCGGCCCGTGCCGTTCGACGAGAGCACCGTCGACGTCGCGGCCGTCGTCCGGGTCGTCGGAGCGCTGTCGACGGAGGTCGATCTGCGGCGGCTGCTCGAGCGGCTCCTGCGTGCCTGCATCGAGACCGCCGGGGCGGAGCGGGCCGCCATGATCATGGAAGAGGACGGAACGCCGTTCGTCCGCGCGCGCGGCTCTTCGACGGAGATCGCGATCGAGCGAGCCCCGCTCCACGACGCGACGACGCTGCCGACCGCCCTGATCGAGCGCGCGCGCGCCGACCGCAAGCCGCTCGTGATCGACGACGTGGGACGCGACCTCCGTCTCGAAGGTTCGACGTGGGCGAAGGAGGCGGCGGCGCGATCCATCCTGCTCTTGCCCATCCAGCGCAAGTCGGAGCTCGTGGCCGTCCTGTATTGCGAGAACACGCTGACCACGCACGCGTTCCTCCCCGCGCGCGTGACCGTGCTCGAGCTCCTCACGGCGCAGATGGCGGCCGTGCTCCAGAACAGCTTGCTCCTCGAGAAGCTGCGCGCGGAGGTCGCCGAGCGGGCGCGCGCCGAACAGCGCATTCGCTTCCTCGCGGACGCCGGTGCGGTCCTCGCCGAATCGCTCGACGACGGGGCGACGCTCACGCGCCTCGCCGAGCTCGTGGTCCCCGCGCTCGCCGATTGGTGCGTCATCGATCTCTTGGATTCGCACGGCGCGATCCGGCGCGCCGGCGGGGCGCACGTCGATCCCGAGAAGACGCCGCTGCTCGACCTGCTCCGGACGCGGCATCCTCCCGACTGGAGATCGCCGCAGCCGGCCGCGCGGGTGCTTCGAACCGGGCGGCCGTTGTTCCTCGACGATCTCGACGACGAGCACCTCGCGGAGTTCGCCAAGAGCGAGGAGCACGTCCGCATCGTCCGCGAGCTGGGCACGCGGAGCGCCATCGTCGTCCCGCTCGTCGCGCACGATCGGACCGTCGGCGCGATGACGTTCGCTTCGGCGAAGGCGGGGCGCTACGAGCGAGCCGACGTCACGCTCGCGTGGGAGCTCGGCCGGCGGGCCGCCATCGCGGTCGACAACGCGCGGCTCTTTCGCGAAGCCGAAGACGCCGTCCGCGTGCGCGACGAGTTCCTGTCGATCGCCGCCCACGAGCTCAACACGCCGCTGACGTCCCTCAAGCTCATGGTCCAAGCGCTCACCCGGGCCCACGACGCGCCACCGCCGGAGAAGGTCGCGCGCGGATTGAAGCTCGCCGACCGGCAGATCGTGCGGCTCACGCGCCTCGTCGACGATCTGCTCGACGTCTCGCAGCTCCAGGCGGGGCGGCTCTCGCTCCACCTCGAGGAGGTCGACCTCACCGAGGTCGTGCGCGACGTCGTCGAACAGCTCGGCGAAGCCATCGCCGCGTCGGGATCGACCCTGACGATCGAGGCCCCTCGCCCCGTCGTCGGAACGTGGGATCGCGTGCGCCTCGAGCAAGTGGTCGCGAACCTGCTCTCGAACGCCGTCAAATTCGGGGGCCAAAAGCCCATCGTCGTCCGCGTCCAGCAGGCGGGAGATCACGCCGTCCTCGTCGTCACCGACGCCGGCATCGGCATCGCCAACGATCGCGTCGGGCACATCTTCGAGCGCTTCGAGCGCGCCGTCTCCTCGCACGATTACGGCGGACTCGGCCTCGGCCTGTACATCGCCCACGTCATCGTCTCGGCGTTCGGCGGGACGATCGCGGTCGAGAGCACCCTCGGCAAGGGGTCCACGTTCGTCGTCGATCTCCCCCTCCAAAGGACGGACGCGCATGGTTGATCCCTCCACCGAGACGGCGCCCCCCGAACCCGCGCCGGCGCGCATCCTCGTCGTCGACGACGACACCGACATCCTCGAGGTGATGAGCATCATCCTCGACAGCAGCGGCTTTTCGACGACGACGGCGAAGAGCGGCCGGGAAGCGCTCGCCAAGCTCCACTGCGGTCCGCCGCCACAGCTCGTGATCCTCGACATGATGATGCCCGAGATGAACGGGTGGGAGTTCCGCGCCGAACAGCTCAAGGATCCGGAGTTGGCCCACATCCCCGTCGTGGTGTTGACGGCGGACGGCCACGCGTCCGACAAAGCCAAGGAGATCGGCGCGGTCGCCTATCTGAAGAAGCCGCTCGACATGAGCGACTTGCTCTCCACGATCGAACGGTGTCGGACCAAGGCGTCGGCGTGAGCGGCGCGCGTTCGCGGGTGGACGACGTCAGGGCGTCGCGCGCTCCGTCTCGTGCTTGATGTGCGCGAGCACGCGGCCGTGGATCGAGTGCAGGAGCGCCTCGCCCCACACGGTCCAGTAGCTCTCGGGGAAGATCGACAGCGTGTACCACGTGCTTCCTTCGAGGCGGGTGCGACCTCCGGGGAGCGGGACGAGACGGAACTCGCCGCGGCGCGAGACCATGTAGCCCTCGAGGTGCGCGGCCTTCACGTCCTTGTAGGGGCTGAGCTCGGTCATCGACGGCGGCTGGGCGGTCACGTCGAACGATAGGCGACGGCCGGGCTCCCACACCGTGATGGGCTCGACGAACGGACCGGTCGAAAACTCGCAATGACGGACCGCGCCGACGCCTTCGCCGTGGATCGTCGCGCGGATCGGATAGGCGATCCCGAGTCGGAAATAGAACTGCGACGGCGGGGGCAGCTCGGCGAACCCGATGACGTTCGACCACACGCGCTCGGGCGGGGCGTCGATCTCGATCGACGTCGTGACCTCGTGGAGGGCGGGCGTCGCCGTCTTGGCTTCGACGCCGGCGAGGACCGGGAGGAAGAGGATGCACGCGGCGACGTGACGCCCGGGGACGCCGCGGCGGCCGGACAGCTCGAAGCCGAGGAGCGCGCCGAAGCTCGCGAGCACGGCGGCGATCGGGAACGCCATGGCCAAGCAAAGGACGCCCTCGATCGCGAAGAGGAGGACGAAACACCCGGTGAGGATCACCCCGAGGAGCGCGAAACCGATGCTCGCCGAGAGCGATCGCGAGGCGCGCGGCACGTCGTGGTTGTAGGCGAACGACGTGACGAACCCCATGACGAACGGCGTGCCGAAGAAGAGCGCCGCGCCGTAGAGCTGCATCGAATAGATCGAGAGGCCGATCATGCCGATGCCGACCGCGACGGACGCGAGGAGGCCGAGCAGCGTGGCCCGAACCCGCCGGTTCAAGCGAAGGGGCGGACGCGCGGGCGCATCGACGTCGTTCGTGCGGTAGGGACTGCCGTCGGGTGGCGACCAGGCCGGCTCGCTCGCCGAAGGCAGGGACGCGAGGACGGCGATCACGGCGTAGTTCATGATCGGGACGAGGAAGAACATGCCCACGAAAGGGGATTTCCCGGCGTCGGCGGCGCGGCGGACGCTCATCGACACGCCGATCCACGCGAACGGGAGCGCGACGACGACCATCGCGACGATGGCCCACGTCGGCATGGGGAGCGCCGAGCCGCGCGCGAGATCTTGCGATTTGAGCGTCCAACTGGGCGCGAAGTAGGCGAGCGGCGACCAGAGATGTCCGGTCGCGAGCCAGGACAGGGAATTGTCGAGGACCACCTTCAGGAGCAACAAAGAGACGCCGGCCACCAGGTAGACCTTGCGGGTCACGGGCTCCGACAATCCGAAGAGCAAGCGTAGGTAGCGCATCGAACGATCTCCTCGAGGTCTCGCGCGAGCGAGGGCGCGGGCGGCCTCCTCCGAACGAGCGGCGCCCGCGGCGGCCGCGGCGAAAGAATGCCACGTCGGGGCGCGCGAGGACGCGCGAAAAGGCCAAGGTGGCGAAGAGCGGCGATCGCGTTGTAAAGAGCAGCGGACATGCACACGAGGCCCTCGAAACCGCCGCTCCGTCTCCAACCGACGACGCTCTGGGAGTACCCGTCCCAGCACTACGGCGCGAGCATGCAGGGAGATCAACGCTACGTGGGGGCCACGCCTTCGTACGTGGTTTGGAACCTCGTCGAACGCTACACGAAGCCCGGGGATCTCGTCGTCGACCCGTTCTGCGGCTCGGGCACGACGCTCGACGTGGCGAAGGACACGGAGCGACGAGCCCGCGGGTTCGACGTCGCGCCGTACCGCCCCGACATCGAGCGCGCGGACGCGCGGAAGCTGCCGCTCGAATCGAATTCGGTCGATCTCGTGTTCATGGATCCGCCGTACGGCGATCACATCCACTATTCGAACGAACCGAATTGCATCGGGAAGCTCTCGGCCTACGATCCGAAATACTACCAAGCGATGCACCGCGCGATTCGGGAGGCGTCGCGGGTGCTCAAGCCCGGGGGTGTGTTCGGGCTCTACGTTTGCGACTATTTCGAAAAGAAAAAGGGATTCGCCCCGGTCGGGTTCCAGTTGTTCGTGAGCATCGCCGAGTCGTTTTCGATCGTCGACGTCGTGTCGGTCGTCCGACACAACAAATCGCTCGAAAAAGGCAATTACCGAAAGGCCGCCGAAGAAGGGAATTTCTTCTTGCGCGGATTCAACTACCTCTTCATCGCGAAGAAGCCGCCGAAGCGCGGGTAGCGAGCGCCGCGGCCGTCACGCGCGTTCGGGCCTGCGACGGCGGGACGTCCGCACGAACGACAAGGCGTCGAGCGCGAAGAGGCGCACGACGAGATCCCGCGCGGCCTTCGAGGCCTGGCACGCGCGCGCGAGCGTAGGCGCGTCGAACCGCCGCTCCGCACAGAGCGCCCGCGCGAGGGGCGCGGCGGCGCGAGGGACTTCGATTTCGACGCCGCCGACGTAGAGACGGAGCCCTCCCCGCGTCGAAGACGATGGCAAATACGCCCAACGGCCTTCCTCGGAACGAGCGACGAGGCCGCCGCGTTCGAGTCGCTCGAGGACGGCCGCCTCCGACTTCGGCCGGGACGACGACGACATCGTACGGCCCGGACCGAGACGCGTCGCGAAGGCGGCGAACCAGCGATCGATGGCGTCATCGGAGAGATCCATCGTCCGAACGATCTGCCGCACGCGCTCGAGCATCGCCTGCGGAATCGCCCCCGGGTGCTCGAGACGGAGCGGTGGATCGACGAGGAGCGACGACGCGTCCGCGCGCGACGACAAGCTCTCCACGAAGTCGCGTCGCATCTCGAAGTAGCTCGGCGCGCGGAATCCGACGGAATACGTCAAACACGGCGTGACGGCGATTCCGTGATGCGCGAATCCGGGCGGCAAATAGAGCATGTCGCCCGGTCGCAGGATCTCGTCGGCTTCGGGGACGAAGCGCTCCAGAATCCGTAGATCGAGCCCCGGGCGGAACGCGACGTCTTTCGTCGTGCGCGTGTGGTAGCGCCAGCGGCGTTCGCCCATTCCTTGGACGAGGAAGACGTCGTAGCTGTCGAGGTGCGGGCCGACGCTCCCGCCGGGAGCCGCGAAGCTCACCATGACGTCGTCGACGCGCACGTTCGGGAGGAAGGCGAAGCGATCGAGGAGGAGCGCGGCTTCGGGCACGTGACGATGGAGCTCTTGGACGAGGATGGTCCAGCCTTCGTCGGGGAGCTCGGCGAAGCGCGCCTCGGGGTGCGGCCCCCACATGACTTCCCATGGGCGCTGTCCGCCTTTTTCGCGGACGATGCGCGACTCGACGTCGTCTTCGCACGCGAGTCCGGCGAGTTCGTCGGGGGTGAGCGGATCGGAAAGATCGGGGACGGCGCCGCGGACGAGCAGCGGCTTCTTCTGCCAATGTTCGGCCAGGAAGCGCTCGACGGGCATGCCGAGCAAGCGCGCGTAGGCTTCCCGCTTTTCCGCTCCGACCGCGCGCGAGCTCGGACGCGAGCTTCGTTTCGAACCGTGTCGCCGACGATGGGCCGCCATGACGTGAGGACGCGTCGTACCACGTGTGTGCACGGCCCGAGAACCCTCTGGCGCCCGCGTCGCGATTCCGTACGCTGGCACAACGTGGCACGGGCATCGCTCCTCGGATTCCACGCGAAGGGTGACGAACGCACCGGGCGTGGTGCGAAAGTTGCTTTTCCCTCGAACATCGACCTCGATCCGACGCGTTCCTTTCACCCTCCGTAAGAGAAAATATCCCCATGAACCGATCCACGGAATTCCGACTCCGGCGCGCCTTCGCCGAAATCCTCGCGACGTGTCTCGCGACGACCGCCGCCGCCGCGGTCGTGAATTGCAGCAGCGGATCGACCGCGGGCCTCGAGCCCGACGGTGGGTCGGGGAACGACGCCGGAGAGCCGATCGACGGCAGCTCCCCGTCCGACGGCGGTGACGGATACGCCTCTTTGTGCGGGAAATATTCGAAGCCGCTCATCCAAGGGATTCAGGCCGAGCCTCCCGTCGACTTCGTCACGCAACGCAGCGAAACAAAAAAGCTGTCGGGCGAGCCTAGCCTCGATGGCGGCGCCGACGGTGGCAACGACGGCGGCATCGACGACTGGGCGGCCACGGATGGGGATTCCGTCGGGACGAAGTGCGCGACCGCGACCGACAAGGCCGCGTGCGAGGCCGCCGCGGCGGCGTACCGTATCCTCCCGACGGACGACGAGGAATGCCGCTCCAAATACGGAGGATACTTCGACGGCAACTTCTGCACCGTGAGTTATCTGCTTTACACGCGAAAAGACGAGGTCGCGTCGGCGGAGACGTTCGAAGAGACGAAGGCGCTCCTCGGCAGCGTGTCGAACATCGAAGAAGCGCTGCTCTTGGCGCAACGAAAAGAAAGAGACTATCGCATCAACTGTCCGGCCGAAGGGTCGAGCGGCGATCTTCCCGAGTCGGAGTACCGCGCACGGGCCGACGGCGGGTTCGACCTGCGATTGCTCAAGGCGCCCGGCTGCTCCTACATGGAAGACTGCTACGTCCACGTGGACGGGAGCGGCAACGTGCAGGAAGATTCGTGCACGGAAACCGACCGGTCCACCGCCTGCGCGGGTCGGCGTCCGGAAGGGTTCGTCGGCACGCCGATCACGCGGAACGCGGAAGCCGGAGAATACTTCGCGCACATGGCCGAACTCGAAGCGGCGAGCGTAGTCGCGTTCCAACGGCTGCACGACGATTTGAAGGCGTTGGGTGCGCCCAACGAGCTCCTCACGCGCGTCCGCAAGGCCGAGCGCGACGAGGTTCGTCACGCGCGGGACACGTCCTCGCTCGCGCGTCGCAATGGACGCGAGCCTCGCGTTCCACGCGTCGACGAGGGGCGCGAATCCCCCACCCTCTTTTCGCTCGCCCTCGAGAACGCGCGCGAGGGGTGCGTTCGCGAGACTTACGGCGCGCTCGTCGCGCACGTGCAGGCCGCGCGGGCGGAGGATCCGGTCGTCGCCACGTGCATGCAGGCCATCGCCCGCGAAGAGACCGAGCACGCCGCGCTCTCTTGGGACGTCGCCGCGTGGCTCGAAGCCCAGCTCGACGAGGCGGCATGTGCCATCTTGCGTCGCGAACGCGAGCTCACCGTCGCGGAGCTCGCCGAAGCGCTCGCCCAAACGCCCGTGTCGGACGACGCGCGAAGGGTGACGGGACTTCCTCGTCCGGAGGAGGCGACGGCGTTGCTCGCTTCGCTCGAGCCCACGGTGCTCGCCGCCTGAACGCGCCAGGGCTCGGAGGACGTCACACGTTCGGCCGGCGGACGGTGGCCCGCATCGGGATGCCGTTTTTCGGCCGGAGCGTGACGAGCGGCTCGAGCTCGACCTCCGCGTCGCTCGTGAGATCGAACCGGAGGCGCGAGAGCAGGATGGACATCAGGAGATGTCCTTCCATCGTCGCGAAGTGGTTGCCGATGCAGACGCGCGGTCCGCCACCGAACGGGATGTACGCGCCGCGAGGGAGCGCCTTCTCGGCGTCGCCGAGGAACCTTTCCGGGCGGAACGCGTCGGGATCCTCGAACAGATCCGGGCGGCGGTGGATCCCGAGGACGTTGACGAACACGAGCGTGTTGCGGCCGATGCGATAAGGCCCGATGTCGACGGGGCGCACGACCCGGCGAGGGAGGATGTACGCCGGGGGGAAGATGCGCATCGCTTCTTTGAACACGGCGAGGGCGAAGGGCAGCTTTCCGAGATCGGCGTACGTGGGGACGTGGCCGATCGCGTCGATTTCGGCTTCGACGCGCGCGCGAGCGTCCGGGTTCTTCGCCAGCAGATAAAAGACCCACGACAGCGCGTTGGCCGTCGTCTCGTGCCCGGCGAGAAAGAGCGTCATCGACTCGTCGCGCACCTGCCGATCGGGCATCGGCCGACCGACTTCGTCGCGCGCTTCGAGGAGCGTGCTGAGGACGTCGCCGCGATCGACGTCCAGCGCGCGGCGCTCGCGGATCAGGCGATAGATGATCGCGTCGAGCTTCGCGACGGCCCTTCGATTCTCGAGGTTCAACGGGGTGGGGATGAACGGGGGGATCGGCAGGGACGAATGGATCTGCTCGATGGCGCATTCCATCGCCGTCGTCACGGCCTGTCCGACGTCGCCCGCGTCGGTGCCCATTTCGGCGTCGAACAGCGTCTTGCCGACGATCTCGAGCGTGAGGCGCATCATCTCGGCCGAAATGTCGAGGCTCTCGCCGTCCTCGATCCGTCGGGCGAAGCGCTCGCCGCGTCGGGCCATGGTGTCGGCGTAGGAGGCGATGCGCTTGTGGGTGAACGCCGGCGCCAAGAGCCGGCGCTGCTTGGCGTGGAACTCGCGTTCGCTCGTGAGCAGGCCGTTGCCCAAGAGCGGCTTCAAGAAGACCGTGAGCCCGGGGGCTTTGACGAAATGGTCGTGTTTCGTCGAAAGGACCTCGTGCGCGAGCGCCGGCGCGTTCACGATCACGCCGGAGGTGAAGCCGAACCGGAGCCCGCCGACCTCGGGATATTCCGCGGCGAGCCGGAGCTGCATGCCGACGCGGTCCACGCGAAACGCTTCGAGGTTTCCGAGCCACCCCGTCCGCGGCACGACGGGGATCGGGCGGCGCTCGTTCGCCCCGTCAGGTACCGGAGTTCGCGACGTCGGAGAAGGCTCGGACGGAACGCGAAGATCGGCGCGTGTCGCTTTCGTCGTGGCTGCTTCGAACATGGGGTACCATAATGCGAGCGATCACTCGCATTCGCCACTCGCAATTCCTTCATGGCGCGCCGTCCTCTCACCAACCCTCGAAAAACCGCCTCGCAAGAGCGATCGCGCGCGACCGTCGAGGCCCTGCTCGCCGCCACCGCTCGCATTTTGGTTCGCGAGGGTTACGAGCGCGCGAACACGAACAAGATCGCGCACGAGGCCGGCGTCAGCATCGGTTCGCTTTACCAATATTACCCGAGCAAAGAAGCCATCGTCTCCGCGCTGCTCGAGAAGCACATCGACGAAATGAGGGCCTTGGTACGGACGTCGCTCGTGCGCGTCGCGAACCTCCCGCTGCGCGACGCCACGCGCGAGCTCGTTCGGGTGATGCTCGACGCCCACGGCCTCGACCCGAAATTGCACCGTGTTTTCGCCGAGCAACTCCCGCGCATCGGCTCGCTCGAACGAATCGCGGACGTCGAGACGGAGACGATTGGGCTCGTACGGATGCTGCTCGAAGCCCGCGCCGACGAGGTGGGCGTTCGGGACTTCGACCTCGCCGCCTGGGTGGTCGTCACGACCGTCGAAGCGTTGACGCACGTGGCCATCCTCGGGCCTTCGGACGTCGCGCACCACCCGCGCCTGGTCGAGGAGATCACGGACGTCGTCGTGCGCTACCTGGAACCACGAAACTCCTGATATGCTGCGCGCCGATGAGCTCGTTCAAGAAGAATCTGATGAAGCAGGGAATGAAGTTGATGGGCGATCCCCGCTTCGCGAAGCTGATGCAAGACGAACGGGTCATGAAAGCCATCGTTCAGATGATGGGCATGCCCGGGAAGATCCAGAGCTTCACGAACGAGCGAATCGAACACATCGCCAAGGCGATGAACCTCGCGACCGAAGAAGAAGTGAAGGACTTGAAGCGGCAGGTTCGTCGGCTCGAAGAAGAACTCTCGCGCCTCGAGCGCAAGAACGACAAGGAGCGACGATGAGCTCGAAGAACGCGTATCCGAGCGACGTGACCCGCGCCGCTCCCTTTCGACGTTGCGCGGCGACGACCGCGGCGATGCTCGTGACGTTCGCGGCGACGAGCGCGTTCGCCGCCGAGGGCTCCTCGAAGAGCGCCGACACGTCGGACAAGGCTTCGGATCGGGAGGCGGCGCACGCCAGCCTCGGCGGAGACGACGACGAGGCGGACGACGAAGGGACGAAGAAGAAGGACCCCGCGCTCGCCGCCGAGCCGCCGCCGGAGGAGTGGCGTTCGACCGACGTCCGCGAGCTGCCGACGAAAAGATATTACTTCGTGGGGCTCCGCTACCGCGGGAACGTCATCCCGAAGTTCATGCTGAACATGTTCGTCGACGGTGGAAAAACCATCTATTCGAATACGATCGGCGCGGAAATCGACATTCGAAAAGACGGTTTCTCGATGATCCCGGCGCTCTCGTTCACGGAGTACGGGACGGGCGATGTCTTGTTCAAAGACAAGAACTCGAACGACATCCCGGGCAACTACTCGCTGGTCAACAGCAGCATGAAGGCGATCTACGCGTCGATCGACCTGCTCTGGTCGGCGAAGATCTCCCAGACGCTCGATTTCGAGTACGGCGCGGGGTTCGGCCTCGGGGTCATTTTCGGCGACCTGATGAACAACTGGGTCTACCAGACGCCGACGGGTGGCATCGAAGCGGACAACGGCAAGCGCTATGCGGCGTGTCCCGCGGTCGGGCAGGCCGGCAGCGGATGCAACCCGCGCGACCACCGCAACTCCGACGTCGACAAGGTCGGCGGGTACAAGGAGTCGAGCTGGTTTTCGGGCGGCTCGAAGCCGGTCGTGTTTCCGATGATCTCGATTCCTCAGATCGGGCTGCGGTTCAAGCCTGTGAAGGAGTTCGAAGCCCGGCTCGGCGTCGGCTTCTCGCTCACGGGCTTCTGGTTCGGATTGAGCGGCAACTACGGTCTCGAAAAGCGCCCGCGGCCCTGAGCGCGGGCGGCGCGCGGCCGCCTCCGACGCGTCGACGAAACCATGGCTCAGGCTGGGCCAGGCGTGCCATACTGTGCAAGCCTTCGTGGCACAGTCCGAGCCTCGCCGACCGCCTCGCACCACGCTTCGCATCAAGGTCGGTCAGGCTCCCCAGCCCCGCCGCCGGGGCTCGGGGCCGCTCTTTCATCAAGGTCGGTGGGGATCGCTTGGCCGATGAACGATCGAAAATTGCCTAGGTTTTCGCTTCCTCCGCGGTATGCGCCCGTGTCACGCCTCGGTCGGGGTGGCGGGGGCGAGGTCTGGGCCGTCCGGGACTTGGCGACGGGCACCGAGGTGGCGCTCAAGGTGCTGGCCGAGGACGCCGCCGAGGCGGAAACCCTCGCCCTCGTTCGAGAGGCCATCGTCCTGAGCGGCCTCGAGGGCCTCGGTGTGCCACGCGTGCTCGCCTTCGGCCGCCTCCCCAAGAGCGGCCGACGCTACCTCGTCCGCGAGCTCGTGTCCGGCACGAGCCTCGACGACATCATCCGTCGCGGCAAGGGTCCCTGGCTCGAGCCGCTGGCCCACGCCGCCGATCAGCTCACCGTCCTGCACCGCGCCGGGCTCCTCCACGGCGACATCAAGCCCGCAAACATCATCGTCGGCGACGTCGGCGCCGGCACCCTCGTCGACCTCGGGCAGTCGGCCCCCTGGCTCGAAGGCGGCTCGCGCGCGCACGGCCTCACGCCGAAATTCGCGGCCCCCGAGCTCCTTCGTGGCGAGCCGCTCACGGTGCGCGCCGAGGTCTATGCGCTCGGCGCGACGCTCGGCGAAGGCGTCGAAGGACGCGGAGGGCAGCTCGATCCCTCCGTCCGCGCGCGCTTGTCGGACATCGTCGCGCGCGCCACCCAACACGATCCCCGCACGCGCTACCCGAGCATCGACGAGCTCGCGAGCGCCGTTCGCAACGAAGCCGGTATGGCGGCGCCGAAAGCCGCCACCACGATGGCCTGGCCGGTGCTCGAAGGCGGCTTCACCGAGCAGCTCGTGCGCCGCGCCTCGCAGCTCGCCCCCGGCGACGCGCTGGCGATCGTCGGCAGCCCCCGCTCCGGCAGGACGACGATCCTCCGCCGCCTGTCCTGGTCGCTCGGCGTCGCCGGCACCCCCGTCGCGAACGTCACGCCGCGCACGGAGGCGATCCCCGAGACGCTCTCGCCCCACGAGATGATCGCGCGGGAGATCCGCGCGGCGAAGGAGAGCGACGGGCGCGCGAACCTCGTCGTGATGGTCGACGACATCGAGCAGCTCGACGATCGCGCGCGCGACGAGCTCCGCGCCGCGTCGGAAGCAGGCGCGCGCATCGTGGCCGTCGGCTCGCTCGAAGCGGTCGAGCGCGCGACGACGGGCAAGGTGCACGTGTTCGGCGTCCCGCCGCTCGACCCCGCGAACGCCCACGAGCTCCTGCGTCGCGCGATCCCGTCCTTGCCGAAGCGATTGGTCGATCACCTGATCGATCGCGTGAACGGGAGCCCGGGCGCGCTCCGCTCGTTCGTCGAGCGGCTGGGCGGTCGCGCCGTGACGTCGGCCCGCGAGATCGACGCCCTCCTCGACGACACGGCGGAAGCGAGCAGACCCTCGACACCTCCGCGCAAGAGCGCGACCGCAGACCTCGAGCGAATGCTCGATACGGGGCGCTTCAACGACGCGGCCGAATTGCTCGACGCGCTCGAAGCCGAGCGGCCCCCGAGCGATCGTGAACGACTCCCCTTCGGGATCGCGCGCGCGAAGATCGCGCTCGCACGCGGCGACGCGGAGACCGCACGGACGGCCCTCGAAGCCGTCGAATCGCTCGCCGCGGGATCGTCCCACGAGCGCGCATGGTCGACGACGCGCGCGCGCACGTTCACCCGGACCGGGGACTTCGCGCGGGCCCGAGAGTTCGCCGGCAAGGCCGTGCGCGCGAAAGGAGGCGCCCTCGACGCGCTCTCCGCGGACGCGCTCGCGGTCGAAGGCGTCGCCGCCGCCTACCTCGGCGACGACGAACGTGCGCTCGCCGCACTCGACGAAGCCGTCAGTGTCGCCGAGAGCGTCGAGCAGCCGCGCATTCGGGCCGTCGTGTTCGGCTCGCTCGCCATCGTCCACCAACGCGCGGGGCGCGCCAAGGCCGCCCGCGAGGCCTACGAGTCGGCCCTCGTCGCCGCAGAGAAGGCTCAGGACGCGTGGACGCTCGCGACGACGCACCTCAACCTCGCGAGCGCCGCGAAGGCCGACGGCGATCTCGCACAAGCGCTCACCCACCTCGAAGCCGCCGTCGACATGGGAAGGCGCGCCGGCGGGCACGTCGCCGTCCAACAAGCGCTGCTCAACCTCGCCAACTTGGATCTGTACGTCGGCCGCTACGCGCGCACGAAGGCCTCGATCGACGGCCTCTCGGAGCTCGAGAGCGCCCTGCCGGCGAGCTCGCGCGCCTACCTCCTGGCCTTGCGCGCGGAGCTCGCCGCGCGCACCGGCGAACGCGAACGCGCCACGGAGCTCTACGCCCTCAGCGCGGACGCCTACGACGCCGTCGCGCGCCCCCTCGACGCCGCCGAAGCGCGCCTCGAAGGCATGCTCGCCCGACTCACGATGTCCTGGGAGAACGGCGACGCGGCCTCCCGCAGCGCGACGGGCACCGTCGACGTGCACGCCATCGAGCGCGAGTTCGAGCGGCTCCGCGACAAGCTCGGCGAAGGCGGCTTCCTCGAGCACGAGGGCCTCGCCAAGCTCGTCGAAGGGGCCCTCGCGCGCGCTCGCGGCGACGAAGCGGACGCGCTCGCGACGTTCCAGCTCGCCTACGAGCGCGCGATGGCCGGTGGGCAGCGCGAGTGGGCCTGGCGGGCGCTCGACGCACGCGCGCGACTCGCCGGCGCGCAAGGCTCGTTCGCGCTCGCCAAGCGAGACACCGAGACGGCGCTCGCCATCCTCGAAGAGATCGCCGTCAAGCTCCCCCGCGATCTCCGCGAGGTCTTCTGGAACGATCCGCGCCGCCGCGCGCTCCGCCAAGCGCAGTTCGCGGCGCCGAGCTCCGTCCTCTTCCAGGCCCCACCGACGTCCGCGCTGGGCAGCACGACCGATCCGTTCGGCATGACGTCGTTCGCGCGATCGCTCCACGGACGCACGAGCATCGGCTTCGGCACGCCGCTACCGAGCGAAGATCGCCTCGCGCGCATCTTCGAGATCACCCGGGATCTCGCGCGCGAACACGATCTCGACCGGCTGCTCACGCGCGTGACCGACCACGCCGTCGGGCTCCTCGGCGCCGAGCGCGGGTTCATCGTGCTCGAAGGCGAGTCCGGCGAGCTCGTCGTCCACACCTCGCGCGACGCCAAGGGCGAGGAGGCCGCGCAGCACTTCTCACGCAGCGTCGCCGAGCGCGTGATCCAGGAAGGCGCGCCGGTGCTCGCGACGAGCGCGTGCGACGACGAACGGCTCGCCAAGGCCGTCAGCGTGCATCAGCTCATGATCCAGTCCGTCGCGTGCGTCCCGATCCGCGGCGCTCCGCCGGCCGGCCAGACGATCGGCGCGCTCTACGTCGAGACGCGCCTCCGGCCGGGCACGCGGTTCCGGGACGAGCTGCCGACGCTGTCGGCCTTCGCGGACCAGGCCGCCATCGCCATCGAGGGGGCGCGCCTCCTCGCGGAGAACAAGCGACGCGCCGACGAGCTCGAGGCGACGAACGACGAGCTCCGATCCGCGAAGGACAGGCTCGCCGAGCTGCTCGGTCGCAGGACGGAACAACTCCACACCGCGCGGCGCGATCTGAAGCAAGCGCGCGCCGAGCTGCGAAGTCACTTCGGCTACGCGGGCCTCGTCGGGACGAGCGCGGCGATGCGCAAGCTCTACGCGCTCATCGAGCGCGTGAAAGACGCCGACGTGCCCGTGCTCGTCACGGGGGAGAGCGGCACGGGCAAGGAGGTCGTCGCCCGCGCCATCCACGCGATGGGCGCGCGCGCGAAGGAGCCGTTCCTCGGCGTGAACTGCGGCGCCATCCCGGCCAATTTGCTCGAAAGCGAGCTCTTCGGGCACGTCCGCGGCGCGTTCACGGGCGCCGATCGCGATCGCAAGGGCCTCTTCCGCGAGGCGCGCGAGGGCACCTTGATGCTCGACGAGGTCGGCGAGATGCCCTTGAAGATGCAGGCCGGGTTGCTCCGCGTCTTGCAGGAGAAGACCGTGCGCCCCGTCGGCGGCGTCACCGAGGAGCCGAGCCACGCGCGCGTCGTCGCCGCCACGAACCGCGACCTGGCGGAGATGGTCGCGCAGGGGACGTTCCGCGAAGATCTGTACTACCGCTTGCACGTCATCGAGCTGCGGATCCCCCCCTTGCGCGAGCGCGCCGAGGACATCCCGGCCCTCGTCGATCACTTCCTCACGCTGTTTTCGGCGCGTCACAAGCGCGAGCGGAAGACCATCGCGCGCTCCGCCATCCGCGCGCTCTCGAAATTCGAGTGGCCCGGCAACGTCCGCCAGCTGGAGCACGTGCTGCTCAACGCGTGGCTCTTGTCCGAGGAGAACGAGATCGGGATCGAAGATCTCGATCTCCCCGCGAGCATCACCTCCTCGCGCTCGAGCTCGTCGTCGGCGCACGAAAAGCGATCGAAGTCGCGGAGCGACAAGAGCCGCTCGAACCCTCGAACGACGTCGAAATCCTCTTCCACCACCAAGTCGGGACCGCGTCCGAAGTCGCAGGACGAGTTCCGGGCCACCGAGAAGAAGAAGATCCTCGAAGCGTTGGCCCGGTGCCAGTGGAATCGCCTGAAGGCCGCGGAGATGATCGGCCTCCCGAGGCGGACGTTCTACCGCCGCCTCAAAGAGTACGGCATCGTCTGACGGTCGCGACCGGTCGGATGGTCCCCGACATCACGACCGACGACGACGCGCCGCCGTCACGACGCCGTCACGACCGACGACGACGCGCCGCGAGGACGAGCCCGAGACCGAGCGCCCACCCCGCCAACGTCGACGCCCCCGAAGACGACGGCGCGGACGAGCATCCCGTGGTCGTGGTCGTCGTCGTGGTCGTCGAGCCGGCGGGCGTATCTTGCGAGCCCGTCGGCGAGTCCGTCGCGCCGGGATCGTCCGTCGACGCGCCGGCGTCGTCGGTCGGCGCGGGCGCCGGGCCGGTGGCCACGCAAACGTGCTTTCCGAACCGGAGCTTGCACTCTTCGTTCGACGCGCAGTCGTCGTTGGTCTTGCAGCCGTTCGCGCACTTGCTCTGCGCGCACGCGCCTCCGCTGCAATCGCCGTCGTCCTTGCAGGCCGCGCCGTTCTCGGCGCCGTCCATCGTCCCTTCGTCGAGCGGCGTGGCCCCCGCGGCGTCGAACGCGCGCTGGACGAGCGCACCCTGCGTCACGAGCTGCGTGTAGAAGTTGATCGCGTCGCCCGTGCAGCTCGAGCCCGGGTTGTTCGGGTTGCCGGTGCTGTTGCCGCCGCGCGAGACGACGCCGACCACCGCTCCCTTGGCCGACAAGGCCGGCCCGCCGCTGTCGCCGCTGCAGATCGACTCGCCGACGATGAACTCGGAGTCGCCGACGCCGACCTTGCTGCTCGAGTCTTCGATGGGCCCGGGCGCGATGACCTTCACCCCGGTCCGCTGCATGCGGCGCGACGGCATCTTGCCCGACTCCGTGAGACCCCAACCGACGGCCGTGAGCTCCTCGCCTTCACGCGCCCCGTTCTTGAGGCGAAGCGGCGCGATCTTCGCGCCCGCCACGCTGCGGTCGAGCACGAGGAACGCGAGGTCGTTGTTGCAGAGGACCTTCGCGTCGTCGTCCACGATGATCTTCTTGCCGACCGCGGCCGCGTTGCCGCTCTGCATGGTCTTGATCGCGTTGACGCCCGTGAAGACGTAGATGCTGCTCGCCTTGTGATCGGAGTAGATGGCGCCTCCCTGCAAGGCCTTGCCGTCGGCCGTGCACACGGCGCCTTCGTCGGTGTCGCTCACGCAGTGACGCGCGGTGAGGATCAAGTTCGGGGCGACGAACGTGCCCGTGCAGTTGCCGATGCCGCCGCTGACTTGCATGGCGAGCAGGACGACCTCGTCTTGGTCGGCCGTCGAGTTCGTGCCGTTGATGATCGGCGACGCGATCTGCCCGACGTCAGCGACGTTCTCCTCGTCCGAGGCCGCGGAACAACCGAGGGCCGTCGCGCACACGAGCGATGCGGGAAGCAAGAAGCCGAGCGCCCGGCGTGCCGAGCCCAAGAGGCAGATGGTCATGGTCCTCATCCTCTTCCTTGCGACGGGGGTCCAGGCAAGTCCCCAATTTGGTTCACCCAACGAATTCGAGCACGAGCCTCCGCGTAACAGCGACGAAAGCAGCGGAAAAATCCAAGCCATTTGCAAATTCGACGCAACGCATCCGTCGCGCCGTACCGAACTCCACCTTGGGGAAAATAGGAAAAAGCACCACGGTCGCGGCGATCGCGCGGGATCGACCTCGACCGTGGTGCGCTCCGAAGGTGCGTGCGGCGCGCCAGGCGTCTCATGAGCGCCTCAAGTCACGCCCATGCACCGACCTCCCCCTTCACCTGACGATTCGCGATGCCGCGATGCCGCGAGTCCGCGCCGCCGCTCTCCTTCCGGCGCGACGATCCTCCATCGGCCTCAATCGTCGAGCGAGATGTCGGCGAGATCCGTCGAGAGATCCGACAGGGCGTTGATCTTCACGCGCCGCCCCGAGATCGAATAGACGAAGTCGTCCATGAAGACGCTGCGCTTCACTTCGGAGCCCGCGTTCGACCACCAGTTGTAGCAACCGTTCGAGTCGTAGTCGCCGTAGTCGCCGTAGCTCGGCGTCGAGTTCGGATGCGCGACGCGACCGCGAAGATGGAAACCGCCGCTCACGGTGGTGTCGTAGACGAGCAAGCCGGAGAACGTCATCGTCGTGCCGTAGCCACCGTTCGCGTCGCCGCCCTCGCAGATCGTCATCGGGATCGCCAAGAGGCTCTTCTTCGCGAAGTAGTTGAACGCGAGGTGGTTGGTGAGCGCCTCGGAGCTCGACCCGCGCGTCCCGATGACCTCCTTGTGCAAGAGCGTGGGGTTCGCCATGTTCGTGACGTCGAAGATCTGGAGCATCACGCCGGTGAACCACGCGAAGTCGCCCTGGTCGGCGGCGTCGTAGCCGATCGTGAGCAAGTGGCTCTCGTCGAGCATGTGCATGTACGTCGAGAAGCCCGGGATCTTCAGCTCGCCGGCGATCTTCGGCGCGGAGGGGTTCGACAGGTCGAACGCGAACAGCGGGTCGGTCTTCTTGAACGTCACGACGAACCCGCGCGTCCCGTCGAAGCGCACGCTGCGGATGTCCTCGGTCTTCGCGATGTCGTCGACCTTGCCCGTGAGCACGAGCGATTTGCCCTGCCGTTCGAGGATGCTGAGCGTGCTGTGCACGTCGGGATCCGGCGTCTGCCCCGAGGTCGTCGCGACGCGGAGGTGCCCCTCGAACTCGTCGAGCGCGAACTGGTTGAGCACGCGCCCCTTCACGATGCCGCTCGCCTCGTAGCCCGTGAGGTTCGCGGTCTGCCCGATGCGGAACTGGTGCACTGTGCTCGCCTGCTTCTCCGCCTCCATCGACGGGTACCAGGACCCGTAGCCGTCGATGTCGCGCCGATGGGGGACGCTCATGTAGAGGCTCTCGTCCGACGCGTAGACGACGCCGGGATCGCTGACGATCGTGGCGCTCGTGACGGGACCACCGCCGATGTCCACCGAGACGATCGACGTGAACGTGGTGCCCTCGGACAGGCCCGGCCGATAGAAGCCGCCGCACTGCCCGACGGCGCTCTGGCCGTCCTCCGTGATCGTCGGCACCTGCGCGAGGAGATCGGCCTTCGCGACGATCGAAAGATCCTTGAAGCGGAGCGCTTGGTACGCTGCCTTCTTTTTCTGCTTCAGGGTCTCGTAGCTGCCGGAGCAGTCGAGGCTGGTCGGGACGTATTCGAGCCCCTCGACCACGGGCGGCGTGTCGACGACCACCGTGTGGATCGCCGAGCCGATGCGACGCGCGGCGAGGAGCGATCCGGAGAGCGCGATCTCGCGGACCTTCTGCGGCGCGGCCCGGTTCGTGATGTCGAAGACGATGACCTTCGTCGCCGTGCCGTCGCCCGAGGGAACGCAGTCGTAGCCGTACGTGCACTCGCCGGAAGAATACGGGGAGCCGTAGCCGTAAGACCCGGAACCGGCGGCGTTCGACTTCGGCGTCGCGACGTAGACGATGGCGCGATCGCCCTCGACGAAGAGCTTTCGGGGGTCGCCTTCGAACGGAACCTTGGCCACGAGCCCGGCCTCGCTCACCGGGAAAGCGCGAAGGATCCGGAGCGCGCCGTTCTCGACGATGTAGAGGTACTGGCCGTCGTTCTTGACGAAGTCGGCTTCGTCGACGCCGGCCACCTGGTTGTTCGTGCCCGAGACGTCCGTGGCGCGATCGCCGCCGGACGACGAGCCACCAGACGACGCGCCACCGGTCGCCCCGCTCTCGGAGCCGGAACCGTTGCTGTCGGAAGACGACGGAGACGCGTTTCCGCTCGAGGGGGAACCGCTGGAATCGTCGGCGTAGGAGGCGCCGGCGTCGGCGCCTCCGTACCCATACCCGCAGCCCCCGTAAGAGTAGTCCTCGCCCTTGTCGACGGCCGCGATGCGCTCGTCGAAGTAACGGTTGATTTGCTCTTGGAGCGATGTGCGAAGGTAAGCCTCCACCTCGCCGCAGCTCTGGAGCGGCACGAGCGCTTCGAGCGCTTGCTGGCTCGTTCCCACCGTCTCGGTGACGCGGCCGCCGCAAGCCACCGCCAAGAATGCCATCGTGCCGAGGGTCGTGATTCGAAGTCGATGTCCCATGCTCTCTCCTGTTCGTGGAGGGCGCACGAGTGCACACGTTGGGCCAACCCTCGAACGACGTGACGGCGACGAAATTCCTGGGATTTGGCGCGCAAAGTTGCGCCAACCTGTGCCACGAGCCATCCGCCGGAAGACGCGTGTGTCAGCGGTCGGACCGATCCGCGGTCGTGGCGTCGGCCTCCGCGCTATGCTGCGCGCGATGTTCAGGCACTGCTCGTTCGTGCTCGGTCTCTGCACCGCCCTCGGCGCCGGTGCGCTCGTCGGATGCCACCGCGGCGCGGCGCCGACGGAGTCGAAGGACGACGCCACCGACTCCCCCATCGCCGAAGGACAAGTGGCCCCCGACTTCGACGCGGTCGCGCACGACGGCGTCGTCGTCAAGCCCTCGGCGCTGAAGGGCCGGCCCATCGTCCTCTACTTCTATCCGCGCGACGAGACGCCCGGTTGCACGAAGGAAGCGTGCGCCTTCCGCGACGCCTGGAACGAGCTCGCGAAGACGAACGTGGTTCTCGTCGGCATCTCGACCGACGACGCGACGTCGCACACGCAGTTCGCCAAGAACCATGAGCTACCGTTCCAGCTCGTGAGCGATCCGTCGGGCGCGATCGCGCGGGCCTACGGCGTGCCGAACCGCGCGGGGTTCCTCGCGCGTCAAACCGTCGTCATCGGCGCCGACGGCAAGGTGAAGAAGATCCATCGGACGGTCGACGTGCAAACGCACGCGAACCAGATCCTCGCCGATCTGAAGTCCTGATCGGACGTCCTCGACCCCGGGCGCCAAGGCCTCCTCGGAGCCCCTCGCGCCGCGTCGCGGCACCGTCTGCGCCTGCACCGGCCTTCCCCCGCCCGCGTCGAAATCGCTTCGACACCGATGGATAAAGAGAGGTGGATCGGACGGCCGCCAGAGCGTCGCACGGACGAACGCCGAGCCGGTCAACGTGGGCTGAGATCTGCCTTTTTCATGGGAAAATCCGTCGAGATTCCCGAGCTCGTCCATCCGAAATCCGACGGCGCGCGCCTTGCTAGGTGGTGGGAGGAGCACGCACGGAAGCGCCATGCCCGAGGGAAACGACATCACCTACGCCATCCACACGGCGGCCTGCACCTTCCTCCTCGATCGCGAGGGCGTGTGCCAGCGGGTCATCATGGCGCCGCAGACGCGCAAGCTGCCGAAGAACGCGCAGAACGCGTCGCGCTGCGTCGGCGCCCAGTACGTCGCCTCGTTGGACCCGAACGTCCCCGGCTGCCTGGTCGAGCTCCCGAGCGCCGGCCTGCCCATGCTCTTCGCGCGCGTCGACGAGCGCGGGCGCGTCTCCCTCGTGCGGACCGACAACGTGACGCGCTTCGAGTCGACGCGGTCGTTCGATCCGTTCGCCGCCACGAGCGGCGTGCGGACGTCGGCCCCCGAGATCCCGGTGCGGCCTTCGACGATTCGCCCCAAACCCACCCCGCGCCCCGTCACCGAGGCGCGCGAGACGACCGCCGCGGAACGCGAAGCCCCCGTCGCCCGCCGGTCGACGCTGCGCCTGCGCGACGAACCGACGTTGCGCCGCGAGCCCGACTACGAGGATCCCGACGCGCGCACGTTGCCTGTCCAGCGGCTCCGTCCCGAACAAATCGCCGCCGCGTTCGCGCGAACCTCCCGTGCCCCGACGGAAGAGGGCGACGACCTCCGCACCACGGCCAAGCTCGTCGGCAGCCGAAAGCGCGATCGCTGATCCCCGGCTTTCCCGCGTACTTGCTCGGCACTGAACGGGTGTCGCCGCTTTCCCAAGAGCTACCCCATGGACACGGACCGCGGACAGTGGTAGCTGGCGCCCGGCTCCAACGCTCCGCATCACCGCGAGTTTTGGACCGCTTTTCCGGATTCAGCTCGGCCTGCCCGGACCTTTTTCCTCCGGCTTGCCGAGCGCGTCATGAGGCCCCATGTCGCTGCTCAGCGTGAGCGCCGTTGCAACATCCAGCTCGTCCGCCGAAGGTGGCGTCATCGTCGATCTCGACGCGAGCTTGGTCGTCCAAATCGTCATCCTGGTCGTGCTCGCGGTCGTCCTGAAGCCGCTGCTCTTCGATCCGATGATGCGCCTCTTCGAGGAGCGTGAAAAACGCATCGAAGGCACGCGCAGGCGCGCGACGAAGGAAGACGAGCGCTCCGCGAAGGCGCTCGCCGAGTACGAGGCGATCCTCGCCAAGGCCCGCGAGGCCGGGTCGACCGAGCGCGACGCGCTGCGGGCCGAGGGCGCGAAGAAGGAAGCCGAGCTCATGGCGCAGGTGCGCGCGTCGGCCACGTCGACGATCGAGCAAGGGCGCGCGGCCATCGCCTCCGAAGTGGCGACGGCGCGCGAGAAGCTCCGGGGCGAGGCCGCGGTGCTCGCGCGCGACATCGCCAAGAGCGTGCTCGGACGGGAGGTGTCGTCGTGAAAATTCGTCATCTCACCGCCGCGGCGGCGCTCGTCTTCGCTTCGTTCGGCACGGTCGCCATCGCGACGGCCACCGAGCCGCCCGCTCCGGCGCACGACAAGCCGATCGTCCTCAACGACGTCGAGCACGACGAGCACGGGGCGGCCGAGCACGGCCCGGGCGAACACGGCGAGGCCGAGCGGACCGCGCACGGCGAACACCACGCCCCCGAGGCCGTCAACTGGACGGACATCTCGGACAAGAAGCGCCCCGCGATCCTCGCGCTCCTCATCAACTTCGGCATCCTCGCGACGCTCTACTACTCGCTCGCGAAGAAGCCGGTGGCCGAGGGCCTCAAAGAGCGACGCGTCAAGATCGGCAAGGACATCGACGAGGCCCAGAAAGCACTCGCGGATGCTCAGGAGCGCGCCAAGAAGTACCAAGGCGATCTCCAGAACGCCGACAAGGACGCCGAGACGGCGCGTTCGGCCCTGGTCGCGTCGGGCAAGGGCGACGCCGACAAGCTCCTTCGCGAGGCGAACGAGCGCGCGGAGCGCATGAAGCGCGACGCCACCAAGCTCGTCGAGCAAGAGCGCAAGGGCGTCCACCAAGAGCTCCAAGGCGAGGCCGTCGAGCTCGCGCTCGTCGAGGCGCAGAAGCTCCTCGAGCGCGCCGTGACGCCCGAAGACCACGCGCGGCTCGCCAACGATCTTCTCGCGGAGCTGTCGCGCCGTCCGGCGGCGTCGTCCTCCGTCACGCGAGGTGCAGCATGATCCCCGGTGTCATCGCGAAACGCTACGCCACCGCGCTCCTGGAGATCGGCGTCGAGTCGGGTCAGACCGACGCGCTCGTCGACGAGCTCGGCAAGGCCGCCGACGTCTACGAGAAGAGCGCGGAGCTCCGCAGCGTGCTCGCCGATCCGCTCGTCGCCCCCGCCGCGAAGAAGGCGATCCTCGCCGATCTCTCCACCTCGCTCGGGCTCGGGGCCACGACGAAGAACGCGCTCGGGCTCCTGCTCGACCGCCGACGTTTGCCGGCGCTCCCGGCGATCGCCGTGCGCCTCCGCGAGCTCGCCGATCACGCGCGCGGCGTCGTGCGCGCCGAAGTGCAGGCCGCCATGCCGCTGCCCGAGGACTACTTCGACAAGCTCCAGCGCGAGCTCGAACGCGTCACGGGTCGGAAGGTCGCGCTCGAGCGCAAGATCGATCCGTCCCTCCTTTGCGGCGTCGTCGTCCGCATCGGCGACACCGTGTACGACGGCTCGCTCGTCGCGCGCCTTCGTCAGATGAAAGAGACGATGCTCCCGAACTAATCCTTCGGGTGCGCAAATTTCGTTCACGAACAACGCTTCACGAAAGAACCAAGAGAACGCCATGCAGCTTCGGGCCGAAGAGATCTCCTCGATCATCAAGAAGCAGATCCAGACCTACGAGAAAGCCGCCCTCACGACCGAGACGGGCACCGTTCTCAGCGTCGGCGACGGTATCGCACGCATCTACGGCCTCGAAGGCGCGATGGCCGGCGAGCTCGTCGAGTTCCCGGGCGGGCTGATGGGCCTCGTCCTGAACCTCGAAGCCGACAACGTCGGCGCCGTGCTCTTCGGCGAGTCGACGACGATCAAGGAAGGCTCGACGGTCCGCCGCACCAGCCGCATCATGGAGGTCCCCGTCGGCGAGGCGCTCATCGGGCGCGTCGTCAACGCGCTCGGCATGCCGATCGACGGCAAGGGCCCGATCGAGACGCCGCACCGCCGCCGCGTCGAGATCAAGGCGCCGGGCATCCTCGCGCGCCAGCCGGTCAAGGAGCCGCTCCAGACGGGCATCAAGGCCATCGACGCGATGGTCCCGATCGGCCGCGGGCAGCGCGAGCTCATCATCGGCGACCGCCAGACCGGCAAGACCGCCGTGGCGATCGACACGATCATCAACCAGAAGGGCCTCGGCGTTTACTGCTTCTACGTCGCCATCGGCCAGAAGCAGTCGACCGTCGCCGCCGTCGTCGACAAGCTCACGCAGCACGGCGCCATGGAGTACACGACGGTCGTCGTCGCCGGCGCCAGCGAGTCCGCGCCGCTCCAGTTCATCGCGCCGTACACCGGCGTCACGATGGCGGAGTACTTCCGCGACACCGGCCGCCACGCCCTCTGCATCTACGACGACCTCTCGAAGCAGGCCGTCGCGTACCGCCAGCTCTCGCTCCTGCTCCGCCGCCCGCCGGGCCGCGAGGCGTACCCGGGCGACGTCTTCTACATCCACTCGCGTCTGCTCGAGCGCGCGGCGCGCATGGCCGACGAGCTCGTCGTCGTGCAGAAGGGCACGACGTGGGACAAGCGCGGCGACGCGAAGATCCACGTCGGCGAGCAGGGCCACGACAGCGCCAAAGAGGAGCTGAAGGCCAAGGGAGACGGCTACGAGATCGTGAAGAACCCCGAGTCCGGCGGTTCGCTGACGGCGCTGCCGATCATCGAGACGCAGGCCGGCGACGTCTCGGCGTACATCCCGACGAACGTCATCTCCATCACCGACGGCCAGATCTTCCTCGAGTCGGACCTCTTCTACTCGGGCGTCCGTCCGGCCATCAACGTCGGTATCTCCGTCAGCCGCGTCGGCGGCAGCGCGCAGATCAAGGCGATGAAGGGCGTCTCGGGCTCGCTGAAGCTCGACCTCGCGCAGTACCGCGAGAAGGCGGCGTTCAGCCAGTTCGCCTCCGACCTCGACAAGGTCACGCGCGACATGCTCGACCGCGGCGCGCGCCTCGTCGAGATCCTCAAGCAGGGTCAGTACGTCCCGCAGCCCGTCGAGAAGCAGATCGTCATCATCTACGCGGGCACGAAGGGCTACCTCGACGGCATCGAGGTCAAGAAGCTCGGCGAGTACGAGAAGCAGCTCTACTCGTTCATCGAGTCGAAGCACCCGAGCATCTTCGAGAACATCCGCACGAAGAAGGCCCTCGACAAGGACATCGAAGAGTCGCTCAAGAAGGCGCTCGTCGACTTCGGCAAGGCGTTCGGCAAAGACAAGAAGGATTGATCGAAGGCTCGCCCCCGCGCGAGCTTCCGAACTCGAAGGGCTCATCGAATGCCTAGTCTCAAGACGATTCGAAAGCGGATCACGAGCGTCAAAGCGACGCAGAAGATCACGCGCGCGATGAAGATGGTCGCCGGCGCCCGGCTCAACCGGGCGCAGCAGCGCATCACGGCGCTGCGTCCGTACGCGATCAAGACGCAGGAGATCCTCCACGGCGTCGCTGGCGCGATGCTCGCGAAGCAGACGGATCTCGAATACAGCGCGAGCGGGACGGCCGATCAGCTTCATCCGCTCTTGCAGCGGCGGCCGGAGAAGAAGGTCCTCTTCCTCGTCCTCTCGGGTGACCGCGGGCTCTGCGGCGCGTTCAACACGAACGTGAACAAGGCCGCCGAGCGCGAATGGCGCGAGAAGAAGGACGAGGGCGTCGAGGTCGCGTTCGCGACGATCGGGCGCAAAGGGCGCGACTACCTCGCCCGCCGCGGCGCGGTCGTCGAGCGCGACTTCCCGAAGATGTACGAGGCGCTCGATCTCACCAAGGCCCGCTCCGTGGCGACGTGGGTGACGGCGAAGTTCGAGAAGGGCGACGTCGACGCGGTCTACATCGTCTACAACGAGTTCAAGAGCGCGATGACGCAGAAGACCGTCGTCGAGCAGGTGCTGCCGCTGCCGGCGACGGCGCCCTCGTCGGACGCCGCCCTCGCGCCGACGGAGTACGACTTCGAACCGAACGAGCGCGGCGTGCTCGAGCGGCTCGTCCCGATGTACATCGAGATGTCGGTGTTCCGCGCGCTCCTCGAGACGCAGGCCGGCTTCTTCGGCGCGCAGATGACGGCGATGGACGCCGCCACGCGCAACGCGAAGGAGATGATCGGCCGCCTCACGCTCCAGTACAACCGCGCGCGTCAGGCGGCGATCACCAAGGAGCTGATGGAGATCATCGGCGGCGCCGAGGCGTTGAAGGAGTAAACGCCACGACGTCCCCGAACGAGCGAGCCGCAAGCGCGCTCCTTCGGTCCCACGATGCGCCCTTCGAACGACGGTTCGAGGGGCGCTTTCGTTTGACGTGGTTTCGTTGAAACTGCCGCGGGACAAATTTGTTTTACGTGGTTTCGTTGAAACCACGGCGCGACGCGACCGTACTCTCGGAGTTCGCTGGTGAACGGAGGTCGCGATGTTGCGGAAAGCTACGGCGCTCGTCGTTTGGATGGCATGGGTCAGTGCGTGCTCGGAGGCACCGGCCGACGAATTGTCGGGCGGCGGGCCTCGAGGCGACAGGGGTGGATCGTCCACGATCGACGAGCCCGGCGACGGCGACGACGCGGACGGTTCGACGGACGGACCCCCTCCTTCCAGCGACGACGGAGGATCTTTCACGGACGCCGGTGACGAAGGGCCTCGAGACGCCGAGCCGACGGAAGCGGCGGCGCCGACGTGCCCCGACCAAGGCGGCGTCGATCTCGCGTCGCAACCCAAGCTCCAAGCGTGGCTCCAGAAGCGCGCGTACACGTGCTGGAAGCAGGAGAGCGTCGTGCATGCGTCGGCGGGGCCGCACAGCGGCAACGTGAAGACCTACCTCAACGACGCGCTCCACGGGTCGTTCGAGAAGAACGACGCCGAACATCCGATGGGCGCGATGGCCGTCAAAGAGCTCTATGGAAAGAGCAAGACGACGCCGTTCGGGTGGGCGGTCGGGATCAAGACGCAAGCCAAGAGCAACGGCGGCAAGGGTTGGTATTGGTACGAGGTCTTCGACACCTCGCCGAACACGACCAACTTCATCGGCGGCCAGAACTACTCCGAGTGCACGCCGTGCCATTCGGGCGGCGAAGACTTCGTGCTCTCGCCCTTCCCGCTCCAGTAGCGCGGCGAAGGCGAGCGTCCGCGCGTCACAAGAACGGGCTGGCGTGCGAGGGCGGGCGACGCGCTTCGCCGCGGATGCGCAGCGCGGAGCGTAGCCCGACGAGGCCGACGACGACGGCGAGGGCGCAGGTCCAGGTGGTCCGCAGCGTCGCGCTCGGGGTGACGCGGAGGCCGACGAACACGACGAGGACGCCGAACGCGAAGAGCGGCAAGAGACGCCGCAACGCGAAGGAGAGCGCCTTCCGAGGGCTCCACGGAGCGACCAGCGACGCGGCGAGGGAGAGCGACGCGGACAGCGCCCACGTCTTGCCGACGAAGACGAGCGCCCCGACCGCGCGATCGGCGAACGAGCGGACGCCGTCGGTGGCGCCGGGGAGCTCCCAGCCGCCGAAGAACATGGCGACGCCGAGCGCGCTCGCGAAGAAGAGCGCGAGCCTTTCGAGCAAGACGGAGTCGGCCGGCGGTTTGCGCGCCGAAGGAGCCGGTGCGTCGACGTCGAAGGCGATGGCGTCGTCGACCGCGTCGCCCACCGGACGAAGGAGGAAGGCGAGCGCGACGAGGTAGAGCAACGCGAAAACGGTGTCCGTGGGGCGCTGCATCGCCGCCATCTGCCAAGGGAAGAACCCTTGCGTGCGCGACACCTCGCCGAGCGAGAGCCCTCCGCGAAGCACGATCGTCGAGGCCACCGAGAGCGCGGCGAGGGCGATCCCGGCGAGCGTCGTGGCCATCGACGACAAGGACGCGACGAACCCGCGCGCGGCGCGGACGTGGGCGACGAGCCAGAGGAGCGACGACGCCACGAAGAGCACGATGCCGTCGAGGTTGCCGAGGACGGGCGCGACCGCCAAGAGCCCCACGAGGAGCGACGCAAAGAGGTACGCCAAATGGATGCTCCGGCCCCCCGAGAGGTACGCCAGCGACGCACGTCGCTCTCGCCGCTGCCAGAGGTACGCGACGAGCCGAGCCTCGAACGCGCGGAGCCGGAGCGGCGGAGGCAGGACGAAGAACGCGAGGAACGCGAGCGACAGCGCCACGAGGCCCACGGCGGCGACGTACTCCATCGGGAACCGCGACGAACGGAACCCGGTCAGGACGATCGTTCGCTCGACGCGCTCGGCGCCTTCGCCACGAAGGAGCACCACGTGCATCGCACGCGTCGCCGCGGGGACGACGTCGGCGACGGAGAGGACGTGCACACCATCGACTTCGGCGAGCGCGTCGCCGACGCGAACGCCCGAACGCTCGGCGAGGGATCCCGGCGCCAGCGCGTCGACCGTGACACCACGCGACGACGACGACGTGACGCCCAGGAAGGACAGGATCTGCGCGCCCTCGTCGGTGCGCGTGGCTTCGACGGAGCTCCGCGCCGGGCGCACGTCGAACGCGACGTCGTCGAGCGCGCCGACGAGCGGCGGGGCGCCGGGCGTCTTCGACGCGAAGCCGACCTCGACGACGCCGCGGAACGTGGCGTGGAGCGCGTCTTCGTCACGACCGGCGAACGCTTCGATGAACGACTCGGTCGCCTCGAGCTCGATCCGATCGCCCGACGTGACGGCGCCTTCGACCTCGAGCTCGACCTCGCGGGCGGGCTCGCCGGCGCGATGGGCACGACCAAGAAAGCGGACGTGCGCGGGCTTGCCCTGCGGAAAGCCTCGGCCACGGATCTCCAGACGCTCGCCCGCCTCGACGTCGCGCGGCGCGAGCGACGTCACCTCGATGAGCGCCGGAATCGGCTGTCGCTGGCACGCCGTCAGCCACGCGAGGGCGGCGAACGTCGCCAGCACGGCGAGGCATCGAGCCCAGCCGCGACGCGTCGTCGACACACGAACGAGCGCGCCCGCCACGCGGCGCCCGGGGCGTGGAAAGCCTCGAAAACGCAGGGGAGAGCCGGCGACGACGGGCGACGGTAGGGCGCGAGGTCCGGGTGTCGAGGGCACCCGATCGACATAGAAGACCCTTCGGAATCGCGCGACTTTTCGGCTTTTTTTTGCCATGCTGGCCGCCATGCCGAAGGTCTACGCGGTGATCATGGCCGGCGGCGCGGGGACGCGCTTTTGGCCCGCCTCGCGCTCGCTCCGCCCGAAACAACTCCTGCCGCTCGCGGGGAGCGGAGACGAGGCGCTCCTGACGGCGACGGTCAAGCGCCTCGCGCCGCTGATCCCACCGGACCGCGTGGTCGTCGTGACGGGCGAGCACCTCGCAGAGGCCACCGCGAAGGCCGTGCCCGACGTGCCGGCGCGCCAAATCCTCCGTGAGCCCGCGCCGCGGAACACCGCGCCGTGCATCGCGTGGGCGACGTCGGAAGTCGCGCACCTCGATCCCGACGCCGTCGTCGCGGTCTTGCCGAGCGACCATTTCATGGCCGACGAGGGCGAGTTCCGGCGCGTCCTCGAGCGCGCCATCGCGAGCGCCGCGGCGGGCCACGTCGCGACGATCGGCATCGTCCCGACGCGCCCCGAGACCGGCTACGGCTACATCGAGGTCGGAGGCGCGATCGAGGGCCAGGGAGCGTTCACCATCGCCCGCTTCGTCGAGAAGCCGGATCGCGCGCGCGCCGAGGCGTTCGTGTCGGGCGGCAAGCACCTCTGGAACGCCGGGATGTTCTTCTTCCGCGTGAAAGACATGCAGGCCCTCGTCGCCACGCACCTGCCCGAGCTCGCCGCGGGCATCGCGCGCATCGAAGCGGCGCAAAGGACCGGCGACGAGGTCGCGACGCTGAACGCCGTCTTCCCCACCCTCCCGAGCATCTCGATCGACCACGGCGTGATGGAGAAGGCGGCCGGCAACGCCGAACGCCCCCTCGCGGTGATCCCCGGCGATTTCGGCTGGAACGACGTCGGTAGCTGGCAGTCGGCGTGGGAGCTCGGCGAAAAGGACGCGCAGGGCAACGTCGTGTCGGACGGATCCATCGTCGTCGACGCGGAGAACAACCTCGTCCGATCGCTCGGCAGCGCGAAGAAGGTCATCGCGCTCGTCGGCGTTCGGGATCTCGTCGTCGTCGACACGGACGACGCCGTGCTCGTCCTTCCGCGCGAGCGCGCGCAGGACGTCCGCCTCGTCGTCGAAGAGCTCAAGAAGCGCGGCAAGCCCGAGCTCCTCTGAAGCGCGGCGCCCGAGGGTTCAGCGCTTCGTGCGAGCGCGCGGCCGGGGCGCCTTCGCCGCCGCGCCGCTCTTCGTTCGTCGCGCGCCGGCCTTCGGCTTCTTCGAGGAGCCCGCGTACGGATCGTACGTGTCCGCGGCCGACGCCGCGTCGCCACCGTGCTCGTTCGCGAGCCCCTCGAGGCGCTTGAGATCGTCGCGGAGGCGCGCGGCTTTCTCGAACTCGAGGTTCTCGGCGGCCGCGAACATCTCCGCCCGGAGCGCGCGGATCTGCTCGCCCAGGTCGACGTCGGATGCCCCCTCCCCCGCGCGCTCGCCTTTGCGGATCTTCGGCACCTCGAAGTAGTCCGTCGTGCCGGCCGCCGGGTTGATGTTCGTCACCGCGCGGATGACCGTCTGCGGGACGATGCCGTGCTCGGCGTTGTATTTCTCCTGGATCTCGCGGCGCCGCGACGTCTCCTCCATCGCCTGCTTCATCGCGGGCGTGATCGAGTCGGCGTACATGATGACGCGCCCGTTCACGTTGCGCGCCGCGCGGCCGATCGTCTGGATGAGCGAGCGCGGGCTGCGCAAGAAGCCCTCTTTGTCGGCGTCGAAGATCGCGACGAGCGAGACCTCGGGCAAATCGAGGCCCTCGCGGAGCAGGTTGATGCCGACGAGCACGTCGAACTCGCCGAGGCGCAAATCCCGCAAGATGTCGATGCGCTCGAGGGTGTCGACGTCGGAGTGCAGGTAGCGGATGCGCACGCCGAGCTCGCGGTAGTAGTCCGTCAGGTCCTCGGCCATCCGCTTCGTGAGGGTCGTGCAGAGCACGCGCTCGTTCTTCTTGGCGCGATCGCGGATCTCGACGAGCAGATCGTCGACCTGCCCCGACACCGGCCGCACCTCGACGATCGGATCGGTGAGGCCCGTCGGACGAATGACCTGCTCGACGAACGATCCCTCCGCCTTTTGGAGCTCGTAGTCGCCCGGCGTCGCCGACACGTAGATGCACCGGTGCACGTGATCTTCGAACTCTTCGAACTTGAGCGGCCGGTTGTCGAGCGCGCTCGGGAGCCGGAAGCCGTACTCGACGAGCGTCTCCTTGCGCGCGCGGTCGCCGCGGTACATCGCGCCCACCTGCGGCACCGTCTGGTGCGACTCGTCGAGGATGAGCAAAAAATCCTTCGGGAAATAGTCGATGAGCGTCGGCGGCGGCTCGCCGGCTTTGCGGTTCGACAGGTGGCGCGAGTAGTTCTCGATGCCGTTGCAGAACCCCATCTGCTCCATCATCTCGATGTCGTAGAGGGTCCGCTGCTCGAGGCGCTGCTTCTCGACGAAGCGCCCCTCCTTGTCGAAGACGTCGAGCCGCTCGCGCAGCCCCTCGCGGATCTCACCGATGGCACGCTTCATCTGCTCTTGCGGCGTGACGTAGTGCGAGCCCGGGAAGATCGCGTAGCGCTCGACCGAGCCCTTCACCTTGCCGCGGATCGGGTCGACCTCCTTGATGGCCTCGATCGTGTCGCCGAAGAACTCGATGCGCACGGCCGTGTCCGACTCGTACGCCGGGAACACCTCGACGATGTCGCCGCGCACACGGAACGTGCCGCGGTGGAAGTCGATGTCGTTGCGCTCGTACTGGATGTCCACGAGCATGCGCAGGAGGTTGTCGCGTCGGAACTCCTCGTTGACCTTCAGGTCGATGAGCAGCCCGTGGTAGCTCTCGGCGCTACCGATGCCGTAGATGCAGCTGACCGACGAGATGATGATCACGTCCTGGCGCGAGAGGAGCGATCGCGTCGCCGCGTGGCGCATCCGGTCGATCTGGTCGTTGATGATCGCGTCCTTGTCGATGTAGGTGTCGCTCGCCGGGACGTAGGCTTCGGGCTGGTAGTAGTCGTAATAACTGACGAAATACTCGACCGCGTTCTCCGGGAAGAGCTCTTTCATCTCGCCATAGAGCTGAGCCGCGAGCGTCTTGTTCGGCGCCATGAGGAGCGCCGGACGACCGTATTTCGCGATGACGTTGGCGATCGTGAAGGTCTTGCCAGAGCCCGTGATGCCGAGGAGCACCTGGTGCTTTTCGGCTTGGTCGAGCCCGCGAAGGAGCTGCGCGATGGCCTGCGGCTGATCCCCTCGCGGCTCGAACGTCGACGAGAGTTTGAACGGACTCGAACGACCGGCCACGCTCATGCTCCTCGGCGTATCGATGCGTGGAAGGCACACATCCTGGAACTTCGTACCGACGTTGCACCCATGCGGAGCGGCGAAGTTTCTCGTTTGCCAGGCCAAACCGCAAGCGGCATGATCTCGCCCACCTAGCCGAAGCACGCCCGGTGCGTGTCCGAGGCCCCAAACGCGCCCGATACGCTCCCCAAACGCGAAGGGCGCGCGATTTCCACCCGAGAGGCACGTCAGAACACATCGATGCGGTGCATTGTCCACGCGATCAGCCAATCCCGGGCGGACGAGCTCGCGAAACGACTCGACGCCGAAGGTCACGCCGTCGCGCGTCGGTGTCGGGGGACGGACGAGGTCGGAGACGCGGACGCGGCGACGGTCGTGCTCGTGGACCGCGAGCTCGGGGTCGAGGTCATAGGTGCACTCTGCAAGCGTCTCGGCCTGACGTCCGGTGAGGCGACGCCCGCGCCCATGGTCGTGACGTTCGGTGGCGCGCTCTCGACGAACGACGCCGAACGGCTCGCCCGCGCCGGCGTGGACGGTGACGTGGGCGCGCTCGACGAAGGGTTCGGCGCTCGGTTGCGCTTCGTCCAGCGGAAGGCCGACGACCGGGCGGGGGCGAGCCGCGGGGCGACGGTCGAAGAATCGACGGCCGGCGGGCCGGCGGTCGGCGGGCCTTTGATAGTGGATCGAGGCGCGACGCAGGCGCCGTCGCTGGACGCCGAGACGCGACGGGTGAACGGCGCGCTCGGCTTCGCGACCGAGGGCACGGCCCTCGAACGACTGGCGGCCGATCGCCTCCGCATGCTGAGCGCACTCGCCGCGAACGTCGGCCACGAAGTGAACAACTCGCTCGTCTACGTCATGGCGAACGTCCGCATGGCGAAGGACCGCCTTCGGCGCCAACCTCCGCGGGAAGACGACGACTCGATCGAGCTGCTCGAAGAGGCGCTCGAAGGCACCGAACGCATCGCGCAGATCGTCGCGGATCTCGGCCGTTTTCGTGTCACCGAGGCGCTCTCCGAGACGGACGTGCTCGACGTGCTCGACGCCTGCCTCCGCATGACCCGGAGCACGCTCCGGTCCCGTGTGCACATCGTCCGCGAGTTCCACGACGTACCGCTCGTGCGCGCGAACGAAGCGCGGTTCGCGCAGGCCGTCTTGAACGTGCTGATGAACGTCGAGCACGCCATCCCGACGCGGACCTCGTCGTCGAGCTCCACCTCTCCTCCGCCGAGCCTGCCGACCATCACCATCACCACGCGCGCGTCGGGCGATCACGTGCTCATCGAGGTGCGCGACACGGGCCACGGCATCGCGAAGGAGCACGTCGATCGGCTCTTCGAGCCGTTCTTCACGACGAAGAAGGACCGGGGACATCTGGGCCTGGGGCTCTCCATCTGCAAGGCCCTCATCGCGTCGCAAGGAGGCGACGTCACCGTCACGAGCGACGTGGGGCGCGGGACGACGGTGACGCTGAAGCTCCCGGCCGTACCGGCGGCGGCTCCGAGCGCCGAGGATCCGAAGCGACAGGAGAAAGGGCGACGACGCGTCCTCGTGGTCGACGACGAGCCGTTCGTCGCGCGAAGCATCCGCGACTCGCTCGGGCGCTACGACATCGACATCGCCTCCGGCGGCCGCGAGGCCATCGCGCTCATCGACGCGGGCCCCTACGACGCGATCGTGTGCGACGTGATGATGCCGGGGATGAGCGGGCAAGACCTCTACGAGGAGCTCACGAGCCGGCGGCGCGGCGAGGAAGCGCGCATCGTGTTCATCACGGGCGGGGCCTACACCGCGGACGCCGCGAGCTTCGTGGCCAAGGTGAAGAACCCGTGCGTGGAGAAGCCGTTCGACATGTCGGCGCTCGTCGCCGCCATCGAGGACGTGGCGCGCGCGCAGGTCGCGCGGCCGTAGCCTTCGCGCGCGTCGCTGGTCACGCGCGCACGTCGTGCACCAGCGCCGAGCTCCCGCCGAACACGACGGCGTCGAGCAAGAGCTCGTCCTCGACGAGCGCGAGGGTGGGATGATCGCGGCGGATCCGTAGCTCGCCGCCGGCGTCGTCGAAGCCGCACGCGCGGGCGCCCTCGATGGAACCGGACCGCCAGAGGGCTTCGGCGGGCGTCTCGTCGGCGGGCGCGAAGGTCACGCGGGTCTTCGTCGCGAGGCGGCCGAGCGTCTCGAGCGCGCGCAGGTCCGCGATGGGATCTGTGATGACGTGGCTGTCGATGCCCGTGCAGAGCCTCGCGCCCGACGCGCGGAGCTTCGGCAAATCCGGCAGGCCGTCGCCGAGATCGGCCTCCGTCGTCGCGCAGATGCACGCGAACGCCTTGGCCGAACCGAGCAGCTCGGCTTCGTGGGCGTCGAGCTGCGTCGCGTGGACGGCGACGAAGCGATCGGACAGGCCGCCCTTTTCGGCGATGAGCTCGAGCGGACGGAGCGAGGTCTCCTGGAGGCACTCGGCGACCTCGCGCGGCTGCTCGGAGACGTGCATGTGGAACGGCAGCCCGCGGCGATCGGCCCACGACGCGAGCTCGGCGATCCACGCCGGAGGGACGGCGCGCACGGAGTGGGGCGCGAGGCCGACGCGGACGTCGGGATCATTTTTGTATTTTGCATACAAATGCTCGACGTCGCGGAGCACGTCGTCGACGCTCGGATCGCAGAAGCGGCGTTGCCCCGACTCGGGAGGGAGGCCCGGGCCCGCGCGGTGGTAGGCGACGCGCAAGAGGGCGATGCGGAGCCCCTCTTCCTTGGCCGCCGCGATGACGGCGTCGCTCATGATCGTGCGGTCGTCGTACGGCGTTCCGTCCGGCTGATGGTGGACGTAGTGGAACTCGCCGACGGTGCGCACTCCGGCGGCGCGGAGCTCACGAAAGGCCACGCGGCTGATGCGTCGGATCGACTCGGGATCGACCGAGGTGGCGGCGGCGTACATCGCGCCACGCCACGACCAGAAGTCCTCGCGGACCGGAGCGCGCGAGGACGCCCCCGAGGTCCGAGGGGGACGCTGCGCCTTGCCCCGCATCGCGCGCTGGAACGCGTGCGAGTGCACGGTCGTGAGCGCCGGCAGCACGAGGAACCCGTCGGGGGAGAGCGTCAGCATGCGACGACGCTATAGCGCAGGCCGATGAGCGGCTTCTGGACGCCCTCAGTATTGAAAATGAAAATTATTTTCACTATGAACCAGGAAGTCTTTTTCGGGGGCCTTCGGAGAGGTTCGATGACCATGTGGCACACGAAAAAACGTCCTGGATTCGCGCTGTTCCTCGCTCTTTCGCAGCTCGGTGCCACGCTGGCCGTCGGCGCCTGCGGGGGGTCGGAGAGCGCGACGAACCCCGGCGAGAACGCCGAGGACGCCGGCACGACCACGCCCACGGACGACGACGCGCAGGTCGACGATCGGCCGGACGCGTCGGGCGACGCAGGCAAGGTACCGGCCGGTGACGACCAGGCTCCGTCCGTCGAGGTGCTCGCGCCGATCCATGATTTCGCCGAGACGCGGCGGCTTCTCCGCGCGACGGTGACCGACGAGGGCGGCCTCGCGAAGGTGTCGTTCGCGCTGAATGGCGGGGCGCCCAAGAGCGTCGCCATCTCCCAAGGGGCGAAGAGCGTGACGATCGCCGAGGTGTTGCAAGCGCGCGCCGGGGAAAACCACCTGACGATCGACGTCGAAGATGCCGCGGGCAACGCACGGTCCGAGGCGGTCGACTTCCGCTACGGCGTCGTGACGACGGGCGGCGGCGCGCACTCGGCGGTCGTCGTCGACGGCGAGCTCTGGGCGTGGGGACGGCACAACATGGGTCAGGCCGGAGCCGGCAATCCCACCGGCGACGACAAGAGCGTGCTGTCCCCCGCGAAGGTCGCGATCGGCGCGCCGGCGAAGAAGGTGCTGGCGGTGGCGTTCAACCAGAACGACTCGCTCGCGATCGCCGACGACGGCTCGGTGTGGACCTGGGGCGCGAACGACGCCGGGCAGCTCGGCCTCGGCGACACGGCGAAGCGCTCGACGCCCGCGCGCGTGCCGGACGTCAAGGCGAGCTACGGCGTGCTCGGCTTCACGCACGCCCTCGTGCTCACGGAGGACGGCCACGTGATGGCGTGGGGTGACAACGGATCGGGCCAGGTCGGCGAAGGTTCGGTCGATCCGTCGAAGGCGTCGCCGGTCGCCGTGTCGGGCCTGCCGAACGACGTCGTGAAGATCATCGCCGGCTCGGATCACTCGGCGGCGCTGACGTCGGACGGCTCCGTCTGGATCTGGGGAGCGAACGACTATGGGCAGCACGGCGCCGGCGTGATGGACACCGTGGCCCACGCGGTCCCGGCGAAGATCGCGGCCGTGCACGACGTCGTCGACATCGCCAACGGTCGCGATCACCTGCTCGCGCTCCAGGCGGACGGGACGGTGTTGGCGTGGGGACTCGGGGCGAGCGGGCAGCTCGGCTACGGCGAGAGCGAAGATCCGGACACCGCAAACCGCGCCGCGCCCGTCGTGGTCGTCACCGACGCCGCGAAGTCGCCGCTCGCGAACGTCACCGCGGTGTTCGCGAACGGGAACACGAGCTTCGCGCTCCTGCGGAACGGGCAGCTCTGGGGCTGGGGACAGAACAGCCTCGGGCAGCTCGCCGTGGGCGACAAGACGGACCGCAAGCTCCCCGTTCGAGCCGCGCTCCACACGAACGGCTCGCCGCCGAAGTATTTCGACGAGCTCTTCGGCATCACGAGCTTCGGCGCCGGCGTCACCCACACCCTCGTGCGCGCGAAGACCGGCGAGGTCTACGCGTGGGGATGGAATTTCCGCGGGAGCCTCGGGGTCGCGACGCTCGCGAACGCGTGGGCGCAGACGACGTCCGTGCTCGTGCCGTTCCCGTGAGGGATGGCGATCGTTCCATGGAGAACCGCCACGCGACCGCCGCGACGCATGGCCCTCGTGCGATGGCGCGCCCGTCTCGAACCGGACGCGTCGACGGATCGCGTTCGAGGGCGTGCGTCGCGCTCCTCCTGTCGTGCTCGGTCGTGACCCACGCGGCGTGCGAAGCGATGGGCCCCGACGACGCGCCCGTCACGAACGGGGACACGAACGACGGCGCGGACGCCGCGAGCGACGCGGCAGTCGCCGTGGACGCCGGCGATGCCGCGCCCGTCCACGAGGATGCGGGCGACGGCGCCTCCGAGTACGCGGACTTCGAGCCCGGCGAAGAAAATCCGGGTGGCACCGTCACGACGACGGTGACCGACGACCGCGCGTTCTATCAACCGCTCACGGGGCTCTCGGCAGCCGCGCGCACGACGTACTTTGCGGGGCAAGCGCTGTTCGAGATGAGCTGGATCGTGTCGGCGAATCCATCCGGGAGCACGAGCGACCGCGTCGGTTTGGGGCCCACGTTCAACGCGGTCGCCTGCCAAGCGTGCCACGCGAAGAACGGGCGCGGGGCACCTCCCCTCGTGGACGGCGCGCCGCTCGTGTCGGCGCTCCTCCGCGTCAGTGTCGAGGGGACGAGCTCCGTCGGCGGGCCGATGCCCCATCCGATCTACGGCGATCAGGTGCAGCCCACGGGCATCGCCGGCGTGCCTGGCGAAGGCACCGTGTCGGTCACGTACGCGACCAAGAGCGGCGCCTACGTGGACGGGACCGCCTACGAGCTGCTCGAACCGCGCGTCGTCTTCGCGCCGAACCTCGGAGATCCCGGGCCTGGGCTACGAACGTCGATGCGGGGGGCGTCCATGACGATCGGCATGGGCTTGCTCGAAGCCATACCCGAGCCCGATCTCCTCGCGCACGCCGATCCGGACGACGACGACGGCGACGGGATCTCCGGCCGACCGAACCGCGTGTGGAACGTGGAGACGTCGTCGCGAACGCTCGGTCGGTTCGGATGGAAAGCGAACCAGCCGACCGTCACGCAACAGAACGCCGCCGCGTTCCTCGGGGACATCGGCGTCACGACGCCGCTCTTCCCGGAGGACAATTGCCCGAACGCGCAGACGGCGTGCATCGAGGCGCGCGACAAAGACGGCGCGAACGGCGTCGAAGTGAGCCGCGCACGCCTCGACGCGCTCGACGTGTTCGTGCGCGCCACGAGCGTTCCTCGGCGACGCGACGCGACGAGCCTCGCCGTGCTTCGCGGTAAGCGCTTGTTCGCGAACGCCGGCTGCGCGCGCTGCCATGTGCCGAAGGCGCGCACGGGCGAGGTCGGCGATCTCCCCGAGCTCTCCGGACAGACCATCTGGCCGTACACGGACTTGCTCCTGCACGACATGGGCGAAGGCCTGGCCGACGGTAGACCGGACTTCGACGCCGACGGGCGCGAATGGCGAACGCCGCCGCTCTGGGGGCTCGGCTGGCTCACGACCGTCAGCGGGCATGAACGCCTGCTCCACGACGGACGGGCGCGCGGCTTCGCGGAAGCCATCCTCTGGCACGACGGCGAGGCGCGTGCTTCGGCCGACGCGTTCCGCGCGATGCCCGCCGCCGATCGCGAGGCGCTCGTCACCTTCTTGCGGTCGCTCTGACGGCGGGAGACGACGCCGGGCGACGTCGACGTCACGGACGACGTCGCGGCTACTGGCGCATCATTACTGGCGCATCATGGTGGCCGCCGATGTCGTCACATAGAAGTAGCGCGGCCAGTGCCGGTAGAACTTCGCTTGCAAGAGCGGAGAGCCGTCGTCGGAGTCGACGCCGTCGCCGAACGTCCCGACGACGCGCACCAGAGAGCCGTTCGCAACGGGGTGCTCGCTGGCCTCGTCCTCAGGCCGGAGAGCGAGCTGGGCATGGACGACGCCGAAGTCGCGATCGCTGACGGTCACGCGGCACGAGTCGTCGTCGCGCGCGTTCGAACAGAGGTTGCGCGTCTCGAGCTTCCGCACGCTGAGCGTGACGTCCGTGCGGCCGCCGGAACCGGGGGCCCGCGACGTGACGATGCCGAAGAGCACGACGTCGCCTTTCTTCCACGCGTCCGGCTGGCGTCCGAACATGACGGGGTCGTACTCGCGCGCGCCGGCCGTGGCGGTCTCCTCATCGGAGGTCGGGACGTAGTTGGGCGCGTAGCCGTAAGGGCCCGCACCTCCGCATCCCGCCGCCGCGAGCGACAGCAGGAACGCAACCGAAAACACGACCCGATGGGCGCCGCGCGCCGCCGACTTGTGGACCATCGCGTGCCTATTACGCCATTTTCGACGGCAAAAGAAGCCGCGCGAAGGTGCTGCGTTCAGGCCGCGGCTTGGTCTCGGGCGCGAGGACGAGCGCGAACGACGAGCTCGACGGCCACGAGCGCGAGGAGGAC
>JBGAHN010000251.1:0-5717 GCA_044226145.1 Labilithrix sp. | reverse complement strand
CGTGCGCACGACGTGGGCTATGCGCGGGTGGTTTCGTTCGCGCTCGGCCTCGTCGCCGACGCGTTCGGCGGTCCGGAGGAGTCGGCGTCGCTCGGGTCTTGGCGGGCTCCGTTGGCTCGTCGCGTCGTTCGTGAGCGCGGCCGTCCCCTGTTCCGCTCGGCGTCGCGCTTGCTCTACACGGCGACGCTCTGCGACTCGGTCCCGGCGACGCTCTCCTACGCGACGTGGGCTTCGCGCGGCTATGCACGCCGCCTGCTCGGCTTGGATCGCTGACGTGATCGCTCCTCCCCGAGTGACCGTCGGGATCTCGTTCTTCGACGAAGAAAAGCACCTCGCCGACGCCGTCCGGTCCATCCTCCTGCAGACGTTCGAGGACTTCGAGCTCCTCCTCCTCGACGACGGATCGACGGACGCCTCGCTTTCCGTCGCGCGCAGCTTCGACGACCCGAGGATCTCCGTGATCTCCGACGGCCGCCGCCGCCACCTCCCGGCGCGCCTCAACGAGATCGTGCGGCGCGCGCGCGGTACGTTCGTCGCGCGCATGGATGCGGACGACGTCGCCCACCCGCGGAGGCTCGAGACGCAGCTCGCCTTGCTCGACCGGGACCGCTGCGACGTCGTCGGCACGTGGGCGGGGCTCGTCGACGAGGCGGGGAAGCTGCTCGGGATCGTCGAGTCGGCCGAGCTCCCGCCGGATCCGTCCGCCGTGATCGAACGGGGCCTCCTCGTGCATGCCTCCGTCGTGGGGCGACGCGCGTGGTTTCTCGCGCGGCCCTACGACGAGGCTCTGACGCGCGCCGAAGATCGCGATCTGTGGTGCCGTTCGGTCGACGACTCGTCGTTCGGCGTCGTGCGCGAGCCGCTCTACGTGATCCGCGTTTCGTCTCGCGACGAGCGGTTCTTGTCGGACTACGTCGACGCACAACGGCAGAACCGGACGATCTTCGTGCGCCACGGACCGGGCCGGATCGGCTGGTCTCGCACGGCGAAGCTCTGGGCCGCGTCGTACGCCAAGGAGGCCGTCATGCGCGTCGCGGTTCGCTCGCACGCGGCCTCGCGCCTTGTCGCGCGTCGGGGGAGGGAAGCCACCGACGCCGAACAGGACCGCGTTCGCGAGGCGCTCGACGCATGAGCGGACGGCGCAGGAACCTGGAGCATCGCGCGGAGGTGCGACGAGGCGATGCGATGGAAGTCGGCGGAAAGACGACCGAATCGAGCCGTTCGGTGATCTATCGCGCGTAGCGTGCCGCGAGCTCGCGCACGCGTTCGGAGAGCGCTCGCCGTCGGTTTTCGGGGAGCGAGGCGCCGAGCTCTTCGGTGATTCGCTCGATCGAGCGTGTTCCGTCCATCGCGTCGAGCACGCGCCGCACCAGCGCTCCTTCGTCCGACAACGTGGGGACGGCGTGGGGGGAAGATCGCAGCAGCGCCTCCGGGCTCGTCGGCGCCCCCAAGAACGTCGCTTGACGAAAGCGTGCGAGCTCCTCGCCACCCGCGGCGCGGATCTCCGTGTCCCACCCCCAACGGTCTCCCCGCGCGTCGACGCGAAGCGTGAGCCGGTCTCCCCGCGCGTCGACGCGAAGCGTGAGCCGCGCGCGCGCGCCGACGTCGCATCGAACCGGCTCGAGCAGCGGCAAGAAATAGCGCCCGTAGGCGAGCGACCATCCGGGCGCGGACGCGTAGCGGATGTCTTCGAAGACGGTCGCTTCGAACCACACGGCGAGGCCGTGCGCGGTCCCTCCGCGGACGCACGACAGCTCGACGGTGCCTTCGAGCGCGTGGCCGTCGTAGGTCGCGTAGTCGACCGTCGCCCACGCGCCGGCCTCCGTGAGGACGTCGCTCGCCTGGAGCGCCGCGCCGCGCGTGCTCAACGGTGTATGATGCACAGATTTGGACGTGGCGTTCGCCGAAAATCCGAACCGCCCGAAGCTCTCCCACGCCGGCGCCAGCGTCGCTTGGAGCGTGCGGGATTCGACCACCGCGACGAAGAGACGATCGCGTTCGGGCAGGAGCTTCCCTCCGGGCTTCAGGAACCGCTCGCGCGCGTCGCGAATGGCGCTCACGTGATCGTCGCACAACGGAACGACCCCGCGCATGTCCGAGACGATGACGTCCGCCTTCTCGGCGAGCTCGACGTCGAGCGAGCTCCGCGGGTGGATCGTGATGCGGTCGGCGAGCCCGTTCTCGGCCGCGATCTCGGGCACGAGCCAGATGGCCGGGTTGAGATCGACGGCGTGCACCCGCGATGCCCCGGCGCGCGCCGCCAGGAGCGAGAAGATCCCCGTGCCGCAACCGAGATCGACGACCACGTCGCCCGGACGGACCGCGCGGGCGATCGCGCGGGCGTAGGCATCCATGCGCACGCCGTCGAGCGCCATGTTCCCGTAGTCGAGCACCGAATACATGTCCCTTCCGTTACCATACGAGGGGAGGGGGTGTCGGCACGCGCGGCGTTCGGACGGAAAATGCGCGCGCATGGTGTCGGCACGCGCGGCATTCGGATAGAAAAGCGACGTTCCCGTGTGGCGATTTCTCTTCTCCCGGCTGACGACGACGACGCGCGCTTGCGCCGGCGCGCTCTTGCTCCTCGTGGTGCTTACGCGGGTCTTCGTCGTCTTGGCCGCGTTTCGCATCGACGAAGGGACGACGCGCACGGCGTTGGTCTTCGCGGTCGGCTCGTCGGTCGCCTACATGGCGCAGCGGGCCTTGGCGAGCGCGCTGCGGGTTCGCGTCGAGTGCGAGCTCCACGCCCAGGCGGCGCGATCGCTCTTGCGGGGTGACGTCCTCGACGTCCCCGCGAGCGATCTCGAGTGGACCCTCTTCGACGCGAACTACGCCGCGCGATCCGCGCTCGCGGCGACGTTGCCGGCGTTCGTCGCCGACGGCCTCGTCGCGGCGGCGCTGGTGCCCGTCGTCGTAGCCATGCTCCCGATGCACCTCGTCGGGTGGACGATGCTCTTCGTCGTCGTGGTCGTGGCCGGCATCTTCGTCGTCCGACGCTTCACGGGGCGCGCCGAGGCGAGCATCTTGGCGGCGCATCGCCGCGCCGTCGACACGCTCCTCGTCGCGCTCGAGGGGCGCTTCGAGCTCGTCGCACGCGGAGGAGAGGCGCGCTTCTTCGACGATCTCGGCGGCGTGCTCGGAGCCTACGCGAAGCGGGCGACACGCTTGCGCCTTTGGACGGCGCTCGCGAGCCGCGCGCCGCTCCTCGTCGGTGCGGTCGTGTTCGGCCTGGCGCTCGCGTTCGACCCGGCGTCGCGCGAGGCGGCCGTGGTCGTCGTGACGTCGAAAACCTTGGTGTTGGCCGCGTGTGCGCCGTCGTTCGTCGGCGTCGTCCGCGGCGCCGCCGAGCTCGTGCGCGCGCGAGCGCAGAGCGAAGGACTCCTTTCGATCTTGAGGACTCCGGCGCGCGCGGAAGGCAGCGGGGCGGCGCACGCGAGCTTGCCGGACACGGTCACGGGCGAGGCGCTGACGTTCTCCTACGACGCGCGCGAACGAGACGTCCTCGCGCGCCTTTCCTTCGCGTGGAAGCCCGGAAAGCCGCTCGTGCTCACCGGGCCGAACGGATCGGGCAAGAGCACGCTCCTGCGGCTGCTCCTCGGCCTCCGGGCTCCGCAGGACGGCGCGGTGAGGATCGGTGATCGCCTGCTCTCGGAGCTCGATCTCCCGTCGCTGCGGCGTCACGTGGCGTTCCTGCCGCAACGTCCCTACCTCGGTCAGCCCTACCATTCCGTTCGCGACGCGATGCGGCTGCTTTGCCCGGACGCCGACGACGACGCGATCCGGCGCGCGCTCGCGCGGACGGGCGTGCTCGAGGCCTTGCACGCGCGTGAGGAGACGCCGCTCGACGTTCGGATCGGCGAGCTCTCGGCGGGTCAGAGGCAGCGCGTGGCGCTCGCGCGGGTTCTCCTCCAGGACGCGAAGCTCGTCTTGCTCGACGAGCCCGATGCGAACCTCGATCGCCGTGGGATCGATCTGGTCGTGGCGACGATCGCGGAGCTCACCGCCCGTGGCGCGATGGTGGCCGTCGCCGCGCACACGCCGGAGCTCGCGTCGATGGACGCGGTCCGTATCGACCTCGCGAAGCCGTGAGCCGCCGCGCGGACCGGGGCGCTGGCGAAGCCGTGAGGTCTTGGCGTCACGGCGCTCGAACCGACACCGCGGGGCAATCGGCGTCGACGGGGGCGTCCGTCTTCGGGTGCACGACGACCCGTTCGGGGGCGCCGTAGGCCGCGATCAGGGCGAAGTGCTCGAACGCGCACGGCGTGACGGCGAACGCGTCGACCTTCGCCGCGCGGAGGGCCGAGCCGCGGTCGATCTGCGCGCGGCGATCTTCCGACGGGCTCGATCCTGGAACGTCGTCGAAGAACCCCCGCAAGTGAACGGCCCATCCGAGCACGAGCGCGCCTCCCAGCACCGCCGCGGAGACGCGCGCTCGCCCGACGAGCGAGCGCGACGCTCGTCCGAGCACGTCGACCGACAGCATCGCGAGCAAGAAGACGACGCCGAGCAAGGCTCGCTCCGGATGATGCGCCGGGGCACCGTCACGCGCGTTGCCGTAGGCGAGAAAGATCATCTGACCGATCGTGCAAGCGAGCGGCCCGGCCCATCGCTTCCGGATCGACGGCCTCCGAAAGAGGACGAGCGCGCACGCCGCGGCCGCGACGACGTCGGGACGCATCGCGAAGAGCACGCGCGGGTAGAACGCGAGCGCCTCGAACGTGTCCACCGAGCCTTCGCCGATGGCGCGCTTGTAACGGGCGACGCGGTCGAAGAAATGCGTCGCGCTTCCATGAGCGTGCGCGTTCCAGAGCATCCAACCCAGCGGGCCGAGCACGAGCGCGCCCAAGACCACGCCTTGCACGACGAGGTCCGAGCGTCGCGTCGCCGTCGGAGCGAACGAGATCCGTCCGCGCCACGCGCGCCAGGCGACGATCCCGGCGAGCACGGCCGCGACCGGCCACGCTTCGTAGCGCGAGAGACACGCCGCGGTCAGGCCGAGAGCGAGCGCGACGGCCCACCACGACTTGCGCGCACGATCCTGCTCATCGAGGACCGATCCGTCGCCGCTGCCGAGGCCGATGGCGGCGGCCGTCGCCAGGCTCGCCGTGAACGATTCCGGGACGGTCGACGCTCCGAGCCACGCGCTCCAGGGAGACAGCAGCGCGAAGGCGACGGCAAGGACGGCCCGCCGCGGAGGCGTTCCCGTGCTGCGAAGCGCTGCATAGGGCAAGGGAGCCGCCAGGCTCGACAGGGCGATGCTCGCCGCGTGCGCGACGGGGAGCGATCGCCCGAAGATCGCGAGCGCCCCTCCGAGCGTCCAAAAAGGAAAGGGGAGCCAGCTCGTTCCGCTCGGGTCGAGGCGCGGCGACGCGGCGAACGCTTCGGCGATCGTGACGCGCGCGAAATCGTCGTCCGAGACGTGGTCGAACCCCCGTGCTCGCAGGATGGCAGCGACGAACGCGTGAGCGATCGCGATCGCGCCGACCGCGAGGACGTCGGTGCGAAACGACGGCCTCGCTCGTTCGACGAGTTCGGTCCCCGGCAAACTCAAACGAGCCGCCCGCCGCGGCTAGGGCGTCGTGTCCTTGGCTCCTTCGCTCGGAGCCGGGGTCGTCGTCGGCGCGGCGCCGTTCGCAGGAGCGCCATTCGCAGGAGCACCGGTGGTCGCCGGCTTCGCGGGAGCCGGCTTCGCGGGCGAAGGGGTCGCGGGAGTCGCC
>JBGAHN010000250.1:0-5762 GCA_044226145.1 Labilithrix sp. | reverse complement strand
GGCCCCGTCCCGATGGAGCCCGACAGAGCTTCCGAACGTAGAGGATCCGAGGAGACCGGGGAGGCGCTCGAGCCGCAGGCCCCGAGGACGAAAGCCGACGTGACGAATCCGAGATGACGGGCGGCGCGGATGTTTTTCATGAGGGTGGATGTCTCGCGGGAGCTCGCGCGATCACGAATTCGTGAGCCGCAAAAACTGCGTCGTGGGTGGAAGCCTCCGCATTTCCCGCACCATGCGCGCCAGATCCCATCGGCGTCGCCAGGGAGACGGGACGGGGGTAAACTACGCGGAGCGACGGTTCGACCGACGGCGCTCGTACGCCGGGAAAGAGCACCATGAAGACGTTCGACCACCAGGGGCAGCCCATCCGATACGTCCGTGAAGGAAAGGGCGAACCGCTCGTCTTCATCCACAACGGCGGCACGTCGCACACGATCTGGCGCGACGTCATCCCCCACTTCACCGATCGCTACGAGGTGTTCGCGCCCGACCTGCCCGGCTTCGGTGCCTCGCCGAAACCCGGCGCCGGCTACGCGCTGAACGACTACGTCCGCGCGCTCGAAGCGTTCGTCGACGGGCTCGGCCTCGGCCCCGTGCGGCTCGTCGGCAACTGCATGGGCAGCGCGATGGCGCTCGCCTTCGCGATGCGCCGCCCGCACGACGTCCGCGCGCTCGTCCTCATCAACCCCCTGACGGACGCGACCTTCTCGGCCGGGTGGATCGGTCCGGCCCTGTGGCTCCGCAAGAAGGCGCCCGGACCGGCGCACGTGATCACGGGCGTCCTCGAGAACGTCCGCCTGCCTCACCTGCTCAGCGAGCACTCGCTCGCGTTCCAGTTCGGCACGGTCGGGCGCAAGAAGAAGCTCCACCTCACGCCCGAGCTCTGCGCGTGCTTCACGAGCGAAGGACAGATGCCGTCGCTCATGGGCGTCTTCGACGACGTCGTCAACTACGCCGCGCTCGACCAATTCCGTCCGGGCCCCGGCTTCCCTCCGATCTGCACGATCTGGGGCGTCGAGAACCGCGTCCTCTCCGCCAAGGCGGGGCGCCAACTGAACGAGACGTTGCAGCCGGTCCGCCAAGAATGGCTCGAAGGCTGCGGACACCTGGTGATGATGGAAAAGCCCGACGTGGTGTCGGCGATCATCGATGACTTCCTGAGCACACCCAAAGCGGCCGTCGCGTGAAACTCTTCCCCAACGACATCTTCAACCTCGCGAACATCGTCCTCGACGTTGCTCGAAAAGACCCCGAACGCATCGCCGTCATCGAGCCCGACGGCTAAGATGGCAACGGCAAGCGCAAATACAAGCGCTTCACGTACGGGCAGCTCTCGGCGGACGCCGAATCCATCGCGCCGGGCCTGCGCGAGATGGGGATCCAAGAGCGGACGCGCATCATCTGCATGACGCCGCCGAGCTACGACACGACCGTCATCGCCATCGCGCTCCACCGCGTCGGCGCGATGACGCTCTGGATCGATCCCGCGGTCGGCTACCTCAACGTCGGCGAACGGCTCCGTCGGATCAACCCCGAGGCCTTCGTCGGCCCCGCGATCGCGCACCTCGGCCGGATGACCTTCGGCTGGGGCCCGCGCACGCTCCGCAAGCTCATCGTCATCGGCAAGCCCGCGTTCTTCCCCGGCGCGCGCTCGCTCGACTCGCTCCGGCGGCAAGCGCCGGCCAACCCCCCCGATCCGGACGTCACGCCCGACGATCCGACGTCGGTCCTCTACACGACCGGCAGCACCGGCCCCGCGAAGCCCACGCTCTACCTGCACAGGAACATGGCGCACATGTACCGCGTCGTGCACGAGAGCTGGCGCTTCCAGCCGGGCAAACCCCCCGTCGACATCTCCATCTTCCCGGCCTTCTTCACCATCCCGATCAGCGCCGGCGGAACGATGGTCGTCCCGCCCATCAATTTCACGCGGGAAACGCCCGGGAAGGCCGATCCGAAGGCCATCCTCGAGGTCATCAACGACTGCGGCGTGGAGTCGTGCTTCGCGTCGCCGGTGTTGCTCGAGAACATGGCGCGGTACTCCGTCGAGCACGGCCTCAAGACGCCGACGTTCCGACGCGCGATCGGCGGCGGCGCCCCCATCACGGCGCGCGTGAAGGAAGCCTTGATGGCGGCGATGGGGCCGGAGGGAGCCGTCTTCTCGAACTATGGCGCGACCGAAGCCCTCCCGAGCACCGAGATGGACGGCCGCGAGACGCTCCGCGAGACGTGGGCGCAGACGCTCAAGGGCGCGGGGCTCTGCGTCGGCCGGCCGTTCACGGGCGTCGAGATCAAGATCGTCCGGATGAGCGACGCGCCCATCCCGAAGATCGAAGACGCCGAAGAGCTCCCCGCCGGCGAGATCGGCGAGATCCTCGTGAAGAGCCCGCACGTCAGCCCCGGGTACTACCTGGACGACGAGAGCACGCGGAAGAACAAGATCTTCGGCTCGAACGGCGAGATCTGGCACCGCGTCGGCGACGCCGGGTACCTCGACGATCAGGGGCGCCTCTGGTACTGCGGCCGCGTCAGCCAGCGCGTCAAAGGCAAGGGTGGTCCGCTGTTCTCGCTGATCTGCGAGCCGCTGTTCGACGCGCACCCGAAGGTCCGGCGCAGCGGCCTCGTCGGCATTCCGAACGGCGAGGGAGAAGTCCCCGTCATCTGCGCGGAGCTCGAGCCGGGAACGAGCGCGAGCGAGCACGAGACGATCCGAAAGGAGCTCTTGGCGATCGCGACGACGCGGCCCGTGACGCAGCAGATCCAGCACGTCCTCTTCCCAGCGCGGCTCCCCACCGATCCGCGCCACGACTCGAAGATCGAGCGCCCCAAGCTCGCGAAATGGGCGACGTCCCAGTTCCCGGGCGGGCATCCGTAGCCCCGGAAAGCACCTCCAAGGAGCGGGCACCGGCCAGGTCGTCGGGACAGCGCGTTCGGGTAGGCGTTCGGTGCCCGAAGCGTGCGGTCGCTCGAAACTTGGCCACCCGTGCGCGCTCTCCTTATGCAGGAGGCATGAGCGACGCCCTCGCTGCCAAGGCGCCTTCGACGGACGAAAAGCCCTCCTCCGCGACCGATCGACCGAGTGGTTTCGCCACCGACGCCGCCGGGCTCCCGCTGCCGCGGACGTTCGGCCGGCTCATCCTGCTCAAGCTCCTCGCGCGCGGCGGCATGGGCGACGTCTACCTCGCGGCGACGACGGGCATCGAGGGCGCCGAGCGGCCGATCGTGGTCAAGACGGTGCGCCGCGATCACATCCACGACGGCTCGTTCCTCGCGCGCTTCCTCGACGAGGCGCGCGTGCAGTCGCAGCTCAACCACCCCGGCGTCGCGCAGATCCTCGAGGCCTCGACGGACGAGAGCGGCGAGCCGTACACCGTCGTCGAGTACGTCGAAGGTCGCTCGCTCGCCGACGTCCGGCACCGCGCGATCCAGGTCGGCGTGCCGATCGGCTGGCCGGAGGCCGTCGCGATCGCCATCGAGATGAGCCAGGCCCTCGCCCACGTGCACGAGCGCGCGGGCACGGACGGCACGCCGCTCGGCATCGTGCACCGGGATCTGTCCCCGCAGAACGTCATGATCGGGCACGCCGGCGAGGTGAAGCTCATCGACTTCGGCACCGCGCGCGGGCACAACCGGCGCTGCCACACGGTGGCGGGCGTCGTGTTCGCGAAGCCGGGCTACGTCGCGCCGGAGGTCGCCCGTCAGCAGGTCGGCGACGCGCGCATCGACATCTACGCGCTCGGCGTCATGCTGTGGGAGCTCTGCGCGGGCAAGCGCCTGCTCTCCGGCGAAGCGCAGAAGCACCTCGAAGAGGTCGCGGCGGCGAAGTTCGAGATCCCCGCGCTCGCGGCTTCGCGCGGCGTCCCCCCGGAGCTCGACGCCGCCATCCAGAAGCTCTGCGCGAACGATCCGGACGACCGCGTCACGGGCGCCTCGCGCGCCGTCACGGAGCTCGTCCGCGTGCTCGCCCTCGCCCCGGCGGGCGCCAACGGCGAGCGCAGCACGCGCGCGCGCGTCGAGACGCTGATGAGGCAGCTCTGGCCCCACGAGCCGGCGCGATCGCGGTCGGAGTTCGCGAAGCTCCTCAAGCAAGCGCGCGAGCTCCGCCCCGAGAGCGTGACGCCGCCGGCGAGCGGGATCATGGCGGTGCACGCCGCGAACATGACGGGCGATCCGTTCGTGCTCGCGGGGACGCCTTACCGGCTGCTCCGCAAGATCGGCGAAGGCGCGAGCGGCGAGGTGTACGAGGCCGAGCACGTCGAGCTCGGGCGGAAGTACGCCGTCAAGGTCCTCGTGAGCGCGCACGCGGCGGCGCACGACGCGGTCGATCGCTTCCGACGCGAAGCGCGCGCCATCGCGAAGCTCTCGCACCCGAACCTCGTGCGGCTGCACGACTTCGGCAAGTCCCTCGACGGGCGCGTGTTCTTGGCGATGGAGCTCCTGCGCGGGCAGACGCTCGACGTTTACGCCGAAAAGGGCCTCGGCTGGCGACGCGCGGCCGAGCTCGCGATCCAGGCCACGCACGCGCTCGAAGCGGCGCACGACGCGGGCCTCGTGCACCGCGACTTGAAGCCCCAAAACTTGTTCCTCACGTCGAAGGACGACCTCAAGCTGCTCGACTTCGGCGTCGCGATGGCGCTCGCGGAGACGACGCTCGACGTCGGCGAGACGAACGAAGCGCCGCGGCGACGTCAGAAGGGCTTCGCCGTGTTCGGGACGCCCGAGTACATGGCGCCCGAGCAAGTCGCGGGCGAGACCGTCGACGCGCGCTGCGATCTCTACGCGCTCGGTTGCGTCCTCTACGAGCTCGTCACCGGCACGCGCCCGTTCGAAGGATCGGCCGTCGTCGTCATGGGCAAGCAGCTCCGCGAGACGCCGGAGATGCCGCGCCAGCGCGCGCCGCACGCCATCATCCCGGGAGAGCTCGAGGCCGTCATCCTCAAGACGCTCGCGAAGTCGAAGGACGATCGCTACCCGAACGCCCGCGCGATGCGCGAAGCCCTCGAAGCCGCGTGCGACGCGCCGGTGAGGCGCCGATCGCGCGCGCGGGGGCTGGCGGCCGTCGCGCTCGCGGCGTCGCTCGGCGTGCTCGGGCTCGCCGGGTACAAGACGATGGTCCCGGACGCGAACTTCGCCGACATCCCGTCGAAGCTCGCGGCGCTGGGTGGTCCGAACCGGTTCGGCGGGCACGCGTCGGTGGAAGCCTCGCCCCTCGAAGCCGCGTCGATCGAGGCGTCCGAGGCGCCGCACGACGTCGCCGGCGAAGCGGCCAAGGAAGCGCCGATCGCCGACGTCGCCCCGACGCAGGTGATGGCCGCGACGCTCTCGAACGCGGCCGCGACCGAAGAGGCCGTCACCGCGAAGGAGCTCGCCGCGAAAGAGGCGGCGGCGAAGGAGCTCACCGCGCGACCGGCCGGCGAAGCCGCCATTCCCTCGGCGCAGGCCGCGATCGAGCGTCCGAAGGCGAACGAGGGCTCCGCGGCCGACGCGAAGCCGAGCGACGCCAAGCCTGCGCGCGCGCCAGCCGACGGCGCCGAGGCCCGCGTCGCACGCGCGAACGACCCCGTCGTCCCGAACGTGGTCGTCGACACGAACGCCGACGGCCGCTCGGTCGAAGACATCGCGAAGGGCACGGCGCCAAACGCCGAAGCGATCGTCGAGCGCTCGTCGCTCCGCGCCTCCTCCGAAGCCAAGGACAAGCTCGCCGAAGCCCGCACCCGCGCGCGCAGCCGAGGAAACGATCCGCGCGCGCTCGAAGCGTGGGC
>JBGAHN010000031.1:0-40543 GCA_044226145.1 Labilithrix sp. | reverse complement strand
CCGAGGCCGAGCACCATGACGGCGGCGTAGACGTGAACGACGCCGTTCTGCAGGACGCGGAGGACGGTGCCGCCCGCGGCCACGATGAGCGCCGTCAGGCGCGCGAGGATGAAGTCGACGACGCCCTGGTCGACCGAGGCGGCCGTGTCGGCGAGCGCATCGACCGCGTTGACCGCCGTCTTGCCGTAGAGCTCGTCGACGCGCCACTTGTCGAGGACGAGGCGATAGAGCTGCGGGACCTTGAGCATGAGCTCGCGGGCCGGCTTGCCCTTGTTCACGACGTACACCCAGTACGCGCCGGCAGAGCCGATCGCGAAGGCGAGGAACGCGCCCGCGGACGAGATGAGCTCGCGGTGATGAGCCTCGTGGTGGTCCGTGATCGTCATCCAGCGAACGCCGTCTTCCGACTGCTTGAACACGGGCTCGAGCCAGTGATCGAGCGGAACGAAGGAGAACTTCTCGACGAAGACCTTGATCGCGGTCGGGTTCAGGATGCCCGCGAATACGGCGAGCGTCGCGAGGATGATGAGCGGGATCGTCATCGCACGCGGCGACTCGTGCGGGGCGGCGCCCGGCTGCGAGAGGTCCTCGTGGTGGTGATGATCCTCGTCTTCATCCTCGTCGTGGCCGTGCGCCTCGTGATGATCCGGCTTCGACGTCGGGCGGCCGATGGTCCAGCCCTTGAAGTCGCCCCAGAACGTCAGGAAGACGAGGCGGCACATGTAGAACGCGGTCAGCGTCGCGGTGAGGATGCCGATCGTCCAGAGCGCCCACGGCGCCCAGCTCGGCCACTGCCACGGCGTCACCGCGCCCGTCATCTTGATGCCGCCCGGCATGGCGATGAGCGTCTGCGCGAGGATCTCGTCCTTCGAGAAGAAGCCCGAGGTCAGCGGGAAGCCGATGATGCACAGGGTCGACGCGGCGAACGTCGCGTAGGTGATGGGCATGTGCGCCTTCAGGCCGCCCATGTTCCGCATGTCCTGCGATCGATCGTCGTCGTGGATGCGCGCGTGCATCGCGTGGATGACGGAGCCCGCGCCGAGGAAGAGGCAGGCCTTGAAGAAGGCGTGCGTGAAGACGTGGAAGAAGCCCGCCGTGAACGCGCCGACGCCGGTGCCCAGGATCATGTACCCGAGCTGGCTGACGGTGGAGTAGGCGAGGACCTTCTTTATGTCGTTCTGCACCAGCGCGATCGTCGCGGCCAGCAGCGCCGTGAGCGCGCCCGTGAACGCGACGACGATCATCGCCGCCGGCGCGAGCACGAACACCATCGACAGACGGCAGAGGAGGTAGACGCCTGCCGTGACCATCGTGGCCGCGTGGATGAGCGCGGAGACCGGCGTCGGACCCGCCATCGCGTCCGGGAGCCAGACGTAGAGCGGGATCTGCGCGCTCTTGCCGGTGCATCCCAAGAAGAGGGCGAGGCCGACGGCCGTGGCCGCCGTGATCGTCCAAGGCACGTCCGGCTGCAGGTACGAGAGCGGGATCTTCAGGCCGAAGAGCGAGAGATCCTGGAACTGGTTGCCGCCGATCGGCCAGAGGTGCACCTGCGCGCCCTTGCCGGGCGTGAGCAGATCGTGCGCGTGTGCCGCGATGCCGTTCCAGTCGAGCGCCCCCGTGTAGTGCACGAGGAGGAACATCGCGCAGATGAGGCCGAAGTCGCCGATGCGGTTCGCGATGAACGCCTTCTTGCCGGCCGCCGAGTTCGGCAGGTGCTCGTACCAGAAGCCGATGAGCAGGTAGCTGCAGAGACCGACGCCCTCCCATCCGACGAACAGGACGACGAGGTTGTCGCCAAGCACGAGGACGAGCATCGAGAAGATGAAGAGGTTCAGGTACGTGAAGAAGCGCCAGAACCCCTTGTCCTCGGCCATGTACGCGGCCGAGTACACGTGGATGAGGAAGCCGACGCCCGTGATGACGAGCATCATCACGCCCGACAGCGCGTCGACGCTGAAGGTGAAGTCGATCGGGATGCGCGCGTCGATGATCCCGCCGTCCGACGGGATGCTGCGCGAGGTCTGCATCCACTCCCACGCGTGCCAGAACAGCTTCACGTGCTCGTGGCGGGTGGGGCCGTGGCCCTCCGTCACCACGCGGGTCGCGTCGACCGCGCCGTTGAGCGCGACGAAGGTGACGACGGCCGCGACGAAGCTCACGCCGATGGCGGTGAGCGCCATCAGGCGGACGGCGGATTTGCCCAGACGCTGACCGAAGACGCCGTTGATGAACGCGCCCAGCAGCGGCATGAGGAGAACGATCGCGAGGAGCGAAAAGTCGTTCTGCGGGAACAGGGAGAACAAGTCCTTCATGGCGAGGCGTTCTTCTTCCGTTCAGTTCTTGAGGAGGTCGGCTTCGTCCGAGCGAACCGTGCGTCGGATGCGGAAGAGCGACAGGACGATGGCGAGGCCGACGGCGACTTCCGCGGCCTCGGCGGCGATGAGGAAGAAGGCGAACATCTGGCCCGTGTGGGCCGTCGCCATCGTTCGGTTGAACGCGACGAGCGCGAGGTTCACCGCGTTGAGCATGATCTCGATGCTCATGAGCGCGACGAGCACGTTGCGGCGCGCGAGGAAGCCGACGCCGCCGACGAGGAAGAGGACGGCGCTCAAGACGACGTAGTAGTGGACGGGAATCACGAGTGGCTCTCCGTGGTCTGGGCGAGGACGGCCTTGGGCTCTTCGACGGCCACGCGCGCGGGCTCCGGCGCGTGTCCGTCCGCCCGCGTGCGACCGCGCGCCACGGCGACGGCGCCGACGATGGCGACCATCAAGAGGGCGCTCGAGAGCTCGAAGGGCACGAGGGCATTCGAGAAGAGAATGTCGCCGAACACGTCGACGCTGCCGAAGTCGCTCGGGACGCCGGGGAGGAAGCCGCCCTTGGGGGACTCGGGGGCCGCCTTCACGAGCAGCGCGATGGCGCCGAGGCCCGTGGCGCCGAAGACGACGCCGGCGATCGTCCGCACGATGCGCCCGCGGTGGTCGTGCGCGGGGGTCGCGCTCGGGCCGAGGAGCATGATGACGAAGAGGAAGAGGACGATGATGGCGCCGGCGTAGACGATGAGCTGGATCGCCGCGAGGAACTGCGCGTGCAGCGCGACGAAGAGCCCCGCGACGCTCAGGATCATCAGGAGGAGGCCCATCGCGCCGCGAATGGGGTTCTTCGCGAGGACCGTGAAGAGGGCCCCGGCCACGGCGACGGCCGCAGAGAGCCAGAAGAAGGCCTGTCCAAAAGCGAGTTCGGTGGGATTCACGTGTTCTCCAGCGTCATCGGCAGTCGGTCAGGAAAAAGGAACGGCGGTGAGACGGGCGTCTTTGCCGCTGCGTTCGCCGCGGACGTAGGCTTCGAATTCCTTGCGGAACTTCTTGAGGAAGCCGAGGGCGGGCATCGCCGTACCTTCACCGAAGGCGCAGATCGTGTTGCCCATGATGTTGTTCGCGATGTCGCTCAGCTCGTCGAGCTCCTCCATCGAGCAGGTGCCGTCGAGGAGTTTGTCGGCGATGCGGAAGAGCCAGCCGGAGCCTTCGCGGCACGGCGTGCACTGGCCGCACGACTCGAAGCGGTAGAACTGCATCAAGTTGCGGAACGCGGCGACCGGGTCGGTGCCTTCGGCCATGACCGTCGCGCAGCACGTGCCGAGCATCGTGCCGAGGCCGCGGAACGTGTCGACGCCGAGCGGGACGTCGAGGACGCTCTGCCCGTGCCACGCGTGGAGCGGCGATTTCTCGTCGGGCGCGTGCACGACGTCTTCGGCGCGGAGCACCGGCGTCGACGAGCCGCCCGGGATGATCGCGAAGAGCGGCTTGTCGCCCTGGATGCCGCCGCCGAGATCGTAGATGAGCTCCCGGAGGGTGAGGCCGACGGCGCACTCGAAGACGCCGGGGTTCTTGACGTGGCCGTTGACGCCGAAGAGGCGCACGCCGCCGTCGTTCAAATGGTGGATCGCCGAGAGCTTGCTGAACTCTTCGCAGCCGATCTGGAACGCCGCCGGGACCGCCGCGATCGTCTCGAGGTTGTTCACCGTCGTCGGGCAGCCGAACGCGCCGGCCTGGGCGGGGAAGGGCGGCTTCAAGCGCGGTTCGCCGCGCCGGCCTTCGAGCGAGTTGAGGAGCGACGTCTCCTCGCCGCAGATGTACGCGCCGGCGCCCGTGTGGACGACGACGTCGACCGCCCAGTCCTTGCCGAACGGCGTCTTGCCGAGGAACCCCTTGGCCTTCGCTTCTTGGATGGCGCTCCAGAGGCGCTCCTTCGAGAGGTGGAGCTCGTCGCGGACGTAGACGTAGGCCGTGTGCGCGCCGATCGCGTAGCACCCGATGATGCAGCCTTCGACGACCGCGTGCGGGTTCAGCTCCATGATCGTGCGGTCTTTGTGCGTCCCGGGCTCGCCCTCGTCGGCGTTGATGACGAGGTAGGCGGGCTTCGTCGGGTGGGGCTTCATGAAGCTCCACTTGATGCCCATGGGGAACCCGGCGCCGCCGCGGCCGCGGATGTTCGCCTTCTTGGCTTCGGCGACGACCTGTTCGGGCGTCATCGTCGTGAGGACGCGCTTGGCCGTCTCGTAGCCGCGCACCTCGCGCTCGTAGACGGGGAGCGTCCAGCCGTTCGCCAGACCGTAGACCTTCGTGAGGAGGTTCGTTCGCTTGAGCATGATGGCTTCGTTCGTCCGCTCAGCTCTCTCGAAGCTTGTCGAGGATCCGGTCGATTTTTTCGACGGTCAGGTTTTCGTGGTAGGCCTTGTCGACCTGCATCATCGGCGCGGTCCCGCAGCTCGCGAGGCACTCCGCCGTGCGTAGCGTGATCGCGCCGTCGGCGGTCGTTTCGCCGGGCTTGATCCCGAGGCGCCGCTCGCAGTGCTCGAGCACGTCGCCCGCCCCGCGGAGCGCGCACGGCAACGTCCGGCACACCCAGACCGTGTGTTTGCCGACGGGGTGCTGGTTGAACAGCGTGTAGAAGGTGACGACCCCCTTCACGTGGGCGGGGGGCAGATCGAGCCGGGCCGAGACCCAGGCGATCACGTCCTCGCTGATCCAACCGTTCTGGTCCTGGCAAAGATGGAGCGCGGGGATGCACGCCGCCATCTTCGTCGGGTAGCGCTTGAGAATCTCGTCGAGCTCGCGCTCGCGTTCGGGGCTTAGTGCGAAGGGCATCGGTCGTTGAAATCCCCCGAGAAAATCGGGGTTTTTCGCGGCGCACGCTAGGATCAACACGCCGGGTATGTCAAGGACGGACGACCGCCGGTTTCCGGTTGGAATCCGCAGATCCCGGCGCCGACGGCGTCACGCGCGGCGTCACGCACGCGTCAATGCGCGCGTCGTTCGACGTACGGCAGAGAGGTCGTTGACGCCGCGGTCCCGTCGAATCGCCCTCGAAGTTTCTTTCCGAGCCGAGGTCCGAACCGTTATGCTCGGGCGGTCTTTGGCATGACCTCGCGCCCGTCGAGCCGACGCGCCCAGTCATGTTGCGGAGGTTCTTGTGTTCTGTCCGAACTGTGGGACTCAAAACACGGAAACGGCGCAAGCCTGCAGCAAGTGCGGCTTCGCGTTGAAGGGCGCGTCGCCCGCGAAGTTCAAGGGCACGATGCTGATGATGAATCAGCCGAACGTCCTGCAGAATTTGCCGAAGCCGGGCGATCCGCCTCCGGCGGGTGCGGCGCCGGCCTCGGGAGCTCCGTTCACCGCCGAAGCGCCGCCGATCGGCGCCGGTGCTCCGCCGGGTGCGCCCGCGCCGGCCGGTGCAGGCGCGCCGGCGCCCGGGGCCGCGAGTCGGCTCAAGGGGACGATCGTGGGCGTGGCGCCGCCGAACCTCGGGGCGGCTGCGGGCGTGGCGCCGACGGCTCCCTCGGCCGCGAGCCCGTCGCCCGAGCACCAGACCTTCGGCTCGAAGTCCGTCAATCCGCTCGGCGGGACGATGGCGCTCGATTCGGGGGCACTTCCCCCGTTCGGGCAGCCGGGCGCGGCGCCTCCCGCGCCGTCGTTCGACCCCAACGCGGCGCCTCCGCCTGCGTACGGCGCGCCGCCGGGCCCCGAAGGCTACGGTGCGCCTCCGGGTGGCCCGGGGGGCTACGGTGCGCCGCCGGCGCCGGAAGGCTACGGCGCGCCTCCGGGCTACGGTGCGCCGCCAGGCGGTGGCTATGGCGCGCCTCCGGGGGCACCGCCTCCGGGCGAAGGCTATCCGGGTGCGCCTCCGGCCGGCTATCCGGGGGCACCGGGCGCGCCTTACGGAGCGCCAGGACCGCAAGACTTCGGTGGGCAGCCGCCTCCGGGCGCGGTTCCGGGGCAGCCCTACGGCGCGCCTCCGGGCTACGGCGCGCCCTACGGTGGCGATCCGGCCGCGCACGCGATGCAGCCTTACCAAGGGGGCGCTCCGCTCGCTCCCGGCGCTCAGGGCGGCCCGCTGGCTCCGGCGGGCCCGGGCAAGCCTTGGATGGTGACGCTCCTCCTCTGCGTCTTCGGCGGTGGCCTCGGCATCCACCGCTTCTACACGGGCTACACGACGATCGGGCTCATCCAGCTCTTCACGTTCGGCGGTTGCGGCGTGTGGGCGCTCATCGATCTGATCTCGATCATCACCGGGAAGTTCACTGACGCGCAGGGGAACCCGCTCGTCAAAGATCCGTGACGGGCGAGCGCGACGCGCCCGAGCGCGCTCCTTCGACCGCGCCCGCCGACGTTTCGGACGGGACGTCGGCGCGGTTCGCCCGAGCGGGTAGGCCGCGTCGGATCGGGGCGAGCGCGCTCGTGTTCACGGCGGCCGTGGCGTTCGCGCTGTTCGCGCCGTGGCGTTGCCCGATCGCTTGGGGACTGGGGATCCCGTGCCCGTCGTGCGGGCTGCTTCGCGCGACGCGCTTTGTCGTCTCGGGGCAGTGGCAGCGCGCGTTCGAGATGCACCCGCTGTCGTGGTTCGTGGTGCCGCTGGTGGCGGCGATCGTCGTCGTCGAGCTCGTGGGCTTCGCGCGCGACGGCCGGTGGGGCGCGTTCCGCCGGCTCCCGTACGCCGACGGCGTGCTCGTCGCGACCGCCGCGTCGATGATGCTCGTCTGGCTGGCCCGCTTCGCCGGCGCGTTCGGCGGCCCCGTCGCCGTCTGACCGCGCGGCGCCGTCTGATCGCGCGGCCGCGGCCGCGTCGGCCGTCGACGCGCGCCGGTCGTGTCAGACGTTGAAGCGGAAGTGCACGACGTCGCCGTCGCGCATGACGTATTCCTTGCCCTCGATCGCGAGCTTGCCGGCCTCGCGGCACTTCGCTTCGTTGCCGAGGGTCACGAGGTCCTCCCACCACATGACCTCGGCCTTAATGAAGCCCTTCTCGAAGTCCGTGTGGATGACGCCCGCGGCCTGCGGAGCCCGCGCCCCGATCTTCGTCGTCCACGCGCGGACCTCCTGCTTGCCCGCGGTGAAGAACGTCAGGAGACCGAGGAGCTTGTATCCTGCACGAATCACGGCGTGCAGCCCGGGCTCGGCGAGGCCGGCGCTCGAGAGGAACTCGGGCCGATCGGCCGGATCGAGCTCGGCGATCTGCGACTCGAGCGCCGCGGACACGGGGACCACGAAGGTGCCTTCCGATTTCGCGAGCTCTTCGAGAGCCTTGAAATGCTTGTTGTTACTTGGGTTTGCGATCGATCCTTCATCGATGTTCGCAATGTAGAACGCCGGCTTCGCCGTCAGGAGGTGCATCTCCTGGACGATGGCCGGCGCGTCGACGTGGCTCGACCAGGGCGCGTTCCCGATGAGCGTCCGCGCGGGCTTGCCGTCGTCGAGGTGCTTGGCGAGCGACTCGCAAATCTCGAAGGCGAGCTTCTCCTTCGCGTCGTTGCCCTTGAGCATCTTGCGGGCGCGCTCGAGCCGCTTCTGGACGGTGTCGAGGTCCTTCAAGCAGAGCTCGGTCGTGACCGTGGCGATGTCGGCGACCGGATCGACGCGGTTTTCGACGTGCAGGACGTTCGCGTCCTCGAAGCACCGGCCGACCTGGACGATCGCGTCGGCCTCGCGGATGTGCGAGAGGAACTGGTTTCCGAGGCCCTCGCCCTTCGAGGCGCCGCGGACGAGGCCGGCGATGTCGACGAAGTTGATCGTCGTCGGCAGGATGCGGTCGGCGTGGATGACGGAGTCGATCTTCGTGAGGCGCTCGTCGGGCACGGTGACGACGCCGACGTTCGGCTCGATCGTGCAGAACGGGTAGTTCGCGGCCTCCGCCTTGGCGGACGAGAGCGCGTTGAAGAGGGTCGATTTGCCGACGTTCGGAAGCCCGACGATACCGATGGAGAGCGCCATGCGTAGGCGCCCCGGGTAGCACGCCCGCGCGGGGCCGGACAAGCCGCGAATCGTTTCGAACGCGGGCCGAACATGGGCTCGACGCAAGCTGTACGCGCGCCGAATGCGCACCGAGCGTCGTCGGGAACGCTCCCGGGTCGCGTTCGATCTACGGTATGGGAACGTCGGTCGGCCCTTTCGGCGCCGACGCGGGCATGGAAAGGAGATCCATCGTCGTGACGGCCGAGACGGAGCGAACGAACGGCAGCGGTCCGGTTCCCGGGGGCAAAGGCGGCGCCCTCGAGGGCCGCACGGTCGCGCTCGCGGTGACGGGGAGCATCGCCGCGTACAAGGCGGTGGAGGTGGCGCGTCTGTGCATCAAAGAGGGCGCGAAGGTCGTGCCGCTCATGACGTCGTCGGCGACGCGCTTCGTGGGGCCGGTCACGCTCTCGGGGATTTGCGGCGAGGCCGCGTGCCTCGACATGTGGGACGCGCGGTTCGAAGGCGAGATGCACGTCGCGATCGCCGAGCGGGCGGACGTGCTCGTCGTCGTGCCGGCGACCGCGGACGTGCTCGCGCGGCTCGCGGGCGGGCGCGCCGACGATCTGGTGACCGCGACGGCGCTCTGCGCGCGCGGACCCGTGCTCGTCGCGCCGGCGATGCACCCCAACATGTGGGGCCATCCGGCCGTGCAACGAAACGTGGACGAGCTGCGTCGTCAGGGGCGCGTTCGGTTCGTCGGTCCGGTGGACGGGCCGGTCGCTTCGGGGGAGTCCGGCATGGGGCGCATGGCGGAGCCGGCGGCCATCGTGCGCGCGATCGAGCAGAGCCTCGGAGAGGTGGCTCCGCGCGATCTCGCTGGCAAGCGCGTCGTCGTGACGGCGGGACCCACCTATGAGGCCCTCGATCCGGTGCGGTTTCTCGGCAACCGATCGAGCGGCAAGATGGGGTTCGCCATCGCGGCGCGGGCGGCGCAACGGGGGGCGCGCGTCGTGCTCGTGGCGGGACCTGTCGGATTGCCGACACCCGACGGGGTCGTGCGCCGGGACGTCGAGAGCGCCGAGGACATGCGGCGGGCGCTCGCGGAAGAGCTCGGTGCGTCGCTCGACGGCGCCGACGTGCTGATCATGGCCGCCGCGATCGCCGATTTCCGCCCGGCGGAGGTGCATGCCGCGAAGATCAAAAAATCGTCCGCCGAGCCGTCCGCGATCGCGCTCGTACGCAACCCCGATCTCTTGTCCGAAATCGGCCACGCCCGGCGCGGAACGAGCCCCGTGCTCGTCGGCTTCGCGCTCGAGACCGGTGACGACGCGTCCGTCGTCGCCTACGCGCGGCAGAAACTCGCGTCGAAGAAGGTCGATCTCGTCGTCGCGAACGCGGCGCACGAGTCGCTCGGCCACGCGACGAACCGCGTGTCGATCGTCGCCGAGGGCGGCGCCGAAGCGTTCTTCCAGGCCGACAAGAACGAGGTCGCCGATCGCTTGCTCGACCGCGTGTCGAAGCGCCTTCGCGGCTGACGGAGCGTCGTCGCGACGTGACGCCGTCGCGCGCGCTCAGCGGCGCGGTTTCGCGCGGGCTTGATCGAGGGCGTCGAGCGTCGCGCGAACGGCCTCCTCGGCGGCGTCCTGGCCCGTGACGGTCGTGGGACCGAGCTTGAGCGCCGTGCTCCGCGAGGTGGCGTCGTGCACGACGACCGGCACCTCCGCGGTCCGCTCGTGGCGCCGGAGCGCCCGAACGAGGTCGAGGGCGCGGACGCTCGTGGTCCCGGCGTCGATGGCGACGACGTCCGGCGGGGTCGTGGCGATGACGATCAGCCCGTCGAGCACGTTCGTCCACGCCGCGACCGAGGCGTCGCGCGCCTTGCATGCCCGCGCGATCGCGCGTTGGGTCGGGCTCGGCGCGCCCAAGAGCACGATCGCGCCGCCCGGATGTTGGACGCCGCGCGGGACGGGGAGACCTTGCTCCTTGCAGTAGGCGCGTGCGTCGGCCTCGCGAACGCGGTACTGCGCGCCGGGCGTCCGGATGGCGGGGAGCCGGCCTTCGCGGATCCAGCCGTTGACCGTGCTCGGGTGCAGGCCCCAGAGACGTGCGAGCTCGGAGGGTCGGAGGAGCGCCATGCGCCTCGCCATCCTACGGGAAGTCGCCCGCGCAACCCACCGCGGAGGGAGCCGAGCGGGGCGGGCGTTGACGCCGCGCGACGGTGTCGGCTATGGCGGATGGCGTGACGGGCTCGCCGACGTCGTCGTCGGGCTCCGGCACCTACGTGTGGTCGGAACGCGTTCGCTCGAAGAGCGTGTCGCGATCCATGGGAAGCCGGTGAAATGCCGGCACGGCACCCGCCACGGTAACCGGGGACGAACCCGAGCAGGACCACTGGGAAGCGACGCCGCGACCTGGGAAGGGCTCGGGGGAGGACGATCCGGGAGTCCGGAGACCGGGCCACGCGTGGAGGATCTCCTTTTCGAACCCGTGCGGGCGTGCACGGGCCGAGGTTCGTTCATGAATCGACGTTGGCTTTCGTTCGTGTGGGTGGCTCCGTTGTTCGGAGCTTGGGCGGTGGGCTGCAGCGACGACGACGGCGCGTCGGTCGTCACGACGCCGGACGCGGGATCGCCGGACGCCGGCGACGGAAAGGACGCGGCGACGCCGGCCGAGGGGCCTCTCTCCGCGCGTGCTGGTGACGGCCGGCGGTGAGCTCGCCGTCGTCGACCTCGCGAAAAAAGAGGTGGCGGGCCGGTTGAGCTTCCCCGGCTTCGGCGCGACCGCGTCGTCCGGCGCGAACCCGTACTTGCTGGAGTCGTCGGCGGACGTGGTGGCGAAGCTCGACGCGAAGGAGCCCTGGAAGGTGCTCTCGACGTGGAACGTCCTCGGTGAGGACACCTACGATGGCGCCGCCTCGTACGCCAACCCCAGCGACATCGTCGTCCCGACGTGCGACAGCGGCTACGTCGTCCGCTACAACCGCAACAAGGTCGCCGTGATCGACACGACGGCGTCGGCCGACGGCGGCGCGCCTTCGAAGTTCATCGATCTCTCCTCGTTCGTCCAGGAAGGCGACAAGGACGGCTTCGTCAACATGGCGAGCGCGGTCTACGCGCCGTCGAAGAAGCGCATCTACCTCCTGCTCGGCAACAACGATCTCAAGAAGGTCGCGTCGGACGGCTACACGGCGCTCTGCACGGACTCCAAGCCGACCATCGTGGGCATCGACACCGAGACCGGCGCCGTCGCCTCGCTCGGCGGACAAGGGCCGTCGGGCTCGATCCTCCTCGGCGGCGCGGGCGTGAACCCCGGCGCCGCGTCGATGGCGTACGACGCGAAGAACGATCGCTTGCTCGTGCTCGAAACCGGATGCAACGCCGACGAGGACGGTCAGGCGGGCGCGGTCGAACGCCGGCGCGTCGAGGAGGTCTCGCTCGCGACGGGCGCGGTCAAGACGCTCCTTTCGCTCGACGACAAGGGCTTCCCGGCGGCGCTCACTTACGTCGACGAGACGCACGCGGTCGTCGGGTTCTATGGCCAGACGTTCCTCTGGGATCCGACGACGACGTCGCTCGGCGCGGAGATCCCGGGAGGGCTAGGGGTCTTCGCCTACGCCGGGAGCGGCCATATCGTCGGGGCGCGCGCGACGTACCCCGACGACGGCGGCGCGCCGGACATCGAGCTCGTGAGCGTCGCGTTCACCGACGCGACGACGCCGATCGCGGAGGGCGCCGTCGAGGTCCTCGCGACGAACCCGTTCACCGACAACACGGCCTACCTCGGCGGTCTCGAGGTGTGGCCGAAGCCCTGACGGCGTGCGGTCCGAGGGCGCGGGCTCGTGCCGAACGAGCCCGCCCGTCGCGTCAGCCGAGCAGGCGCCAGTCGACGGCGTCGACCGTGCGCGGTGAGATCTTGTAGTCCACCGTCCGCCGCTCGCCGATGGCCTCGCCGCCGATTTGCAGCGGCATCGGCCGCGAGAACGTCATCCGGACCTCGGTGGTGAACCAGTCCGTCATGCCCTCGAGCGGGTGCGCGCCGCGCCAGAGCTTCGGGATGTTCACGACCGCCGTGAGCGCGCCCTGGTCGTAGACGCGCACGTTCATGAAGCCGAGGAGCCGCTCGGCGAACGGGAAGGCGCGGAAGCCGTAGCCGAACTCGGGGCACGTCGCGGCGCCCGTCACGCTCGCCATGCCTTCGTAGAGGATGGTGCCGCGACCGACCCCTTCGAGCCGGCGGACCGTGCGATCGGGCGCGATCGTGTAGACCTCGTCGCCGAGGTTCTCGATGATCACGTGGGGGCGGCCGTAGACCATCGTCTTCGGCACGGTGCGGAGCGCCATGGCCGAGATGTACCCCCACACGCTCTTGGCGAGCCGGTTCGACGGCGAGGCCTCGACCTGCTTGCGGTAGTCGTCGAGGACCTGCGCGTCCCAACCCGAGCCGGCGAAGAACGTGATGACGCCGTTGCACTCGAGCAGGCCGTAGCGCTTCGTCGGGAGCGGATCGCTCGTCCGGGCGAGCGCGCGCACGCAGTCGTCGAGCCGCCGCGCGCCGAGGGCGTGGGCCCACGCGTTGCCAGTGCCGAGCGGCAAAACGCCGATCGGAGGGAAAGGGCGATCCTTCGGCACGACGCGGTCGAGCGCGTTGAGGAGCGTGATCGCGCTGCCGTCGCCGCCGGCGGAGAGGATGCACCGCGGCTCTTGGAGGGTGCCGAGCCAGCCTTCGACCTCGCGGATCGTCTTCGTGAGGCGGACGTGCGCGCCGGGCAGGGCGCGCGCGATCTGGACGGCGATGCGCCGGCCGCCGCGCTTCGCGTTCGCGTTGACGAGGATGTAGAGGCCTTTTCCTGCGCTCATGTCGCCTACGCTCGTGTCGCCAGGGAGCTCGCGATGGCGCGTCGGACGTCGAGCATCAATGCGTCGCGGGCCGCGCGGGGATCGCGATCCGCGTAAGACGTCGTTTCGATGGGCGCGTGGAACGTGACGTCGACCGCGGCCCCCACGCGCGAGCGGAGGCCCCTCGACGGGAGGATGTCGCGCGTGCCGACGATGGTGACGGGAAGGATGGGGGCCTTCATGTCGAGCGCGAGAATGAAGCCGCCCTTCTTGAACGGCAAGAGCGAACCGTCCACGCTCCGCGTCCCCTCCGGCGCAATCCAGATGTTCGTGCCGTTCGCGAGCTTCGTCTTCGCTTGCTCGAGGCTCGCGACGGCGCGCGCGTGGTTCTTTCGATCGACCTCGATCATGCCGGCTTCGCGGATGGCCTGCCCGAAGAGCGGCAAGTGGAACAGCTCCGCCTTGGCGACCATGCGGATCTGCCCGCCGATGACGTGGTAGAGCACAGGGATGTCGTAGTGCGACACGTGGTTGCTCATCACGACGTAGGCGCGCCCGTCCTGCCGCCCGGGAATGCGCCCGTGCACGCGCACGTCGACGTGGGCGTTCTTCATGACGCGGGCGGCGAAGCGCTCGAGCCGGCGATCGCAGGCCTCGGCGGTCAGGCGGCCGCGGACCGCGTCGAGGACCGTCGGCGCCGACACCGCGAGCGCCTCGAACGCGTTGCGGGCGGAAAGCAAGAGCGAAGAACGTCGAAAAGCCATCTTCGTCGACCGGGGGGCGCAGCCTGCCACAACCGAGGGCGCTTCGTCTCGCGAGCTCGACTTCTGCGCGATGGCTCAGTGCTGCCTTGATTGGCGAGGGGAGGGTCTCTACCATCCATCGCCACGCTGTAAGGTGGGATAGTTTCGTGAATGATCCAGCCATGTTGAGCGGCGACCACGCGGGGTGTGTCGACGCCGGCGTGCCGTCTCCGTGAACGATGAGCGTGACCATGCGTGCGAATGCGATTGCGACGACGATCCGTGGAGTCCTCGGAATTCTGCAGGACGAGCCCGACCGCGAGGCGGCGTGGTCCGAGCTCCGAGAGATCGTCGGAGCGATCCCGTCCGAGGACGTCCCGGCCGAAGAGGTGGCGGAGCTCGTCGAGTTGCTCCGCGCCGCGCGGCAGGAGCACGAGCAGCGGCGCGAGTACGAAGCGGTCGCCAGGCTCCTCGAGATCGAAGCCGATCTCGTCGACGGTGAGCCGGCCGTCGCGTGCCTGCGCGAGCTCGCGCGCGTGCGTGACGAAGAGCTGCTCGACGACGAGGGCGCCACGCGCGCGTTCGAGCGGATCGCCGAGCTCGTGCCGTCGGATCCGGCCGCCGAGGAAGGCCTCGAACGCGGCGCCGCGAAGCGCGAAAAATGGCGCGATCTGGTCGCGCGCTACGTCGCCGAGGCGAGCGATGCGGACGACGCGTCGTTCAAGAGCTCGCTGCTCGTGTCCGCGGCCGAGACCGCGTACCGCTATGGGCTCGGCGCGGGCGCCAAGGCCGACGGCGCGGATGGAGCGGACGCCGACGCGGAGCCTCCGAAGAGCCTCCGTGGTGGCAACAAGAAGAAGAAGGGGAAGGGGAAAGCGCAGCCCGCGAAGGACCCGTCGAACGCGTCGAACGATCGCGCGGCGTTGCTCGAAGACGTTGTCCGGAGGCTCGAAGAAGCCCTCGCGCTCGACCCGTCGAGCCGCCGCGGCACCTTGCTCCTCGAGCGCGTCTTGCGCGAGCTCGGACGTTACGACGAGGTCGCGTCGCGTCTTTCGACGTTCGCCGACGAGACGCCCTCACGGGAAGAGAAGATCGCCGCCGTCGTCCGGTTGGCGCGCGTGCTCGCGAAGAAGGTCGGTTCGCCCGAGCGCGCGGCCGAAGCGTACGAGCGCGTCCTCGATTTGCTTCCGGGGCACGTCGAGGCCACGAGCAAGCTCGTCGACTTCTTCACCGAGCACGGCATGTGGGACCACCTCGTGTCCCTCTACGAGGGGCAGCTCCGCGGCGGCGGCGTGCCGGCGTCGCAAGAGCTCGGCGTGACGCTCCAGATCGCGATGGTGAACTGGAAGATGCGCGACAAGCCGGAGGCGGCCGAGCCGTACTTCGAGAAGCTGCGGCGCATCGAACCGGCCCACCCCGGCATGCTCGGGTTCTTCCGCGAGCATTGCCGCCAAAAGAACGATCCGGCGCGCCTCTTGGCCGTCCTGGGCGACGCCCAGCGCGCGCTCGCCGACGGCCCCGAGCGCGCGCAGATCGCCGGCGAGATCGCGGCGCTCGCCGAGGAGAACGCGAACGCGCAGAAGGCGATCGACCAGTGGCGGACGGTCTTGCGCTCCGATCCGTCGAACGCCGCGGCGCGCGACGCCCTCAAGCGCCTCTATCGACAGACCGGTGCGTTCCACCACCTGGCCGACGTCTTGCGCAGCGAGCTCGACGCCGCGCCGCTCGACGACGCGGCTGCGCGGCTCCCGATCCTCGGCGAGATCTCCGACATCTACCGCACCCACATCAAGAGCGACTCGGCGCTCGTCACCATCCTCTCGCAGATCCTCGCGCTCGATCCGTCGGACGCGTCGGCCGTGCGGGAGCTGGCGCGCGTCTACGAGTCGCTCGGTCGGTGGAGGGATCTGCTCACGACCCAGCTTCGCCTCGCGGAGCTCGAGCCCGACACGCAAGTGAAGGCGGAGCTCTACCGATCGATCGCGCGGCGGTGGCTCGATCAGTTCTCGAACGTCCAGAACGCCGTCGAGGCCTACGAACGGCTGCGCGAGGCCCAGCCAGCCGATCGCGAGGCGCTCGAGAAGTTGAAGGAGCTCTACACGAAGCGGCGTGCGTACCGTCCGCTCTTCGAGCTCTACGAGTCGGAGGCGTCCGCCGCGTCCGGTGCGGCGAGGCGCGCGCTTTGGTCGGAGATGGCGAAGATCGCCGCGGATCGCCTCGATCGCGGCGCCGACGCGACGCGGCTCTACAAGCAGATCCTCGCCGAAGATCCGGAAGATCTCGGCGCGCTCGACGCCCTCGAGAAGCAGGCCGAGCGGGAGAAGGACTTCGTCACGGTGGCCGAGGCGCTCGAGGCGCGCGCGCGCATCGCGACGGACGAGGCGACGCAGCTCTCGCTCCTGCAGAAGCTCGGCACGGTCTACGGCGACCGTCTCCACGACGCGGAAGGTGCGCTCCGGACGTGGCGCCGCGTGCTTGCGCTTTCGCCCCGCCATACGAAGGCGCTCCGTATCCTGCGTGAGAGCTACCTCGCCCTCGGCGACTACGACGGATTGACGGAGCTCTACGCGCCCGAAGGCGACTGGGACGGCCTCGTCGAGGTGCTCTCGGCGGCAGCCGATCGGACGACCGATCCGGCGCTCAAGGTCGATCTCTCGCTGCGCTGCGCGGCGATCTACGAAGGGCAGCTCGGTGCGCCCGAGCGTGCGTGGCGTGCGTACGAGCGCGTGCTGTCGGTGCGTCCGGACGACGAGCGTGCGGCGCGCGCGCTGGTGCCCATCTGCGAGAGTGAAGAGAAGTGGGCGCGCATCCCGGCCCTCCTGGGGATCCTGATCGGCCACGCGAAGGACGACGGAGAGAAGCGCGATCTCTACCGGAAGCTCGCGCAGATCAAGGGGACGAAGCTCGGCGATCGCGCGGCGGCCTTCGCGGCGTCGGCGAAGGCCTTCGAGATCGACCCGACCGATCCCGACGCCTTGGCCGAGCTCGAAGGGTGGGCGCACGCGTCCGGTGAGTGGACCGCGTTCGCCGCGCTGCTCGAAGGGCGCATCCAAGAGTCCGAAGGCGCCGAGCGTCGCGCGCTGCAACTCAAGCTCGCGAGCGGGTGGGTCGCCGAGGCCGGCAGCTCCGATGAAGCCGTCCGCGCGTACCGCGATCTCGTCGAGAACGATCCGCACGACGTCGAGGCCGTCGCGGCGCTCGACCGGCTCCTGCGGACGATGCCGGATCGGCACGACGATTTGCGATGGCTCTTCCGCCACCGGATCGACCGCGCCGACGAGGCGACGAAGCTCGATTTGCTCCGTGAGTGGGCCTTGCTCGAAGAAGAGGCGTTCGGATCGCCCGAAGGCGCTTCGTCGCTCTACCGCGAACTCCTCACGCTCGCGCCCGACGACGTCCGTTCGCTCCGCGCCCTCGCGCGCCTCCTGCTCGCCACGGGCGATCACGCGGGCGCGGCGTCGCTCATCGAGCGGGAGCGCGATCTGGTGGAAGGCGCGGATCGAGCGGCGCGCGAAGTCGAGCTCGCCCGCCTCTACATGGGGCCGCTCAAGAACCCCGAAGGCGCGCTCGCCGCGGCGGTCCGCGCCCTCGTGCTGGTCCCTCAAGACCGCGCGCCGGTCGCGATCCTCGAGGAGCTCTTGCCCATCTCCGAGACGCGCGTGGGGGCCGCGACGGCGCTCGACCGGGCGTACGAAGCGACGGGGGCCTGGGCGAAGCAAGCCGACGTCCTGGCGGTCCTCATCGCGACGGCGCCGTCGAAGCAGGATCGCCTCGGGCTCCAGCAGAAGCTCGCGGACGTGAAGACGAAGCTCGCCGATCCCGCCGGCGCGTTCGACGTCCTGCGGCGGGCGACCGAGGAGCACCCGGCGGATCTGCCGCTCTGGGATCGGCTCTCGTCGCTCGCGACGAAGACGCACCGCACGAAGGATTTCGTCGATGCTCTGGCGCAGGCGCTCTCCGCCCAGCCGGGGACGCTCTCGCCCGAGGTGGAGCTCGATCTCTCGGAGCGCGCGGCGGTCGTCCACGACGAAGTGCTCGGCGACGTCGATCGGGCGGCCGTCCATTTGGAGCGCATCTTGTCGCTCGATCCCGCGAACGCGCGGGCGTTCGGCCGGCTCAAGCAGATCCTCACGGCGCGCGAGCGTTGGAAGGATCTCGAGGGCCTCTACGAGCGCACCCTCGGCGTCACGCAAGACGAACGCCGGCGCGTCGAGCTGCTCGGCGAGATCGCCCTGGTCGCCGAAGAGATCACCGCGGACGCTCCGCTCGCCATCCACCACTACGAGCGCGTCCTCGAGATCGAGCCGTCGAACGAGCGCGCGATCGCGTCGCTCGACGCGCTCTACACGTCGCAGTCGCGCTGGCAGAAGCTCGCCGACTTGCTCCAGCGGCGGCTCGCGCTCGCGAGCGACGACGAGGCGGCGGACCTGCGGCTCCGGTTGGGCACGCTCCTCTTCTCGCAGCTCGGCGATCCGAAGGCCGCCCTCGATCACCTCGAAGCCGTGATCCTGGCCGACACGTCCGTCCGCGAGGCGCGCGAGCTCGTCGAAAAATCCTTGTCGCACCCGGATTTGCGGCAGCGCGCCGCGATCATCCTCGAGAGCGTCTACACCGAGCGCGACGAGATCCGCGATCTGGTGCGCGTGCTCGACGTGCGCTTCGAGTTCGCCGTGGACGACGCCGAGCGCCGCGAGCTGCTCCGCCGGATGGCCGAGCTCCGCGACGAGCGCCTGACGGACGATCGGGGCGCGCTCGAGGTCTACGCGCGGCTCCTGCCGCTCTCGCCGGGCGACGTCGAGGCGCGCCATCGTTACCTCGAAATCGCGGCGAGACAGGGTGCCCGTGAGGCGGCCGCGGACGTGATCGCGAGCGCCGCCAAGAACGCGGACGCGCCCGAGCTCCGCGCCGAGCTCTTCACCGAGGTGGCGCGCATCCACGAAGATTTGGGGCAGATCGAGCGCGCCGAGACGTTCCATCGGCAGATCCTCGATCTTGCGCCCGAGGATCCCTCGATCGCGCTCCCCGCCGCGCGTTCGCTCGAGCGCCTCTACGTGCGCGATCCGGGCAAGGCACGCGAGCTCGCCCAAGTCCTGTCCGTCCAGGTGAAGCTCGAAGAGGCGCCTGCGCTCCGACGTGAGCTCCTGGGACGCCTCGCGCGCTTGTCGGAGGAGAAGCTCGCGGACGAGGCCGCCGCCATCGCGGCCTGGAAGTCGTGCCTCGAGGAGGATCCCGCCGACGCCGAAGCCCTCTCGGAGCTCGATCGCCTCTACGAGCGCACCGCCGATCACCAGGCGCTCGTCGAGGTCCTCCGCGCGCGCGAGCAGCGGGCCGACGATCCGGGGACGCGCAAGGAGCTCATGGTCCGGACGGCGCGCGCGTTGTCCGAGCGTTTGGGCGACGTGCCGAGCGCGATCGTGGCGTACCGCGCCGTGCTCGACGACTTCGGACCCGATCGCGACACCCTCCGCGCGATCGCGGAGCTGTACGAGAAGACGGGCGCGTGGACCGATCTCGCGGAGATCCGCGAGACGGAGCTCGGGCTCACGACGGAGCCGGCCGATCGGGCGACCTTGCTGTCCTCGCTCGGCGCGATTCGCCACAAGAAGCTCGGGGAGTTGCCGGCGGCGATCGACGCGTACCGCGAGGCCCTCGGGATCGACCCGGCGAACGAGGTCCCGCGTGCGGCGCTCGAAGAGCTCCTGGACGACGAGAACGTCCGGAGCGAAGCGGCCGAAATCTTGCGCGCGCTCTACGAGACCGGAGGCTCGGAGACGAAGCTCGCCCGCGTCCTCGACATCCAGATCGAGACGGAGGACGATCCGGACGCGCGGCTCGCCCTGTTCGCGCGCGCGTCGGACGTCGCGGAGGGACCACTCGGAGATCTCGGGCTCGCGTTCGGCTACGTCGCCCGCGGCGTCCGAGCGTCGGCAGGGGACGAGCGTCTGAGCGACTGGCTCGCCCGTGCCGAGCGGCTCACGGAACGAACGGGCGCGTGGCCCGAGCTCGTCCAGCTCTACCGGGAGATCGCCCCCGACGTGCTCGACGACGATCGGCGGATCGCGCTCCTCCTGCGGACCGCGGAGCTCGCGCGGACCAAGCTCTCCGACGCGTCGCTCGCGAAGCAGACCTACCGGGCCGCGCTCGACGTGCGCGCCGACGATCCGAAGGCGCTCTCCGCGCTCGAGGAGCTCTACGAAGAGGCTTCGGAGCACGAGGCGCTCCTCGAGATCCTGCACCGGCGGACGGAGCTCGCCGCGACGGACGACGCGCGACGAGCCTTGCTCGCGAAGCAAGCGAAGATCTGCGACGCGGAGCTGCACGATCGCGATCGCGCCGTCGAGTTCAACGAACGCATCCTCGAGATCGACTTCGATCGCTCGGCCGTCTCCGCGCTCGAGCGCCTCTACGCATCGCTCGCGCGCTGGGGAGATCTCGTCGCCTTGCACGAGCGGGAGCTCGAACGGAGCGACACGGACGCGGCGAGGCGCGCCGATCTGCATCACGCGATCGGCGAGATCCACGACCGCGAGCTCACCGATTTCGATCGGGCGTTCGAGGAGTTCGAGAACGCGCTTCGGCTGGATCCGATGCACGGCCCCACGATCGCGTCGCTCGAGCGGAAGATGGAGCAGCCCACGCACGCCGCGCGCGCCGCGACCATGCTCGAAGCCGTGTACGTGGCGCGCCTCGATTGGCGCCGCGTGATGCAGGCGCTCGAGGCGCGCTTGTCGACGAACGAAGATCCGGAAGAGCGACGCACGCTCCTCCGCCGGCTCGTCAAGCTCCACGAGGAGCAAGAGGAGAACTACGAGGCGGCGCTCGGCGTCGCGGCGAAGCTCCTGCACGAGGATCCGACGCTCGAATCGACGTGGACGGAGCTCGAACGGATCGCGCGCGTGGCGAACGCCGAGCGGCGGCTCGCCGAGATCTACGCGACGGAGCTCGACGGCATCACGGCCGACGAGCCGGCGACGGCGCGCCTTTCGTACCGGGCCGGCGAGCTCTTCGAGGCGCACGGCGAGGACGAACGCGCCCTCGCGCTCTTCCGCCGCGCCTACCAGTTCGAGCCCGAGGAGGAGCAGAAGGCCTTCGCGGCGATCGACCGGATCTTGCAGCGCCTCTCGCGGCCCGCCGAACGCGTGGCGCTCTACCGCGACGCGCTCGACTACCGCACGGAGCCGGACGCGCGGATGGCCACGCTGCGCAAGATCGCCGAGCTCGAGGAGACCGCGCTGGGCGACGATGACGCGGCGATCGCGACGCACCGGGCGATCCTCGAGATCGACGAAGCAGAGTCCGCGACCCACGAGGCGCTCGCGCGGCTCTTCACGCGCCGCGAGCGCTTCCACGATCTCGCCGATTTGTACCGCCGCCGCGCCGAGCAGAGCGCGCTTCCCGAGGAAGAGGCGTCGTTCCGACTCGAGCTCTCCGGCGTGCTCGACGGGCGGCTCGACGATCCGGCGTCGGCCATCGACGAGCTCGAGACGGTCCTCGGCGTCGTCGATCCGGCGTCGACGGCGCAGGGGCGCGCCGCGACCGCGAAGCTCGAATCCTTGATCGACCGCGAGGGACACAAGGCGCGCGTCGTCGAGCTGCTCGCGCCGGTTTACGAGAAGACGGAAGATTGGAAGAAGCTCGTCGGCCTCTCGGAGCACCGCTTCTCCCTCGCGACGTCGGTGGCCGATCGCGTCGTCGTGCTCCGCGACCGCGCCCGCTTGTTCGAGGAGCACGGCAGCGATCTGCGCGGGGCGTTCGACGCCTTGAAGGAGGCGTTCGTCTCCGATCCGGACGACGGCGAGAGTCTCGAGCAGCTCGAGCGCGTCGCCGCCGCCGGTGGTTTCTGGGACGATCTCGCGGACGCCTACGAGCGAGGCATCACGAAGATCGACGGCGTCGGGCAACGCGCGATCCTCGAAGCGCTCGCGAAATTGCACGACACGCGCCGCGACGATCCGCGGCGCGCGCTCGACGCGTGGCAGCGGCTCTTCGAGCTCGACGAGAGCGACGAGCGTCCTCTTGACGCCATGGACCAACTCGCCACGCTCCTTTCGGACTGGCCCACGCTCGTCCGCGTGCTCGTCAAGCGCGTCGAGCTGACGCCGGACGACGAGACGCGCGCCAGCCTCTGGAGGCGGATCGGCGAGGCCCGCCGCGACATGCTCGACGACCTACCGGGCGCGATCGACGCCTACGATCGGGCGCTCGAGATCGAGCCGGACAGCGCGTTCACCCTCGACAACCTCATCGCGGCGAACGAAGAGCGGAACGACGCGGCGAGGCTCGTCGAGCTCTACCGACGTCGCATGGAGCTTTGCGGCGAAGACGACGAGGATCTCCACCACCAGCTCCTCCTCGACTCGGCGCGCGCCTACGAGGTCGGCCTCGGCGATCGGCGCGAGGCCATCGTGCTCCTCGAGCGCGCCATCGTCCGGCGCCCGGGGGACGCCGAGGTGCTCGGGCGCCTCGCGGCGCTCTTCGAAGCCGAGCAAATGTGGCCCGCGCTCCTCGACAACCTCGCGGCCCGCGCCGCGTCGGCGTCGAACACGGACGAGATCATCGCCCTCAAGAAGCGGATCGCGGAGCTCCAGGCCTCGGAGCTCGAGGATCCGGCCGCGGCCGTCGCGACGTACCGAGAGGTGCTCGCGATCGGGTACGACGACGGCGCCGCGCGCGCGCTCGTCCGCATCGGGACGAACGACGACGACCTGCGCGCCGAGGTCGCGGACGTCCTCGAGCCGATCGTCCGCGGTCGCGCGGCCGAAGGGGGCGAGGGCAGGGAGATCTGGGAGCTGCTCATCGAGGTCCTCGAGCTGCGTCTCCGTGCCTCTACGGATCCGGCCGCGCGCGCGGAGACGCGGCAGAACGTCGCGCGCATCGCCGAGACGTCGCTCGGCGACAACGCGCGTGCGGAAGCGGCGCTCGCCGCGGCGCTCGTCGACGCGCCCTCCGACGCCGCCCTGCACGCCGAAGCCGTGCGGGTGGCTTCGCTCGTCGGTCCCGACGGCCTCCGCCGGTACGCCGATGTCTTGGCGGATCTTTCGGCGTCGGCCACCGACGCCACGATCGCCACCGATCTGCTCGTTCGACTCGGCCGCGTCGCGGAAGGCTCGCTCGGCGATCCGTCCCGCGCCGCGCAGGCGTACGCGCGGGCGGCCGATCGCGGCGGTGACACGCAGGAGATCCTCGGATCGCTCGAGCGCGTCTACGCGGCGCTCGACGACGCTCCGTTGCTCGCGAACGTCCTCGAACGGCGCTTGTCGCTCGAGTCCGAATCCGTCGCGCGCACCGATCTGCTCCACCGCCTCGCGCTCCTGCAGCTCGGCCCGCTCGGCGAGAAGGCGCAGGGCCTCGAGAACCTCGCGCGCGCCCTCGAGCTCGAGCCGGTCCACGCGCCGAGCCTGGCCGCGGCGGAGGACCTCCTCTCCGACGACACCCTGTTCGACGAGACCTTCGAGATCCTCGAGCGCGTCTACCGGACGAGCCAGAGCGGGGCGTCGTTGGCCCGCTTGTTCGAGCGCCGCGTGGCGCGGGGCTCGTCGATCCGCGAGCGCACCCAGGCGCGCTTGGACCTCGCGCGCGTGCTCGAGGGCGAGGCGGGCGATCCCGTCGCCGCGCAGCGCGCCGTCGAAGCGGCGCTCCGCGAGGACTTCGAGGACGCGGCCGTGATCGAGGTGCTCGAACGGCTCGCCGAGAAGAACGGCGCGTGGACGGAGGCCGTGCAGTCGCTCTCCGAAGCCCTCGCGGCGGTCAGCGCCGATCCGAGCCGGGAGCCGAGCGCGGAGGCGTGGACGCGGCTGGGGATCTGGCGCCGCGATCGGTTGCATGACGACGCGGCGGCCGAAGAGGCCTTCGCACGCGCGTTCGCGCGCGACGCCGAGAACGTCACGCTGGCGCGGGCGCTCGAAGGCACGATGCGTCGCCCGGGTCGGGAGCGCGATCGCGTGGCGACGCTCCGCAAGCTCGTCAAGCTCGAGGGCGAACCCGACGTCAAGCGCCAGGCGGCGCGCGACGCCGTCGAGATCGCCGAGGGCGCGCTCGCCGATCGCGCGCTCGCCGAGGACGTCTTGCGCGATCTGCTCGCCGAGAGCGAGGTCGACGCGTGGGCGCTCGACGAGCTGACGAGGCTCCGAGAGCTCGCGCTCGACCACGAACAGGTCGTCGCCCTCTTGCTCCGACGCGCCGAGAGCGAACTCGACGCGGCGGCCTCTCTGGAGCTCCGTCACCGCGCCGCCACGACGCTGGCCGATCGGCTCTCCGACAAACCGCGCGCGGTCGCTCTCTACGAGGCCATCCTCGAGCACGAGCCCTCGGACGAGCGCGCGCGCACGCTCCTGCTCGAGCTCTACGAAGAGCTCGGCAAGTTCGACGAGCTCGCCCGCCACCTCGAGCACCTCGTCGAAACCGCCGAGACCGTCGCGGAGCGCACCTCGCTCCGCCTCCGGCTCGCGGCCCTCCGCGTCGAACGCTTCGACGCGCCGGACCACGCCGCGGACACGCTCCGCGCGATCCTCGACGAAGATCCCGACAGCCAATCCGGCATCGCGGCCCTGACGGCGCTCTTCGAGAAGACCTCGCAGAACGCCGAGCTCGCCGAGCTGCAAAAGCACATCGTCGAACGCGCCCGCGCGCGCGGCGACGAAGAGGCCGAAATCGAAGCGACGCTCACGCTGGGAGACATCTACGAGCACCGCCTGAGCGACGCCTCCGCCGCCCTTCGAACCTACGAAGAGGTCCTTGCGCGGCGTCCCTCGCACCCCGCGGCGCTCGCGGCCGTCGCGCGGCTCGCGGAGCAGCGCGGCCAATGGGAGCGCGCCGCCGAAGCCCTCGGTCTCCTCGTGGAAGCGAGCGATCCCGCCGAGGTGGTGGCGCTCTCGCTCCGTCTCGCCCAAGCCCGCTCCGCGCTCGGTGACGACGCCGGCGTCGAACAGGCCCTCCGAGGCGCGCTCGCGCACGATCCGAAGAACACCGACGTCCGCGCGCGCCTCGAGGACGTCTGCCTCAAGGCAAAGAAATGGTTCGAGCTCGCCGATCTCCTCGTCGGTGACGCCGATCTCCTCCGCGACGACCATCCCCCCTACGATCCGCCGCCGATGTCCGTGGCGGCGTCGATCCCCCCGCCGGCATCGGACAAATCAGCCGTCCCCGCGCACGTGACGTCCCAGGTCGCGCTGCTCCGTCGCGCCGCCGAAATCCACCTCCGTGAGCGGAGCGATCCGGCCGCGGCGGTTCCCATCCTCGAGCGCGCGACGGCGCTCTCCCCCGACGATCGCGAGCTCCTCCTCGTGCTCTGCGACGCGTACGGATCGGCGCACATGGATCGCGAGGCCGCCGTGGTCCTCGAGCGGGTCATCGCGTCGTTCGGCAACAAGCGGACGAAGGAGCTCTCCGTCTACCACCACCGTCTCGGTCGCGCGCGCGCGAAGCTCGGTGATCGCGACGTCGCGCTCGCGCAGTTCGACATGGCGTTCCGCATCAACCCCGGCTCGATCGAGATCCTGCGCGATTTGGGGATCCTGGCGCTCGAGAACAACGATCTCGAACGCGCGCACAAGACCTTCCAGGCCCTGCTCCTCCAGCGCTTCGACAGCACCACGGTCATCACGAAGGGCGAGGTCTTCTTCTACCTCGGCGAGGTGAACCTGAAGCAGGGCAACAAGGCGAAGGCCGTGCAGATGCTCGAGCGCGCGATCGAGAGCGAGCCATCGCTCGATCGCGCGAAAGAGATGCTCACGTCGCTCAAGAACTGACAGGAGCGGCATGCCGACGTCGAACCCCGTCGCGCGATCGCTGCGATCGCTGCGATCGCCGCGACCGCCGCGTCACCTCGCGCGGGCCGCTTTGGGGTTCGTCCTCGGCCTCGTCGCGCGCGTGTGGCTCGCCACGCTGCGCGTGCGCGTCGAGGTCCACCCGGAGCTCGAAGCCGTCGCGCACGAGCCCTGGGTGCTCGCCTTCTTCCACGGCACCCAATGGCCGCTGCTCGCCTGGCGCCGCCGCCGCCGCACCGTGGTCCTCGTGAGCCTCTCGACGGACGGCGCCATCCAAGCCCGCGCGCTGTCCGTCCTCGGCTTTTCGATCGTGCGGGGATCGTCGTCGCGCGGCGGCGTCCGCGGCCTGGCGGAGCTCGTTCGTCGCGCGCGCGGCGAAGATCTCGACGCCGCGTTCGCGGTCGACGGTCCGAAGGGACCCTACGGCACCGTTCGACCGGGCGCCGCGTTCGCGGCGAAACACATGTCGGGTGTTCTCGTCCCCATGGGGAGCGCCACGACGCCCTCCCGCCGAACGGTCTTTTCGCGCGCCTGGGATCGCTTCGCCCTCGCGTGGCCTTTTTCGACGGTCTCGGTCGTCCTGGGTGCGCCGCTTCGTCCCGTGCTCGCCGCTCGCCCAACGACCGCTTGCCCCGAGGGCTCCGAGGCCCACGAGGATCTCGAGAACGCCTTCACGGACCGCCTCGGCCAAGCCATCGCGGACGCGAACGCCCGTGCTCGCGCGATCCTCGGCGATGCCGAGGCCCCCATGATAGGATGTGGCGATTTTCGAGGCGTTGCCCGGTCCTCCGCGGGGCCGAGCACCTCGAATTCGGACTGAATGCCGGAGGGCCATCCTCGGTCCAACGTGGAAAGCCCGGAATTCGTAGCTTGCCCCGTCTTCGGGAGGAGAAAGATCGATCATGCGTAGCCCGAGCCTTGTCCCCTTTGCCGCGCTCCTTTTCGCAGGCCTTGCGGCGTGCGACGTTTCGACGACGGCCAACAGCATCACGTTCAAGTCGAAGCCGGAGTTCGTGGACTCGTCGCAGCCGGCGAAGACGTCCGTGGCCGACTGGAACGGCGAACCGATCACGATTTCGAACGCGGGCGTCAACCCGCTCGTCGGCGACGGCGGCGTGCGCGTCACCGTCGACCCGAACGCGACGAAGATCACGGTGAGCGCCGTGTTCGCCGCGCGCGCGAACGAAGAGTCGGAAGCGCAAGACTCGATCCGCGACGCCATCGCCACGCTCGCGATCGACGAGTCCGGCGGTCAGTTCAAGATCGCGTGCGGCCATGGCGGCGCGCACGGCAGCTCGGACGTGGCGGCCTCCGGCTGCAAGCTCCTCAACGTCACCATCCCGGCGGGCTCGGCGGACAAGCCGCTCGATCTCACGATCGGCAACGGCATGGGCAACCTCACGTTCTCCGGCGCGGCGACGGTGAGCAAGCTCCTCGTCGACAACAACGGGACCGGCGGCGTCGTCGACGTCAAGGTGATCCCCGTCAAAGGCGCGAGCGTGACCGTGACGGGCGAGGACGCGGTCTCCGTCGCCGTCCCCGCCGATTTCTCGGCCGAGAGCGTGATCCTGACCGTCGACGAGAGCGATCCGACCGCGGCGGCCGCGCGCATCGTCACGTCGGACTTCGCCGGCATGGAGAGCAACCAACCGTTCCCGACCGCTGGCGCGACGGAGAACGCCGCGGCGTCGCTGAACGTCCAGTCGAAGGGCGTCTTCGACGACGACACCGTCACGATCAAAAAGCTGTGACGAAGCCGAACGATCGCCGCGCACGCGCACGGTGATCGCCGCACGAAGCCCGGGCGTCCACGCGACCCCGGGCTTCGTCGCATTTCATCGCATTCGTCGAAGGTCGGCGAGCGCGTGTCGGCCGATGCCACCACGCACCGGCTCACCGACGCGGCCCGATGTCAGCCGTTCGCAGGCACGCGCGCGATGGCGTCGATCTCGACGCGCGCGCCCTTCGGCAGCGCGGCGACTTGGACGGTGGCGCGGGCGGGGAGCATCGTCGTGAAGCGCTTTGCGTACGTCTCGTTGACGACCTGGAAGTCGCCGAGATCGACGACGTAGATCGTCGTCCGGACGACGTCTTCGAACGTGCAACCGGCGGCGCCGAGGACGGCTCCAAGGTTGTCGAGCACGCGCTCGGTCTGCTCGGCGATCGAGCCGGTCACGAGCGCGCCCGTCTTCGGATCGAGCGGGATTTGCCCGCTCAAGAAGACGAAATCACCAGCGCGCACGGCTTGCGAATAGGGACCGATGGCCGCGGGGGCGTCGGAGGAGACGATGGCTTGCATGGCGACCACTCTTTCACCCGGAGCGGCCGGTCTCAAGCGCTCTCGTCGCGCTAGAGCGTTTGCCGACCGGAGAGCGCGCGGCCCATCGTGATGGGATCGGCGTACTCGAGATCGCCGCCGTGCGGGACGCCGCTGGCGATGCGCGTGAGCCGCACGCCCGTCTCCGCGAGCTCGCGTTTGAGCAGGAGCGCCGTGGCCTCGCCGTCGACGCTCGGCGGCGTCGCGACGATGATCTCCGTGATGCCCTCGTCGCGGATGCGCGCCACGAGCCTCGGCAAAGGCAGCTCCTCCGGGCCGATCCCTTCGAGCGGCGAGAGGAGCTTTCCGAGCACGAAATAGCGTCCGCGCATCGCGCCGGTGCGCTCGATGGCGAGCAGATCGTGCACGCGCCCCACGACGCAGAGCAGGTGCGGATCCCGCTTGCCGTCCTTGCAGATGTTGCAAATCGTCGCGGGCTCCGACGGCACGACCTCGGCGAGGTTGCCGCATCGCTCGCACGCGCGAAGCTCGTCGTGGAGCGTCGAAAGCTCGCGCCCGAGCTCGCGCGCGATCTCGGCGTCGGAGGTCAAGAGGTGCAGGACGTACCGCTGCGCCGTCTTCTCGCCGACGCCAGGCAGGCGCGAAAATAAGGAGACGAGCCGTCGGAGCTTGGGGGAAGGCTGCATGGGGAGGCCGAACGGCCGAACGGAACGAACGAAAAGGGGCCCGACGTCGAGGGGACGCGCTCCTCGTCGAGCGATGGGTGACTGGCGTGACTGGCGTGACTCGCGCAACCGGAGCCGATCGCGCCATGGACGCGGCGTGCTCCGGCGCGCCGTCTTCACATGCCCGGGATCTTCACCCCGCCGGTGACTTTGGCAAGCTCGGCTTCCATGGCTTTTTCACCGGCCTCGAGCGCGGCGTTGACGGCCGCGACGACGCCGTCGAGCGCGAGCTCGATGCCCTCGCTCTTGAGGAACTCCGGATCGATTTCGACGCGCGACAGCTTCCCGCCGTAGGTGGCCGTCGCCTTCACTTTGTCGCCGACCGCGGTGGCCGTGACTTCCTTGTCGCCGAACTCTTTTTTGATCTGCTCGATCTTGCGTTGAAGCCGCGCGGCTTGCCGCATGAGCTCGTTCATTCCACCGCCAAAATTGCCCATTTCTTCAATCCTCCTGCGTGGGAAGTCGGATGTCTTTCAGCTCGGCCTCGAAGACGGCGATCGCCGCCTGGACGAGCGGGTGCTTTTCGACCGCCGTGCGCGCCTCGATGAGCGCCTGGCGTTTCTTCGCGGCGTCGATCGACGCGACGCTCGCGAGGCGGCTGCCGCGCGCCGACACCTCGAGGGTCACGACCGTCGGGGCGCCGAAGTACGCCTGCGCGATCTCGGTGAGGACGGTCTTGGCCTCGGTGTCTTCGCGGCGGGCGTCTTCGAAGGACTCGGGCTCGAACCCGAGCGTGATGCGGTCGTGCGCGACGACGAGCGGCGCGGCGAGATCCAGGGTGGACGCCACGTCTGGCCGCGTGGCGCGGACCCGTTCGAGCAAGGCGCGCCACGTGGTGAGCAGATCGTCCTCGGCGGCGCCGACCCGTACGACGGGGGAGGGGGACGTCGCCGTTCGTGCGGGCGCGGCGGTCGTCCTTCCGTCGGATCCATCGCGGGCGAGGGGGGCCGTCGTGGGTGTCGGTTGCAAGGGCACCGGCTCCACGAAGGGCGCGAGGGGTTCGGCCAGCGCGAGGACGCCATCGGTCTGCCCGATCTCGTAGCGACCCTGCACGGGGCGTGGCGACGACGGCGGAGGCGGTGCGACCGCGGCGACGGCGCGTGGCTCGGCCTGCGCCGCGTGCGCGATGGGGCTGGCGGGGAAGGCCGTGGCTTCGCGTGGGAACACGGCCGACATGACGCCTGCCGACGCGCTCGATCCTCCACCCGGAGCGGCGCTCGCCGAGGGCGTCGCCCGTGACGTGCGCCCTCCTCCCGACGCCCCCGGTCCCGCACCACCACCGCCTCGCGGTGGAGGCGGCGTGCCCGTGGCGAGGCGACGTTCGAGCTCCCCGAGCCGTCCGAGCAGCTCGTCGATGGGCAAGAGCGGCGGGCGCCGCGCGAGGCGCACGAGCGTCATCTCGAGCGCGGCCCGCACCTGTCCACCGCGCACGATCTCGTCGAAGCTCCGCGAAAATCCGTGGAACACCCGCGTCAGATCGTCGGGATCGGCCGTCTCGGCGAGCGTGACGACGTCGGCGATCTCCTCGTCGGCCAGATCGAGCAGCTCGCGGCGCTGGGCGTCGGTGCAGACCTTCGCGACGACGAGGTTGCGCAGGTGCGCAAGCAGATCGCGCCCGAGGTGCACGAGGTCGAACCCTTGCCTCGACACGGCGTCCAGCACGGAGAGCGCCGCCGCCGCGTCCCCTCGGAGCACGGCGCCCGCGAGGTCGTTCATCACCGCGCGGTCCGCGACGCCGAGCACGCGCGTGACGTCTTCGGTCGAGATGCGCTTGCTGCCGTACGCGATGACCTGGTCGAGCAGGCTCATCGCGTCGCGCATCGAGCCGGCGGCCTCGCGCGCAAGCACCCCGATCGCCGCGTCGTCGGCCTCGAGGCTCTCCTTGGCGAGCACCTCTTTGAGGCGCGCGCCGATGCGCTTGGCCGGCACGAGCTTGAAGTCGTAGCGCTGGCAGCGGCTGAGGATCGTGACGGGGACCTTGTGGACCTCCGTCGTCGCGAAGATGAATTTGACGTGCGGCGGAGGCTCTTCGAGCGTCTTGAGGAACGCGTTCCACGCCGCGTTCGACAGCATGTGGACCTCGTCCACGATGTAAATCTTGAAGCGGTCGCGCGCCGGCCGGAAGGCGAGCCCCTCCTGCAACCGGCGGACCTCGTCGACGCCGTTGTAGCTCGCGCCGTCGATCTCCTGGACGTCCATGTCCGTGCCAGCCGCGATTTCCGTGCATGCTGCACACGTCTGGCACGGCGTGAGGACCGGTCCGGTGGCCTTGCCGTCCGCGCCGAGGCAGTTGAGGCACTTGGCGAGGATGCGCGCGCTCGTGGTCTTGCCGACGCCGCGCACCCCGGTGAACAAGAACGCGTGGGCGACGCGGCTTTGCGCGATCGCGTTGCCGAGCGTCGTCGAGACGTGCTCCTGACCGACGAGATCCTCGAACGATTGCGGTCGGTACTTGCGAGCGAGAACCAGGTAGCTCACGCGCGTGAAGCTAGCCTACCTCCGGCCCGCCGTCGACCGTGACGGCGCCCGTCGTCCGCGGCCCGCGAGGATCGTTTCGAGGCTGAATTTTCGGGACTTTCGGTGTGTTCTAGGGGGCGCGCTCCGGGCACCTCCGCCGTCGCGCCGCGCGCGGCCTCGGCCTCCGCGTCACCGGCACGTGCGGCGTCCGCGAACGTCTCCGCGAGGGCGCGGAGCGCGGGCTCGAGCGGCGCCTCCTTCCGCCACACGAGCGCGATGGTCCGCGCCGGCGCTGGCGCTCGGAGCGGGCGGACGACGAGCTGCGCGCGCCGATTTTCCACCGCCAGCGCGAGGGTGGGCAGGAGGGTCATGCCGCGGCCGGTCGACACCATCTGCACGAGGGTGGACAAGCTCGTCGCGCGGACGTCGGTCTCGCGCGCGCCGGCCTTCGCGCAGAGCGACAGCGCGTGCGTCCGGAAGCAATGCCCGTCGTCGAGGAGGAGCACGCGCTCGTCCTCGAGATCGGCCAGCGCGAGCACCTTCTTCTTCGCGAGCGGGTGGTCCGGCGGCATCGCGGCCACGAACGGATCCTCGAGGATCGCCGCGGACGCGAACGGTTCGAGCCCGTCGATGCCCGTCGCGACGATCGCCGCGTCGAGGCTTCCGTCGTTCAAATCGCGCACGACCTCGGCGGTCTTCTCTTCCTTGAGCGCGAGGTGGAGCCGCGGGTAACGCGCCGCGGCCTCGGGCATGAGGCGCGGCAAGAGGTACGGCGCCACCGTCGGGATGACGCCGACGCGCAGCGTACCGTCGAACGGATCGCGCAAGCGCACCGCCGCGGTGACGAGATCGCCCAGCGCCAAGAGGACGCGCCGCGCGTGCGCGACGACGTCGTGCCCCGCCGGTGTGACGAGGACCCGCTTGCGATCGCGCTCGAAGAGCCGCACACCGAGGACGTCTTCGAGCTCGCGGATTTGGACGCTGAGCGTGGGCTGCGAGACGTGCTCGCGCTCGGCGGCGCGATGAAACCCGAGCGTCTCGGCCACGGCGACGACGTACTGGAGCTGCCGAATCGAGAGATCCTGCGGTGCGGTCATGATAGATATTATCTACCACATTCATAGAAACAACGTGTTGGAGCTATCGTTAGCCCGAACGTACGTTGGCTCGTGATGAGTCAACGCAAAGTCGACGTCGCCGTCATCGGCGGTGGAACGGCGGGCCTCGCGGCGTACCGCGCGGCTCGCGAAGAAGGCGCGAGCGCCGTCTTGGTGGAAAAGGGGCCGTATGGCACGACGTGTGCGCGCGTCGGGTGCATGCCGAGCAAGCTGCTCATCGCGGCGGCCGATGCGGCGCACAAGGCGCGGCAAGCGGGGCCGTTCGGTGTGCACGCGACGGTGTCCGTCGACGGGCGCGCTGTGATGGACCGCGTGCGGCGCGAGCGCGACCGCTTCGTCGGGTTCGTGCTCGACGGCGTCGCGAGCATCCCGGAGGAGGCGCGCGTGAGCGGCACGGCGCGCTTCGTGTCGCCGAGCGAGATCGAGGTCGAAGGTCCCGACGGCTCGACGCGCATCGAGGCGCGGGGCGTGGTCGTGGCGACCGGCTCGTCGCCGACGATGCCGAAGATGTTCGCGCCCGCCGGCGATCGCGCGATCGTGAGCGACGCGGTCTTCGCGTGGGAGACGCTGCCGTCGTCGGTGGCGGTGTTCGGTGCGGGCGTCATCGGGCTCGAGCTGGGGCAAGCGCTCGGGCGGCTCGGCGTGCGCGTGCGGATCTTCGGACAGAACCGGACGGTGGCGCACCTCGGCGATCCCTTCGTGCGCGACGTCGCCGAGGCGATCTTGGCGCGCGAGCTGCCGATCCACTCGGACGCGAAGGTCGAGGCCATCGAGCGGACCGAGCACGGCGTGCGCGTGTCGTGGATCGACGGCGCGGAGCTGCGGTCCGAAGAGTTCGAGTTCCTCCTCGTCGCGACGGGGCGGCGACCGAACCTGGATCGCCTCGGCCTGGAGAACGCGGGGGCGGGGCCGAACGCGAAGGTCGACCGGCACACCCTGCGACTCGGCGAGAGCCACGTGTTCGTCTCGGGCGACGCGAGCGAGGACGTCCCGCTCTTGCACGAGGCGGCCGACGAAGGGCGCATCGCCGGTCAGAACGCCGCGACGTTCCCGTTCGTCCGGTCGTACCCGCGCCGCAGCTCGATCGCGATCGCGTTCACCGATCCCGGGTGCGCGATGGTCGGCTCGGGGTTCCGCGCGCTCCGAGCGAAGGGCGATCCGTTCGCCGTCGGCGTCGTGAGCTTCGACGATCAGGGGCGGAGCCGCGTCATGCGCGAGAACCACGGCGTGCTCCGTGTCTACGCAGATCCCTCGACGCGTCGCTTCCTCGGCGCGGAGATGATCGCGCCGCGGGCCGAGCACCTCGCCCACTTGCTCGCGTGGGCGCACCAGGAGGAGCTCACCATCGACGACATGCTCGGCATGCCGTTCTACCACCCCGTCGTCGAAGAGGGCGTCCGCACGGCGCTCCGCGACGCGAAGGCGAAGCTCGACGCCGGGGACACCATCGTTTGACCTCGATCCGAGGCATGGGAAGGAAATCATGGAAAAGAAGAACATCGAAGGAAAGCGCATCCCCGAAGTGACGTTCCGCACGCGCCGCGACGGCGGGTGGAAAGACGTCTCCACGCACGAGGTGTTCGACAAAAAACGCGTCGTCGTCTTCGCGTTGCCCGGCGCGTTCACGCCGACGTGCTCGAGCAGCCACGTGCCGCGCTACCAGGAGCTCGCGCCGCTCTTCCGCGCGCACGGCGTCGACGAGATCGTCTGCGTGTCGGTGAACGACGCGTTCGTCATGGACGAATGGGCGAAGAACCAGCACGCCGCCGACGTCCGGTTCCTGCCCGACGGCAACGCCGAGTTCACCGAGAAGATGGGCATGCTCGTCGACAAGCGCGGGCTCGGCTTCGGGCAGCGCTCGTGGCGCTATTCGATGCTCGTCGACGACGGCGTCATCGAGAAGATGTTCATCGAGCCCGACGTCGAAGGCGATCCGTTCCAGGTGTCCGACGCCGACACGATGCTGCGGTACCTCGATCCCGAGGCGCGGCCGCCGAAGGACGTCTTGCTCATCGGTCGCGAGGGCTGTTCGTTCTGCGTGAAGGCGCGCCAGTTGCTCGACGCGCACGGCCTGGCCTACGACGAGGTCGCGGCCACCCCGCGCCGGCTCCGCGCGGCGAGCGGCAAGTCGAGCACGCCGCAGATCTTCATCGACGGAACGTACATCGGCGGCGCCGAAGAGCTCGCGAAGTACCTCGGCGAACGCTGAAGGGCATGCGCCTCACGCCGGAATACGGCTGAAATCGACCACAAAACGAAAGAGCGACCGCCTCGCACGCGAGGGGTCGCTCGTTCGTTGGCGTTCCGTTCGTCACCCCTCGTCTCCGAAGCGGAGCGGCGGGCGAGGAATCAGACGTTCTTCTTCAGCTCGCCGACGAGCTCGGGGACCGCCGTGAAGAGATCCGCGACGAGGCCGTAGTCGGCGACCTGGAAGATCGGCGCGTCGGGATCCTTGTTGATCGCGACGATCGTCTTCGAGCCCTTCATGCCGGCGAGGTGCTGGATGGCGCCCGAGATGCCGATGGCGAAGTAGAGCTGCGGGGCGACGACGCGGCCGGTCTGGCCGACCTGGAGCTCCGCCGGGGCATAACCGGCGTCGCACGCGGCGCGGCTCGCACCGACGGCGGCGCCGAGGAGGTTCGCGAGCGGGTCGAGGACCTCGGCGAACTTCTCTTTGAGCGCGCGGCCACCGGAGACGATGACGCGGGCCTCGCCGAGGTCGGGGCGCTCGCTCTTGGCGGCGTCGAGCGAGACGAACTCGACGCGATCGGCCGCGGGATCCTTGGCCGCGAGGGGCGCGTCCTCGACGGGGCTCGCGCCGCCCGAGGGCTCGGCCGCCGCGAACTCGCTCTGGCGGACGCTGACGACCTGCACCGGCGTGGTGAGGGTCGCGTTCGCGTACGCGTTGCCGGCGAAGACCGGGCGCTTGAACGTGAGCTTGCCGCCGTCCGCCTTGACCGCGCTGATGTCGGGGGCGTAACCGGCGCCGAGCTTGGCGGCGACGCGGGGAGCGACGTCCTTGCCGAACGAGCTCGCCGTGAAGGCGACGACGTCGAAGTTGCCGCTCTTCGCGACGGCCGCGATGGTGGGGGACACGCGCTCGGCGAGGCCGTTCGCGAGGTAGGCGTCGTCGACGACGATGACCTTTTGGGCACCGAAGCCGGTGACTTCCCCGGCGGCCGCTTTCGCGCCCGGTCCGAGGACGAGGATGGAGAAGGGCGCGCCGACTTGCTTCGCGAACGTGATCGCGGAGTGCGTCGACTTGCGAACCTTGCCTTCGTGGAGCTCCGCGATGACGAGAACGTTGGCCATGACTGCTCCTTACCTCAGAGAACCTTGGCTTCGGACTTCAGCTTGGAGACGAGCTCGGCGACGTTGCCGACCTTGATGCCGGCTTTGCGCGCGGGGGGGAGCTCGAAGCTGCCGTAGTTGATCTTGAGCGCGGCGTCGCTGACGAGGTCGGCGAGCTTGACCTCGGCGAGCGGCTTCTTCTTCGCCGCCATGATGGCCATGAGCGCCGCGAAACGGACGCCTTCGGGGTACGCGTGCGTCTCGGCCGTGTGCTTCGACTTCACGCTCTTCGGCGCGACGATGCGGAGGTCCACGGACACGACCGCGGGGAGCGTGACGCGGAGGCTGATCGTGCCGCCGTCGACCTCGCGGCCCACGACGAGCGACTTGTCGTCCTCGCTCTTGATGCTCCCGGCGAACGTCGCCTGCGGCCAGCCGAGGTACTCGGCGAGCAGCTGCGCGGTCTGGTTCGAGTCGCCGTCGACCGCTTGCTTGCCCGTGAGGACGAGGTCCGGCTTCTCTTTTTCGACGAGGGCCTTGAGCGCGCGCGCGACGACGTCGCCGTCGAGCTGCTCGTCGGTGGCGTCGACGCGGATGGCGCGGTCGGCGCCGGTCGCGAGGGCGCCTCGCAACGTGGTCTCGGTGTCTTTGCCGCCGAACGTGACGACGATGACCTCACCGGCCCGCGCCTTGGTGTTCGCGCCGTTCTCCGTCAAGCGGAGGGCGGTTTCGACGGCGTACTCGTCGAACGGGTTCGGCTTCCACTCGAGACCGGTCGTCTCGAGCTTGCCGGCGTTGACCTTGACCTTGTTGGCGTTGTCGGGATCGGCGACGCGCTTCAACGGAACGAGGATCTTCATGGGACCTCGAGGGCAATGCGATCCGGAATGAATCGCGATTCAGTGGCGGCCGTTTTAGGGAACCGATTCCGCGGTGTCAACCCGCTCGGCGACCGATCCTCGTGCGCGGCGCACGATCGGCGCGTCGAGCGCATCCCGATCGCGGGATCGTCGATGTTGCACGATCCATCGTCGCCCGCGATCCACTAAAGAAGACCCATGGCGCTCACGTGTGACTTCCTCGTCGTCGGAAGCGGAATTGCCGGTCTGTCGTTCGCCCTCGAAGCGTCGGAGCACGGCTCCGTCGTGATCGTCACCAAGCGCTCGCTCACGGACGCGAACACCACCTGGGCGCAGGGCGGCATCGCCGCGGTGCTCGCGGACGACGACACGTTCGAGGCCCACGTCACCGACACGATGATCGCGGGCGGCGCGATCAACCACCGGGGCGCCGTCGAGCTGTGCGTCCGGGAAGCGCCGGACCGCATCCGCGAGCTCCAGCGCATCGGCGCGAAGTTCGACCTCGTCGAGACGACCGGCGAGGATCCGTCCGTGCCGTCGTCCATGCGCGGCACCGAGCTCGATCTGCACCTGGAAGGGGGCCACAGCGCGCGCCGCATCGTGCACGCGGCGGACATGACCGGGCGCGAGGTCGAGCGCGCGCTCGTCGCGGCGATCACGCAGAAGAAGAACGTGACCATCCTCGAGGAGTACATGGGCATCGACCTCATCTCGGTCGCGCGCTCCGGCGGGCCCGAGGTGTGCGCGGGCGTCTACGCCCTCGACGTGCCGAAGGGCAAGGTCGAGACGATCCTCGCGCGGGCGACGGTGCTCGCGTCGGGCGGGGCGGGGAAGGTCTACCTCTACACGACGAACCCGGACGTCGCGACCGGCGATGGCGTCGCGATGGCGTACCGCGCGGGCGCCGAGATCGCGAACATGGAGTTCTACCAGTTCCACCCCACGTGCCTCTTTCATCCGCAGGCAAAGAACTTCCTCATCAGCGAGGCGCTCCGCGGCGAGGGCGCCATCTTGCGTCGGACGAACGGCGAGCCGTTCATGAAGGAGTACGATCCGCGCGCCGAGCTCGCGCCGCGCGACATCGTCGCCCGCGCGATCGACCACGAGATGAAGCGGAGCGGCGCCGAGTACGTCCTGCTCGACATCACGCACAAGGACCCGGCGTTCGTGCGCGCCCATTTCCCCGGCATCCACGCGCAGTGCTTGCGGTTCGGCATCGACATCACGCGCGAGCCGATCCCCGTCGTCCCGGCGGCGCATTTCTGCTGCGGCGGGATCTCGACGGATCTCGACGGGCGCTCGACGATCCCGGGGCTCTGGGCCATCGGGGAGTGCGCGCACACGGGGCTGCACGGCGCCAACCGCTTGGCGTCGAACTCGCTGCTCGAAGGGATGGTCTTCGCGCACAGGGCGGCGGTCGCGCTCGCGTCGATCGACCGGAGCGAGCCGTTCCCCGAGGTGCCCGAGTGGGACGTGGGCGAGGCCGTGCCGAGCGACGAGGCCGTCGTCATCACGCAGAACTGGGACGAGCTCCGGCGGCTCATGTGGAACTACGTCGGCATCGTTCGGTCGGACAAACGGCTCAAGCGGGCGGCGCGGCGCATCGCGCTGCTCCAAGAAGAGATCGCGGAGTACTACTGGCGCTACTTCGTCACGCGCGATCTGCTCGAGCTCCGGAACATCGCGACGGCCGCGCAGCTCATCGTCGACTGCGCGGCGGCCCGGCTCGAGAGCCGGGGGCTCCACTTCACGATCGATCACCCGGAGACCGATCCGAAGATGGCGCGCGACGTCGTCGTCAAACGCGGGGTGGCCGCCCACCTGGTCCACGCCGGCGTTCCGGTGCGCGACGCCGGGCGATGAGCTCGACGCCTGCGTGAAGTCTTCGCCCGCGTGAGCTCCTCGATCGCTGCGGCGGAGGGGCACTGCGATTGCAACTCCGTGGCGCAGCGTCGGTCGATCGCGGCCGTCGTCGCATCGCTCGAAGACGAGGTAGCCATGGACAAACGGGTGCTTTTCGCCGCGGCGGGGCTGTCGGCAGGGATGTTCGCGTGCGGGGGCTCGGGGTCGCCGAAAGCCGCGGTGCCGCCGGAGGTCGAGCGCACGAGCACCGTGTCGATGTCGACGCCGCCCGCCGCGCCGTCGCCCACGGAAGCCCCGGCCGTGCGGCCCTCGACGCCTCCGCCGCTCGCGGAGCAAGCGCCGGCTTCGGGGGCGGAGAACGTCGCGCAGACGAACGCGCGCGCACGCATCGAAGGCCGCGACGTGACGGCCGACGACGTGGACGCACTCGTGGCCGCGGTCTCCGATGGTGCGCGCCGATCGGCGCGGTTGGCGTCGACGCGGGCGCGCGATCCGCGGGTCCAGCGGTTCGTGACGGAGGCGCTCGGCGGAAGCCGATCCGAAGCACGCGCGAAGACCCCAGGGGAGGGATTGGCGTCGGAGTCACCCGAGCGATCGGCGTCGGAGTCGCCCATCGACACGACCGCCTCGATGCGCCTCCGCACGACGACCGACCAGTCGATGCGCGCGCTCGAAAAGCAGCAGGGCCGCACGTTCGATCGCGCCTACATGACGTTCCAGGTGGCGCTTCGACGCGACGCGCTCGACGCCCTCGATCACGAGCTCGGACCGAGGATCCGAGACGCGGCGGTCGAGGCTCGGTGGGCCGAGGCGAAGGCGCGTTTGCGCGCGGAATGCGACGAAGCCGAGACGCTCGTCGACGCCATCGCCCCGCGGGCTCCCGAAGCGCCTTGAGCCTCCAACAACATCGCAAGGCCTACGCGAAGGCGGACCGCTTCGAGGTCGGGGGATTCGACCCTCGTTCCTTCGTCCGCGGGGCGAACCCGCGGCGCCGTCAGCTCGTGTAGAGGGGCTCGACGAGCGCGAAGCGAATGTTCTGCGCGAGGCGGTAGCGGGTGCGCCCGTGTTCGCCGGCGTCACGGACGCGCTCGATGGCGGACGGATCGCCGAGCAAGTCGCGCACGCGCGAGATGAGCACACGAACGCGGTGCTCGGCGTCGGCGGACTCCGGACCGGGACCGCCGGCGGCGCGAAGGATTTCTTCGGCCGACAGCCCTTCGCGGGCGCGACGGAGGAGCTGGACGACGAGCGGCTCGAGGGCGCGGCGTCGCTCGAGGGAGACCTCGCGGCCGTCGATGCGAAGCTGATGCGCGATGGTGTCGACCGTCAGGGTGGCGTTCTCCGTCGCCGCGCGGACGTCGCTCGCGCGCACGCGTGACACGCCCTCCGGCGTCGTCACGTAGATGAGGGTCTCGCTGTCGGGCGACGTGTCGTCGGGATCCTCGATGCTCCCGGGCGGCAGGCTCGCGAACGAGGCGCGCGACGGCGGCGGGACCGGCGCGAACGAGACGCGCGACGGCGGGAACGACGCGGACCACGGCGGCAGGCTCACCGGCGCGCTCGCCCCCGCGAGGATCTCGACGATCTTCTCGGCGTAGCGCACGATCCGGCTGTCGCCGCTGCGGAGGGCCTCCTGCCAGAGCGCGGCGCTCGCTTCGCGATCCGGAAACACCCAGCCGTGCCGCGATCCGGCCAGCGCGGCGCGCTCGAGCGCGGTTCGCGAGAGATCCGTGTCGCCGACGGCTTGCGCGCAGCGCGCGATGACGAGGTTGAGCGAGCCCGTCGCGAACGAATCGGGGAGGTATTCGGCGTGCGGCAGGGCCGCTTCGAGCGCGCCTGCGGGTTCGTTCGCGGCCTCGAGGGTGCGCGCGCGCGTCACGACGAGATCCTGGTCGTCGATCGGATCGACCCGCGCGAGGTCCAGGCGAAGCTTCTCGGACTTCGTGAGCCAGATCTTCGCCGCGTCGGCGCGGCCGAGCATGGCGAGGGCGAGGGCGCGGTGCACGGCGAGCTGGTAGCGGAGGGCCGGTTGCTCGACGTCCCCGAGCGCGGTGCCGGCGTCGTCGAGCGCGCGGAGCGCGAACTCCGGCCGATCGGAGGCGATCTCGACGATCGCGAGCACGTCGTACGCGTCGGCGTGCCGCCATCCGGTGGCGATTTCGCCGGCGATCCGGCACGCCGCCTCGGCGTTCGTCCGCGCGGTGTCGAACTGGCCGAGCGAGCCGAGGGCGATGGCGAGGTTGCCGTTGGCGCGGAGCGCGGCGAGCCCTCGCGCCGGCGATCGCTCGAGCGCGACGGCGTAGTGTTTGGCCGCCGTGCGCGGATCGGCCAGACGCATTGCGAGGTGCCCGAACGCCATCGCCGCCGCGACGCGCCACGG
>JBGAHN010000249.1:0-5769 GCA_044226145.1 Labilithrix sp. | reverse complement strand
CCTTGCCGTCTTCGTCGCGAAACTCGAGCCTCCACAGCCGCTCTTGGATTTCGGCGGGCAATCCGTGAAGGGCCGCCGCGCGCGCGCCGGCCCCCACGTTCGACGCGAGCGCCTCGACGCCGTGGGCCGTCGCGAGCACCTCGGTCCGCGCCGGCCAGGCATCGGCCTGCGCGAGCAACGCCCGCGCCTGCTCGATCACCGCCTGCTCGCCCGCGTCCGACGGCCCTTCCCCCGACCGCCCGCACGCGACGAGGCAAGCCACCGAAAGACCCACGAAACGCCGCACGCAAGCACCTTAACTCACATGCGGCACGCGTTGCGATATCATCGCCGCGCGATGAGCGAAAATCCGCCTGCCCTCTACACCGATCGAACCACCGGAGAGGTGTTCGCCGACGCGTTCGCGATGGTCAACGCCTACCTCGAGCGCTTCCAGCAGCGCTCGGGGCAGACCATCGAGCGGCTCGACGAGAGCGGGTACGCGCAGACGCGCAAAGGCTCCGCGAGCATCGGCGTCAACGTGCTCGACGATCACGGCGTCCTCCTCTTGATCGCGCCCATCATGCCGGTGCCGGCCGCGCGCCGCGAAGCCTTCTACCGAAAGCTCCTCGAGCTGTCGTTCTTGACGACCGCCGACGCATCCTTCGCGATCGACGCCGCCAAGGACGAAGTCTTCGTCCGCGCGCTCCGTCGCCTCTCCGGCCTCGACTACGAGGAGTTCGAAGATCTGCTCGAAACCGTCGGACGCGTCGCCGACGAATGGGACGACGCCCTCAAACGCGAATTCGGAACATAGCGCGGTCTGACGTTGACCGACGTTGCCGCACACCGACCGGCGACGTGTGTCCATGGAGGCCCGTGCACCTGGCACGCCGGCCGCAAGTCCCTCGCGTTGTGGGTGTTTTCCCGCGATGCTAGTCTTCAACACGATGACGACGCAGCAAGGCGGTAAACAGCCGGCGCGCGAGACATCCGGTACGTTGTCCTCGAACGCTTCCGAGCAGGTCGAACAGCTCGCCTCCGCGTTTCGTCCGGCGTGGGAAGTCGACGACGATGCGGCATCCGAGCCGAAAGAATCATCGCGGGTACAAGTCGCTCGTCCCCCTTCTCCATCGGACGCGGACGCGTCGTCGTCGCGCGCGAGCACGGCCTCGCAACACCTCGCGGCGGCCGCACCGATGCCGCGCGCGTCGGTCGTCAAACGGACGATGATCGGGCTCGCTCCGCCAGCGAATCTCCCACCGTCGACGGACACCGAAACCAAACCGCCGCCGTCCCCGCAAACGGCACCGGTCACGGCACCGGGCGCGTCGGGCGTCACGACCGCCAAGCCCGCGAGCGTGAACGCGATTCCCGCGGCCGCGCCCGCCACTCCATCAGGCAGCGCGAACGCCGCGCCCGCCGCAGCTCCGGCGAGCGCGAACGCCGTTCCCGTCGCGCCGACCTCGGCCCCCGAGAAAGCTGCGAAATCGGTCCCCGCCGCACCGAAGTCCGAATCCCGCGTCGGCGTCACGTCGGCCGCGGCGCTCGCGAACGCGCTGCGTGGCAAAGCGAGCTGCGAGCCGAAGGTCATCGTCGCGCCCGAAGTCGAGGGCGACGCCCTGGCCCTCGCCGCCAAGACCGTCGAGCGCCCTGCCGTCCCCGATCCGACCGTCGTCGTGGCGCGGGATCGTTCGCGCGAAGAGGCGACGGTGGTGCGTCCACCGCCGGCGCAGGCCCCCAACCCGAACGGCACGCTCGAGATCGACGAAGCGCAAATCATGGAGGTCGCCGCCGCGTTTCCGCGAGCGCCGACCCCCGCGCCTCCGTCGAACCGTCCCTTCGCACCTGCCGCACCGATCGCACCGACCTCCGCCGCACCGACCTCCGCCGCACCGGCGACCGTCGAGCCCGCGCCCATGCGCCGGAACATGCCCTCGGCGCCAGCCTTCCAAGCGTCACCGGCCGTCGCGCAGCCGGCCAACGCGCGCATGCCGTCGCGGGATTTCGACGACGGCGAGCTCCAGGCGCTCGTCCCGAAGCGCTCGAACGGGGTGATCGTGGCGGCCGTCCTCGGCGTCGTCGCGATCGGCGCCGGCATCTTCTTCGTCGGCAAGTCCATGAGCGACGATCCGAAGCCCGCCGCGGCGACCGCGCAAACCGCCACGGCGACCGTGCCGCCGTCACGAGAGAACGACATCCCTTCGCCGTCGAACGACGGCGTCGAGGCGCCGATCGTCGCGACGGAGACCGCCGCGACGGAGGACACGACCGCGAAGCACGCGGCGGCCGTTCCTGCACCGGAGAACACGGCCGCGAAGCACGCGACGGCCGTCGCCGCGCATCCGACGGCCGAAGCGCCCGCGCCGCGGCATGCCGCCGTGGCCGCCACGCCGACGAAAGCGACGTCGACGTCGGCCGAGAGCAGCGCCTCCCGACCGGCATCGAAACCCGCGACCGCCGCACCACGGGCGACGGCTGCGCCAAAGAGTGCCCCAAAGGCCGCCGCCGGGGGTATCGTACGCGATGATCCGTTCTGACCTCCCGCCGGGTGAACCGCTCGACGCGTAGGACTCGAACACGAACCATGCCGATGATGAAGACGAGCCGAGCCGCTGTAGCGCTGCTTCTTGCTTCTTTCCTTTCCACGAGCGTCCCGATCCGCGCCTACGCCGAGGACGATCCGGTCACGGCGCAAGCGCGCGCGCGTTTCAAGGAGGGCGTCGACGCCTACGACAAGGGCCAGTACGAGGTCGCTCGGCTCGCGTTCCTTCAGGCGTACACGCTCAAGAAGCACCCTTCCGTCCTCCTGAACCTGGCGCAGAGCACGGCGAAGGCCGGTCGCACGCTCGAAGCCGCGCGCTATTTCCAGCAGTTCTTGCGAGAACCAGGCACCACGCCGCAACAGCAGCGCGACGCGGAAGGCGGCCTGGCGGAAGTGCGGCAAAGGCTCGGGCGCATCGCCATCGAAGCGCCGTCGGGCGAGGAGATCACGCTCGACGACACCGATCACCTCGGCACGGCACCGTTCAACGATGCGTTCGACGTCGAGCCCGGCGTCCACACGCTCAAGTCGTCGTCCGGTCAGATCGTTCGCGTCACGGCCGTCGCGGGGCAGAAGGTCCAGGCGAAATTCGAATCGGGCAACTCCGACGCGGCCGCCGCGCCCGTCGCCTCCGACACCCCGGAGACGACCGAGCCTCCCCCGCCGGTGCACGACGGCTCGAAGGAAGGGATCCTCTCGCCGCCCGAGAACATGACGCCGGTCTACGTCGGGCTCGCCGTCGGCGGCGTGGGGCTCGTCAGCACCATCCTCTTCGCGGCCTTCCGCGCGAGCGCGCAGAGCAAGGCCGACGACGTCGCGAACCAAATCTCGACGGCCGCACGCACACGGAACATCTCGACGAAGGGCCTGTGCAACGATCCGTCGCAGCAGGCGACGTTCGGCCAAGCGTGCGAGACGCTCCGTGACAACAACTCGAAGGTCGACACGAACGCGACGATCGCGAACGTCTCGGCGGTCGTGGCCGTCGCCGGCGTCCTCACCGCCGCCGGTTGGTACCTCTTCGCGCCGAAGCGCGGCAGCGGCCACGGCGAAAAGGACTCGACCGCGTCGACGAAGGTGAACCTCACGCCCTACGGTGGTTGGGACGGCGGCGGTTTCCAGCTCACCGGCACGTTCTGAGCGAACCGCGAGGGTCGTCGGTCCGAGCAGAGAGTGCGCGCGACGCTCAAGGAAGGCGCAGCACGCGCGCAGGACCGGGCTGCATGCCGTTGTCGCCCGGCTTGCGTCCGAGCGCCACGACGAAGCAGGTCCCGGCCGAGCAGCCACCGTCGACGAGCGCGTCGGCCGGCGACGCGGTCCGTCGGAGCGGCGTCGGCGCTCCTGTTTCGGGGACGCGGCGGGACGAGAGCGCGGCGATCGGCGGCTCCGACTTGTTCGTCGACGATGCCCGCTCCGCCCACGAGAGCACGACCCCGTCGCCCACGTTGCCGGTGAAGAACGGACCGATCTCGAGACCGCATGTGCCGGGCGTGAGCTCGAACACGTCTTCGGCGAACGTCGTGCGATCGACCCGGAGCGCGAAGACCGACGTGCGCGCGACCGTCCCTCCTTCGGAGGCGCAATCCGCGCCGCTTTCGCGCGCGAAAAAGACGAAAAAGGCGCGCGACGTCGCGTCGATTCCGATCACGTCGTCGTCTTGACGAAAGGTGCGCGTGAGCTTGTGGACGGCGCCGAGCTTGCCGTCGCGGGACTCCCGGACGGCGGCCACGCCCGACTCGGCGATCCGCACGATCCCCACGTCGTCTCCGTTCGTGAAGACGGCGCGATCGCGCTGCTCGCTGCCGCCGAGATCCGCACCTCGGAGCGCGATGGAGGGCTTGGGCGCCGCCTCCGCGCCGGTCGCCACGGACGCGTCGTTCTTCGGATCGGACAGGACCCAAAGCACGGTGTCGTCGTCCCGATCGGCGACGGCGAACGCGCGGTGATCGCCGCACGAGAGCTCGAGGCCGTCGTCGTCGAGCTTCATGACGGCTTCGGGCGAGGCCCGCCCACCCATCGTCGAAACGGTCCGCCCGTCCGTGAACCACAGCGCGTCGCGCGTCGCGCACACCCCGACGGGCACGTCGAGCGCATCCACGCGCGTGCCGAGCTCGCGATCCAACACGAGGACCTGGCGCACGGCGCGATCGCCGCGCTTGCCTCGCCAGACGACCGCCACGCCATCGGCGACCGCGAGCAGCTTCAGCTCGGCGTCCGCCGTCCACGACACGCCCTCGAACACGAGGCGCTGGCGAACCGGGACGTCGCCGTCTCCGAGCCACTGCACGCGAACGGCGCGCGAGGGAACGTCGAGTCCTGCGACGACGACGCCACCATCGACGCGCGCCGCGGCGATGGGAGCCGAGAATCCCGTCGCGCTCTCTGAGGTGACCGCCTTCGGCCCCGCGTCCGCGACCGCCGCGTCGACGCCGGTCGCCGCGACCTCGCCCGTCTTCTTCGAGCACGACGCCCCGGCGAGGGCCAACGCCGCGACCGCCGCGACGGCACCGGCCCGCGACGTCCGAGAACCACGGATGGAAAGATGCCCGTTCGCGTGCGTTTGAGCCATGGCGTTTGGACGCGGTAGGAAAGGCGCGCCCCCTCTGCCGCGCACTCTCCTCGACGGCCCTCGGCGAGGTCAAGCCCTCTCGTTCGCGGAAATCTCGGTGCCGTCCTCGGGCCTGGGTTCGGCCTTCCGCGGACCGCGAGCCGCCAAGATCTTGCGGAACGACGTCCGGGGGATCCCGAGGGATCGCGCCGCGGCGCTCGCGTTCCCGCCGTACTGGGCGAGGACCGTCTCCGCGAGCTCGAAGTCGACGTGGATGGCCATCCGGTGCGGCTTTCGCAACGCGGACTCCACGGCGTAGGCGTCGAGCCAGCGGTTCGTGCGCGCCACGTCGGCCGCGCGGACGAGGACGTTGCGGAGCTCGCGGACGTTGCCTGGCCAAGGGTGCTCGACCAGCCGCGCGATGGCCGCCGGGGTGAGCTCGCGCGCGCCGATCTCGGCCTCGATCTGGCGAAGGAGCGCGCGGGCGATGGGGAGCACGTCCGACGGGCGATCGCGCAGCGGCGGGATCTCGACGACGAACACCTCGAGGCGATGAAAGAGATCCCGCCGGAAGGCTCCCCGCTGCACGTGATCGAGCAGCGGCACATGCGTCGCGGCGACGACCCGCGCGTCGGAGCGGCGCCCACCTCCCGAGGCACCGACGCGGCGAACCTCGTAGCCGTCGAGCGCGCGAAGG
>JBGAHN010000030.1:0-40528 GCA_044226145.1 Labilithrix sp. | reverse complement strand
GTAGACGACGCCTTCGACGGCGATCTGCAGGAACTTGCGCGGGTGGAAGGCTTGGCCGCGACCGAGGAGCGCGAACGTCCCCGCGAAGACGACGCCGATCGCGAGCGTCGCGAGCAAGTACGTCTGCCGGTTGCCCTCGCTCCACCGGAGGAGCTCGCCCGTCACGAGATCGGTGCCGTTGCGCACGCCGAGGAAGACGACGGCGAGCTGGTAGACGAGGAAGATGGGCAGCGTGAGGCCGAGGTCGACCCAAGCGCCGGGTCGAGCGAGCACGCGATCGTCGGAGGATGCACTCATGGGATGTTCGACTTCGTGCGTTCGAGCGAGGAGGTGAGCCGACCTCCGCCGCGAAGCGGGGCCGACGCGGGCCGACGAGCCTTCGAATCGATCAACGCGCCCGGCGGTCGCCCATTCCGGTGGGCCGTGTAGGCAAACGTAGCGTGGAAGCGTGCGCTATGGAAAAAGGTCGGAAAAGCTCGGTGACGCGCCTACGTCCCGACGTTCAGGTGGTCGCGTGCAAGACTCACCGATGGCGACGACGAGCGGAGTGACGGTGGCGCGTCGGTGCGCGCCGTCGGCTCCTGCGTGGCCCGTCGTTCCATGCGTCTTTGCGAGGCGTTCCATGAACGCGCGCGGTCGAACGAACGGCGATCGGGCACCGCGCCGACGAGGCGTCCGATGCCCGCACTTCGATAAGCGGACGCGCACGCGCACCTGAACACGAGGTCGATCTTCGCGCGCACCAAGGACGTGCCGATGCCCTGAAAGAGCGCTTCTTTCCACATGAAAATATTTGTGACATCGCTCCGCGAGCTGCGCCGACCTGATACGCTGAACACGATGGACGCTGCTTTCGCTGCTGCTCGAGACCGGCTCGGGCAAACGCTCTGCGGCAAGTATTACGTCGAGGACGTGGTCGGTGTCGGCGGCACGGCCGTCGTCTATCGCGCGAGCCACCGCAACGGGCACAAGGTCGCGGTGAAGATGCTCCACGAGTATCTGTGCAAGTCGCGCGACGTGAGCCGGCGCTTCATGCGCGAAGGCTACCTCGCGAACATCCTCGATCATCCGGGCACCGTCCGCGTCCTCGACGACGACACGACGGAGGACGGCATCGCGTTCCTCGTGCTCGAGATGCTCGAAGGCGAAACGCTCGAGGAGCGACGCACGCGCCTCGGCGGTGTCCTGCCGCTCGACGAGGTGCTCGGCTACACCGATCAACTCTTGAGCGTGCTCCAGACCGCGCACGACAAGAACATCGTCCACCGCGACATCAAGCCGTCGAACCTCTTCTTGACGAACGACGGCGTGCTCAAGGTGCTCGACTTCGGCATCGCGCGCATCGTCAACGAAGGCTCGGCGACGGCGACGAAGACCGGGACGATGATCGGGACGCCGGCGTTCATGCCGCCCGAGCAGGCGCTGTCGAAGCCGAAGGAGATCGACGCGAAGAGCGACATCTGGTCCGTCGGCGCGACGATGTTCACGCTGCTGTCCGGCGAGCTCGTGCACGTCGCGGAGAGCTCGTCGGAGCACCTCGTCAAGGCGGCGACGATGCAGGCGCGATCGGTCGCGAAGGTGCTGCCCGGCGTGCCGCAGAACGTCGAGTCGCTCATCGCGCGCGCGATGTCGTTCAACAAGGCCGAGCGGTGGGCGTCGGCCCGCGAGATGCGCGAGGCGCTCTGGCGGGTTCGCCTCGATCCGGGGCGCCCCATCGGGACGCCGTCGTTCCCCGCGCCGCCACGGACGCCGCTGAGCAACTTCCCCACGTTCGTCGAAGGGCCCGAGTCGAGCGGCCTCGCGAAGCCGGCCGAGCCGTTGCTCACGGAGTGGCACGGGCGCTTCGGTCGTCGGACCGTCGCGGCGGTCGTCCTGCTCGGAGCGCTGCTCGTCGTCGTCGGCGCGACGCTCGCGGCGTACGGGACGGCGGCGCGCAAATCGACGGCCATAGCGCTCGAGCCGTCGCCGTCGATGGAGACGCTCTCGAACACGGGCCGAGAATCCAACACCGCGACGGGGGCCGTCGAAACCACGAACGACGCGACGAACACGGAGCTCTCGGCGGGTCGGGCGGACGCCGGCGTGAAGACGAAGGTGACGTCGAGCACGGCATCGGCGACGAAGAAGGAGCCGAGCGTCAAGAGCGCCGCGTCGACGAAACCGAGCGCGCCGTCCGCCTCGCACACGCCATCCCACGCGGCGTCCGCGGTGGCGCCGAAGGTGACCTCCCACCCGAAAGCCGCGTCGAGCGCGGATCTGTACCGGCCGTTCTGAACCGTGGCCCTCGGACAATTCGGCCATTGTCGGCCGAGCCTTGTACAATCGACCCTCATGCGGCGGCTTCACCCTAGGAATGCGTCGTGGATCGTCCCGTTGACGATCGCCATGTGCGCGCTGTCGAAGGACGCGTTCGCCCGCGATCCCGCCGCCGCGCGCGAGCAGCTCAAAGCGGGCTACATGCTCGCCCAGGAAAACCGCTGCGACGCGGCGATCCCGCGGTTCGTGGAGAGCCTGCGGCTCGATCCGAAGGCCATCACGCTCATCAACCTCGCCGACTGCGAGGAGAAGACCGGGATGCTCGCCGACGCGCTCGGTCATTGGATCGAAGCGCGTGAGCGCGCGCAGGCGGAGGGCAACGCGGCGATCGTCGAGGAGGCGGAGCGGCGCGCCAAGAATATCGAGCCCAAGCTCGCCCGACTTTCGATCACGCTCTCGGACAAGGTGCCGGCGAACGCGGAGGTCGTGCGCGACGGAGTCGTGCTCGGGCCGGTGTCGATCGGCGTCTCGTTGCCGGTCAACCCGGGCAAGCACACGATCGTGGTTCGAGCCAAAGGGCACGAAGACCGGACGACGGAGATCGACGTCACCGACGGGGAGCGCAAGGACATCGTCGTGGAGGCGGGGCCTTCGAAGCCCGCCGTCGCCGCGGTCTCCGAAGAGACGCCGGAGCGCACGACGACCTCCCGTGGAGGAACTAGCCCGCTCGTCTACGCGGGGTTCGGCACGGCGATCGTCGGCGTGGGTGTGGGCGCGGTGACCGGGATTTTGGCGCTCGGCAAGGCCAACGACGTGGCGGACGCGTGCCCGGGCGGCAACTGCCGGAGCACGTCGGACCTCGACGCGGTCGACAGCGGACGCACGCTCGGCACGGTGTCGACGGTGGCGTTCATCGTGGGCGGCGTCGGAGCCGTCGTCGGAATTTACGGGCTCGTCGCCGGCGGGAAGTCGGGCGACAGCGGGAGCGTCGCGGTCTCGATTGGACCGAACGGCGGCGGCCTTCGAGGGAGCTTCTGACGTGCGACGACCGACGTTTCGTACCGCCGCGCTCCTGTCGTTCGTGGCCGCGTCGGGCGCGGCGGCGCTCGCCGCGTGCAACGCCATCACGGGGCTCGACGGCGACTACCGCCTGACGAAGCAAGAAGAGGACGCGTCGAACGACGCGGCGGGGACCGAGCCGGACGCCGGCGACGACGCAGCGATCGTGACGGACGCGGGCGGCGACACCGGTGAGGGCGATGCGTTCGTCGAAGATGCGTCGAAGGACGACGGCTCGGTCGAGCTCGACAGCGGAAACGACGCAGGGCCGACGACCGACGCGGGGTTCTGCGGCGGCAGCAACGTTGTATTCTGCACAGATTTCGAGAGCGCTACGTCGGATGGAGGAGGAACGGCCGCGTTCGGGCTCGAGGGGGCGCGCGTCTTGATCGTCCCGGCCGGCATCGGCTCCGTTTCCGTGGTCGATGGATCGGGGACGGCCAACTCCCGCGGCCTGGTCGTGAAGTTGCCGAACACGGGCACGGGCACTCGGAGCGCGTACCTGAGCATCGACCTCGGCCCGGCTTCGACGTTCGACCACTTGGACGTGTCCTTCGACATGCAAGTCCTGCAGGAAGGTCAGTCCGTCCCCGACTTCTCGACGCTCGGCGCCATCGCCGATCGCTCGGATCTCAAGCCCGACTACGGCGTCGGCTTGTCGGCTGGCGTGCCGTCGACGTTCATCCACGTCTACGACAACCAGACGGACTCCCAAAGCGCGAGTCCCGACGAAATCGCCCAACGAATCTACACCGTCCACATCAAGGCGGACCGGGCCGGCGCGGTGCTCGGCGGTACGCTCGTGGAGCTCACCTCGATGGGCGCGACGGTGGCTCTCAGCAAGGCGGGAACGACACGATCGCTCGCGACGGCCGCCGAATTGTCCCTCGTCCTGGGCATCTACAACGCGAGCAAACAGCCCGCCGTCGAAGTGCACTTCGACAACGTGAAGGTCACCGGGACGAAGAACTGATCCACGCGGACGAGCGCGGACGACACGTCACGCCTCGCTGCGCGAGGGTCGTTACGCCGGGCGCAGGCGGTAGACGATCGCGAACACGACGACCGCCCAGAGCACGAGGTTCAGGACGAACGGGACGTCGTGGAGCATCTCTTGCGTCGGGCTCTCGGCCTTCAGGCCACGGCCCGCGCGGCCCGACACCAGGAAGAGGAAGCGGACGATGCCGAAGATCGTGAACGGCGCCGTGAGCCAGAGCGCGTTGCTCTGGAAGAAGGCCTCCGTCGTCGGATCGAACGTGTAGGCGACGTAGGTGACCGCCGTGGCGAGGCCCGTCACCGCGAGCGCGATGGTCAGCGACTTCTTGCTGTAGGCCTCGAGCGCGGAGCGCTGCTTGCCGGCGTGCTCGCCCTCGAGCTCGTGGCGGCGCTTGCCGAAGCCCAAGAAGAGCGCGAGGAGCGCCGTGCACGCGAGCATGTACCAGCTCACCTGCGTGCTCGTCGCGAGGCCGCCGGCGAAGACGCGGAGCACGAACCCGAAGGCGATGAGCCCGACGTCGAGGAACGCGATCTTCTTCAGCTTGAAGCTGTAGGCGATGTTCTCGACGAAATAGAGGGCCGCGACCGCCGCGAACTTCCAGTTGATCTTGAAGTACGACACCGCGAGGGCGACGACGACGAGCGAGATGGCGAACGGCCACGCGAACGCCTCGGGCACTTGCCCGCTCGCGATGGGGCGGTTGCGCTTCACCGGGTGGACGCGGTCGGCCTCGACGTCGACGAGGTCGTTGATGGTGTAGACGGCGCCGGCGAGGAGGCAGAAGACGGCGGTCCCGAGGAGCGCCTGCCCCGTCACGCGCAGATTCAGCGAGGGATCGCCGTGCGTCGTCGTCGCGAAGAGGTCCTTGTGGAAGACCATCGGCGCCATCACGAACAGGTTCTTCACCCATTGGTGCGGGCGGACCGTCTTGACGAGACCACGAACGATCGCGGCCCCACTCAGCGTACGAGGAGCGGCGATCGCCTCGGCGGCGAGCGGAAGACCTTCGGGATCACGACCGTCGAGCGACACGTCCGACTAGATACACCAGGCTCGCGCACGCGCGAAAGAGCGGGAATTCGGGGGCGCCGTTGCCGCGTCGTCCGATTTTCGTGCCACGGCGAGCGCGACCGGACGCGCCAAGGGCGAAAATGCCGGCGAATGCCGGGGTCGCGCGGGGCTCGGAAACACGGGCGTAACCGAGCGGGGCCGGCGCCCGCGAACTTGACGCGGACTGCGCCGCAGCGGAAAACGCTCCGGTGTCGACCGCACCGCACGCCGCACCGCCGCAGCACCGTGTCCCGCGACGAACGACGTTCGGGAAATTCCTCCTCTTCGTGAGCCTCGTGCTCGCGGCCGTCGCCGTCTCGGGCGGGGCCGCGGCGGACGTGGGCGCGCGGCTCCCGACGCTCACACGCCTCGCCGACGAGGTGGTGCGCTCCGGGGTGCCGTACGGGTACGTGCCTCTCCGACAGATTTGGGCCGAATGGGACCAGGGCGATCCCGCCGAAGTCCAGGCCACGCTCGCGAGCCTCGTCGCGGATCGGCGCGTGGCGGCGCCGCTCCGTGCCTACGCGGGGTTGCTCGAGGGCTATGCGCAGCGGAGGCGCGGCGATCTCGCGGGCGCGCGCAAACGGATCGCGAGCCTCGGGTACGTCGGTCGCTGGATCGTGACGGGGCCCTTCGACAACGAAGGAAAGGGCGGCTTCGACCGCGCCTTCGGGCCCGAGGAGGAGCTCGGCGAGCCGCTCAGCATGACGCGGACGTACGACGGCAAGGAGCGCGCGGTCCAAAACCGACTCGCGCCCGACGTCTTTCCGTTCGGCTGGGTCGATCTCGGCGCGCTCGTGCGGCCGCAAGAGAACGTGTGCGCCTTCGCGACGACCTTCGTTCGCGACGCCCGCACGAAGAACGGTCCGCGCCCCTTCTCCGTCTGGTTCGGCAGCGCCGGCGCGTCGAAGGTCTATTTCGACGGCGCCCTCGTCGCGAAGGACGAGAAGTACCGGGATCTCGACGCGGATCGCTTCGGCGTCGCGCTCACGATGCGCGAAGGCTGGCACCGGCTCACGGTGAAGGTCTGCGGCGAGAGCGGCGGCACGATGTTCGCGCTGCGCCTGGCCGACGCGAACGGCGAGCCCGATCGGAACCTCGAAGCCGATCCCGATCCGTCCCACGCCAAAGAGGCCGCCGCGGTGCGCTTCCGCAAGCCCGACGTCGCGGCGAAGACGGCGCCGGCGCCGGCCCAAGCGACGCCACTCGCGACGCCCGCCGGTCCGGTGTCGGCGTTCGAGCGCCTCGTGGCGAAGGAAGATCCGCGCGCGCTCGAGGCGTACGCGCGGTGGCTCGATCTCACGAACTCCGACGATCCGGCGGATCACAGGGCGCGCGACTTGGCGCGACGTGCCGCCGAGAAGGCGCCCACCATCCCGCGCGCGTTGCTCGCCGGAGAGCTCGCCGAAAACCGCAACCAGCGCGCGATCTGGATCGACAAGGCCGAGGAGATCGCCCTCCGAGGCGCGAGTCCGGACGACCGCATCAAGGTGCTTCTCGCGCGCGCCATGCACACGCGCGAAGGCACGAACTTCCGCGACGCGATTCCGCAGTTCGACCAGGTCCTCACGATCGATCCGGACAACGTCGCGGCGCACCTCGCGCGCGTCGAGCTCTACAGCACCGCGGGGCTCCGCGAGACGGCGCTCGCCACGCTCGACCGCGCGCTCGATCGACGGCCTCGTAGCGTCGCACTCCTCCGCGCCACGGCGGGCGCGCTCCGCGAGCTGGATCGCACGACGGAGGCGAACGAGCTGACGGACCGCTACGCGCAGCTCCGCTTCGACGACACGTCGGTCGTGAGCGACCGCATCGACCTCGCCGTCGCGCGCCGTGACGGGAAGACCGCCGCGCGCTGGGTCGAGCGGCTCTTGGACACGAACCCCGACAGCGCGGGCGCGCTCTCGATCGCCGCCGACACGTACGCGTCGCTCGGCGATCGCGCCAAGGGCATCGCGATGTACCGCAAGGCGCTCGACCTCGCGCCCGAAGACGTGTCGTCCCTCCGGCGCCTCGCGGATCTCTACGCGCTCGCCGGGCAGACGGACGAGCAGCTCCGCCTGTTGAAGAAGGTGCTCGAGCTCCGGCCGCAAGACAAAGACGTCCGCGAGTACGTCGCGCACGCGGGCCCCGCGAAGCCGCGCGCGGACGAGGCGTACGCGCGGCCCGCGAAGGAGTTCCTCGCGCAGCGCGGCGCGCCGGCCCAGGGGAAGAACCGCCGCACGCTCGTCGATCTCCAGGTCACGACCGTGTTCCCGAACGGCTTGTCGAGCCGCTTCCACCAGATCGTGTTCCAGCCGCTGACGGACGCCGCCGCCGCGCAAGCCCGCGAGTACGGTTTCTCGTTCGAGGCCGACACGGAGACGGTGCAGCTCCGCGGCGCGCGCATCTACCGGCAGAACGGCTCCGTCGACGAGGCCATCGAGAGCGGCGAAGGCGACGCCGACGATCCGAGCATGGCGATGTACACGAGCGCGCGCTCGTTTTACGTGCACTTTCCACGTTTGAACCCGGGCGACGTCGTCGAGCTGCTCTACCGCGTCGAAGACATCGCGCCGCGCAACGCGTTCGCCGACTACTTCGGCGAGGTCGTCTACATGCAGTCGACCGAGTCGATCGGGCACTCCGAGTACGTCCTCATCACGCCGAAGTCGCGCACGTTCTATTTCAACGAGCCGAAGGTGCCGGGGCTCGCGAAGAACGTCGTCGAGAAGGGCGACGAGAAGATCTTCCGCTTCGTCGCCGAGAACGTGCCGCCGCTCGATCCCGAGCCGCTGTCGCCGCCGCTCGGCGAGACGCTCGGTCACGTCCACGTCTCGACGTACAAGAGCTGGGACGACATGGGGCGCTGGTATTGGGGCCTCGTCAAAGACCAGTTCACGGCCGACGACGAGGTGCGCAAGCGCGTCGCCGAGATCACCAAGGGGCTGACCGACGAGAAGGCGAAGATCCGCGCCGTGTATGACTTTGTCGTACAAAAAACGCGGTACGTGGCGCTCGAGTTCGGCATCCACGGGTTCAAGCCGTACCGGTGCGCGCAGATCTTCGCGCGCGGGTTCGGCGACTGCAAAGACAAGGCGACGCTCATCGTCACGATGCTCAAGGAGCTCGGGATCCCGGCCACGATCGTCATCGTCCGCACGGGCCTGCGCGGCGACTTCGAGACGGCGCCGGCGAGCCTCGCGCCGTTCGACCACGCCATCGCGTACGTCCCCTCGCAGGATCTCTACCTCGACGGGACGGCGGAGTGGACCGGCTCGACGGAGCTCCCGTCGATGGACCGCGGCTCGCTCGCCCTCCAGGTCAACGAAGGCAAGCCGAAGCTCGTCCACCTCCCTGTGCCGCCCGCGAGCGAGAGCGTCATCGCCAAGCGCGTGGAGGCGACGATCGGCGGCAGCGGCGACGCGCAGGTCTCCGTGGACTTGAGCGTGTCCGGCGCGCCGGCGGGGGCGTGGCGGCAGCGCTACCACGCGAAGACGACGCAGCGGCAACGCGTGCAGGAAGACCTCGCGTCGGACATGCAGGGCCTCGAGGTCTCCGAGGTGACGACCGGCGATCTCGACGACGTCGAGGCGCGCGTGGCGATCGCCGCGAAGGGCAAGGCCGCGAGCTTCGCGCGCAAGGACGGCGGCACGTGGCGCGTGCCGGTGGGCGCGAAGGAGTTCGCGGTAGCGTCGTGGGCGCCCTTGTCGCGGCGGCGCTCGGACGTGCGCATCGCGGCGCTGTCGACGCGCGAGACCGAGACCGTCGTGCGCTTGCCGCACGGCGCGAAGATCGTCGCGGCGCCGAAGAAGGCGTCCGGGACGTCGCCGTTCGGGAGCTTCACGGTCGACGTGGAGACGACCGGCGACGAGACGGTGCGCGTGAAGTCCACCGTCGCGATCACCAAATCCCGCATTTCGACCGCGGAATACCCCGCGTTCCGGACCTTCTGCGAGCAGATCGATCGCGCGCTCGGGCAGTCCCTCGCTTACACGGTGGCAAAGTGAAGACCTGGCATCGCATTCGCTCCGCGTCGTCGAAGGCGCGTCGTTGGACGTTCGCCCTCGCGCTGGCCTCCGCCGCGTGCGGAGGCTCCGTTCCCCCCGCCGCTCACCCCGTCTCGCTCGACGAGCTCCGCTCGAGCGGGCGAGGTTCGAAGGACGGCGAGAAGGTCGGCCGGTGGCTCCTCGACGAGATGCTCGCGCCGGGCGGCACCGCGAAGGGCGCCAAGGAAGCGCGGGACGAGCTCGCGAACGCCAAGGAGCTCGGCCTCTACGGCGGGCTCGGGGCGGGCCTCTACGACGCCGCGCACGGTCGCCCGAAGGAGGCCGCGCGCGCGTACGTCGCGGTGCTCGTGGCCGCGAAATCGAGCGACGATCCGTCCGCGCCGCTCGTCGCATGGGTGGCCGCCAACCGCCTCGTCGCGCTCCGCGGGAACGTGACGAAGCTGTGGGAGACGTCGAAGGCGTCGATCGCGCCGCTGCTCGAGGCGCCCGGCAACGTCGGCTGGCGCGCGCTCGCGGAGCTCCACGAGTGGGCCGCCGCCGAGGCGTTCGACGAGGCGACGGTGACGGGCGACGCCTACGACAAGCTCGTGACCGAGCGCATGGGCTGCGTGCGCGCGGCGCGGATCGCGGGGCCGTTCGGTCGAGGGACCGCGCCGGAGCGGCGCAAGAGCTTCCCGGCCGAGCGCGCGCCGTGGCCCCCGGCGTGGCGCGAGACGCCCGATCGCGGCACCGTCCCGCGCGTCCTCAAGACGGAGCGCCACCGGTGCCTGACGACGAGCAAAGAGGCCGTCGAGGACGGTGTATTCTACATCGAAACGTTCTTCGACACGTCGACGGAGCGCGATCTGCTCGTCGCGGTCCAAGGATCGGTCGCCGTGTGGGTCGACGATCTCCTCGTCGCCGAGCGCGATCTGCGCGCGTGGGGGATCTGGCAGCGCTACGGCGCGGCCGTGCACGTCCCGAAAGGACGGCACCGGCTGGTCGCGCGCATCGTCGACAGCAGCGCGTCGATCCGCCTCTTGAACCTCGACGGGACGGCCGCGAAGATCGTGACGGACACCGACGCGTCGAAGCCCTACGGCCTCGATGCGCCGTCGCGGCTCGAGGATCCCAACCCCATCGCCGGGTACGTCGCGGATCTCGGCAAGCGGTACGACGGCAAGCACGCGACGGCCACGCCGCTCCTCGCCGCGCTCGTCGCGCACGCCGCGCACATCGACGGGCTCGACGACGTCGCGTCCGCGATGCTCACGCCGCTGCTGACTCCGAAGGACGCCGCGCCGCTCATGCTCGCGATGGGCGCGGGCTACGCGGGCAGCGACGTCGCCTTCCCCGAGCAGGTCCGTCGCACGAACGAAAAGCAGCTCTACACGCGCGCCGCCGCGGCCGATCCGGGGATCTGGTACACGCGCGCGTGGCTCCTGCTCGACGACGCCGAGCAGCGCGGGCTCGTCGAGGGCGTCGACGCCCTGAAGCAGCTCGCGAAGGACACCCCGGACGTCGCCGACGTCACCGCGCAGCTCGCGCGCCTCTACGGGCGGCTCGGGTGGCGCGCCGAGCGCATGCGGACGATCGAAGATCTCGCCGCGCGCTTTCCGGACAACCGCGACGTCCTCCGCCTCTACGCGGGCGCGCTCGACGACGACGGCTCGGTCGCCGAAGCGGACGCCGTCGCGAAGAAGCTCAAGGCCCTCGATCCGGACAGCGAGATCGATCTCGACCGCGCGATCGCGCGCCAGGACTGGGAAGCCGCGATCGCCGAGCTGAAGCGGCTCGAGAAGCGCCGCCCCGATCGCAAAGACGTCGCCGAGCGCATCGCCGATCTGCTCATGCGCTCGGGCGATCCCAGCGCCGCCGCCAAGCAGCTCGAAAAGGCGCTCGCCAAAAACCCCGCCGACGCCACGACGCGCCTCCGCATCGCGGACCACGCGTACGCGACGGGCGATTCCGCCGCGCTCCGCCGCGCGCTCGCCGAGGCGCTCCAGGCCGGCTCGAAGGGCGACGCCATCCGCGACGCCATCGAGCTCATCGAGGGCGCGAGCGCGCTCGAGCCGTACCGCGTCGACGGCCGCAAGGTGATCGAAGAGTTCAAGGCCTGGGAGAAGCGCGGCAAGCACATGGAGGGCAACGCCGCTCGCGTGCTCGACTACGCGGCGACGTGGGTGCACCCCGACGGATCGAGCGAGATGCTCGAGCACGAGATCCTCCGCATGCAGTCGCAAGAGGCGGTGGGCAAAGAGTCGGAGCAGGCGGTCCCCGAAGGCCTCGTCCTGCGGCTCCGCGTGATCAAGCCGGACGGATCGATCCTCGAGCCCGAGCCGGTCGAAGGCAAGCCGACCCTCACGATGCCGCACCTCGAGGTCGGCGATTACGTCGAGATCGAGCACATCACGAGTACCTCGGGCGACGGCAACAAGGGGCTCCGTTACCGCGGTCCGCACTGGTTCTTCCGCGAGGCGGACAAGGGCTATTGGCGGAGCGAGTTCGTCGTCCTGACGCCGAAGGACAAGGAGCTGCAGATCGAGACCGTCGGCCAGGTCCCGCCGCCGAAGGTCACGCCTCACGGCATGCTCGTCGAGCGGCGATGGCGCGTCGACGAGAGCCCGCCGGCGCCCGAAGAGCCCGACAGCACCGATCCGCGCGAGTTCTTGCCGAGCGTCCGCATCGGCTGGGGGCTGTCGCTCGAAGGCGTGCTCGACCGCTACGTCGACGCCGCGAGCCCCGAGACGCCGCTCGACCCGCGCCTGCGCGTGATCGCCGAGAACATCGTGTCGGGCATCCCGGCCGCGAAGACCGACGAACGAGCGCGTGCACTCTACACCTTTTTGGCGGACGAGCTGCAAGACGGCAACGAGAACGACGGGCGACGCGCCATCACGGGCCGCTCGGGATCGCGCCAGAGCGCGTTCTCGTACTTGCTCCGCCTCGTGGGGATCCCGGTCGAGCTCGGGCTCGTGAAGAGCAGCATCGCGATGCCCCCGAAGAGCAAGATGAGCGAGATCGAGAGCTTCAACAACCTGCTCACGCGCGTCGCGACGAACGCCGGCGCGCGCTGGCTCTCGGTCGACGACAAGTTCGCGCCCTTCGGCTACGTCCCGCCGAGCCTGCGGAACGAGCCGGCGATCCGCCTCGTCCAGGGCACCCCGCGCGAGACGACGCCGACGCAGGGCGAAGCCGACGGCGTCCGGCTCGAGGGCAAGGCGATCCTCGCGCGCGACGGTTCGGCGAAGCTCGAGCTCGTGCAGAGCTACTCGGGCCGCATGGGCATTCGCCTCCGCGAGGTGTTCGACCGGATCCCGCAGGGTCGACGGCGCGAGATCGTGGAGACGCAGATCCTCGCGGCCAACATTCCGGGCGCGACGCTGCACGATCTCACGGTCGAGAACGCCGAGAACCTCGCGGCGCCGCTCGTGCTGCGCATGAACGCGTCGACCTCGCAGCTCGCGCGGACGAGCGGCTCGAAGCTGATCCTCCGCCCGATTTTCCAGGTGAAGCTCGAGCAGATCGCGTCGCTCGCGGAACGGCAAACGCCGCTCCTCATCGCGGCGCCGTCGCACGTCGAGGTGCGCTTCGAGATCGCCGTCCCGAACGACGTCGAGCTCCCGGCGCAGCTCCCCCACGGCAAGAAGACGGACGCCGACCGATCCGTGACCGTCGACGACGCGGTGGCCGGGCACTCCGTCGTGCTCTCGCGCGTCGTCGACGTGCCCGCGGGCCGCGTGCAGCCCGGCGCCGACTACGCACGCTTCGTCGCCTTCACGCGCGAAGCCACCGAGCTCCTCGAGAGCGAGATCGCGCTCGGGCGCTGATCGCGGTCCTCCATGGGCGTCGTCGTTCATCCTTTCCCGTGGTCGTCGCTCGACGCCGTCTCCCGGCACGACGTCGAGGCCATGGGGACGTTGCGCGCACTCGCACGAGCCTCCGCATCGCTCACCGACGTGGCCGCCGCGCTCGGTGAGCTCGTCGACGGCCGCGTTCACCTCCGCCGCGGCCGCGTGCACGCAGGCGTCGGACGAGCATCATCCGATGCGGTGGGCGTCTTGCTCTCGTTCGCCGACGCGTCGGCGATCACCCGACCGCTCTTGATCGTCCTCGACGGCGCCCTCGCCGCGGCGCTCACGGCCAAGGCCCTCCGGCAGCGCCCTCCACGCATCACGGATCCGACGAAGCCACCCGGGCCCGAGCTCGCCGGCGCGTCGGCAGCGGTCGTCCTCGCGGCCCTCCGTCGCGGCTCGCCGATCGCGCTCCGCGTCGTCGCGGCGGGGCCTGCCGCGGCGCTCGAACGCGATCTGGAGAACCTCCACGGCCCCACGAACCTCGCGACCGCGCACGCGACGGTGACGGTCGACGGCGACGCCTTCGCCGCGAGCCTCTCAATCCCGGCGTCGACCGCGCGGCGCATCGGCGCAGGCCCGTTCCGCAAGGAAGACCTCGCCCGCCTCGGGGAGTTGCCGATCGCGTTGCCCCTCGTGATCGCGAGCGTGGAGGCGACGCGCGCCGACGTCCACGCGCTCGCGCCCGGCGACGCGCTCGTCCTTCCTCCTTCGCCGCTTCGCGTCGCGACCGACGGCACCCTCTCGGGCCCGGTCGTGCTCGCGCCGTCCCGCACCGAGGCGGGCATCGCCGCGGATCTCGCCGAAGACGGCCGGCTCGTGGTACGAAAACGCATCGTCGCTCGTCCGTGGGACTCGGGGACCATTCCGAGCACGCGACCCGGCGGAACCGGCACGCTCTCTTCCCTCGCCCCCTTCGCCATGCCCGAAGATCCGAAAACGACCCTCGAAGACGTGCTCGAAGACGCGCCGGTCGTGGTGCGCGTCGAGCTCGGTGCCGTCGAGCTCTCGGCGCGCGAATGGGCGGACATCGACGAAGGCGACGTCGTCCCGCTCCGCCGGAAGATCGGCGCGCCGGCCATCCTGCGCGTCGGCGGCGTCGAGGTCGCCACCGGCGAGCTCGTGCAAGTCGACGGCGACTACGCCGTGCGCATCCTTTCCGTTCGAGGGGTAAGCCGTTGAATTTCTCTACGACCATGGGCCTCGCGATCGCCGCGCTCGCGATCGTCGCGTGCTCGAAGAAAGATCCAGGACAAGCCTCGCCGGTCGCGAACGCCGAGAACTCGACCGAGAGCACCGCGGCCACGGCCCCCGCGAAGGCCGGAGAGCCCGCGGCAGCAAAAGACGCCCCGCGAGAGAGCGCCGCGACGTTCGCAGGCACCTACACCGTGACGGTCGGCAAGATGTACGTGCCGGACGATCCGGAGTTCAAATCGGTCAAGTTCAAGAACGACGAGACGAAGCACCTCGGCGAAGGAAAGCTCACGCTCGCGATCGACCCCTCCGGCCGCATTTCCGGCGTGAGCGACGGCGGTCCGCTCGGCGACGCGGTCTTCGAAGGCGCGCGCGAAGGCGATCGCGTCACCGCGCAGATCGCCCGCAAAGACGCCTCCGACGAGGGGCTCACCGGAACGCTCGTCGGGACGCGCGAAGGCGACGTCGTCCAAGGAACGATGAAGCTGTCGGAGTGGAACGCCGCCGTCGTCCGCGAAGCCACGTTCCGCGCGACGCGCGCGCCGAACTGAGGCGCCGACGATGTTCGCCCCCACCCGCTACCTCGACTGGGCTCGGCGCTTCTACGGCAAGGCCGAGTTCGACCTCGCGTCGAGCGGCATCCCACCGGCGACGTTCGCCGAGGTCGGCCTCGCGCTCCCCCCGCTCGAAGACGTCACAGCTTACGAGCGCCTGCGCCCATCGCTTGCATTCTACAACGATGTCCCGGAGGTCGAGATCTGCCCCGCGCTCGGCGCGTCCCAGGCCTTCTTCCTCGCCTACGCGGCGCTGCTCTCGCCGGGCGACGAGATCCTCCTCGAGCACCCCGTCTACGAGCCCCTCGTGCGCGCAGCCGAAGGTCTCGGCGCCGTCGTCCGCTCGTTCTCCCGCCGCGCCGACGAGGGCTACGCCGTGGTCCCCGAGCGCGTCGCCGCGAGCGTCACGCCCAAGACCCGCGCCATCGTCGTCACGAACCTCCACAACCCCACCGGCGTCCGCACGAGCGACGCCACCCTCCGCGAGCTCGCGCTCGTCGCCGAGGCCCGCGGTGCCCACCTCCTCGTCAACGAGGTCTACGCGCCATTCGACGATCTCCCCGAAGACGGCGTGTTCCGCGCGAGCGCCCGAAAGCTCGCTCCGAACGTCGTCACGGTCGGGAGCCTCACCAAGTGCTACGGGCTCGGCGCGCACCGCGTCGGTTGGGTCACCGGCCCCGCCGACGTCGTCGAGCGCGCGACCGCGGCGAGCGTCGCGACGTTCGGCCACCTGCCGCTCTCGTACGCGAGCCTGAGCGCCACGCTCCTCGCGAACGTGGGCGTGTTCGCGAAACGCGCGAAGGGCTTCTTCGACGGGAAGCGCGAGCTCGCCGCCCAATGGCTCGCCCAGTTCCCGAACGCCTCGTGGAGCGCGCCGTCGTCGGGCCTCTTCGGCTTCGTCACGCTCGACGGCCCGCGCGATCGGCTCGCGGACATCGAGCGTTTCGCGCTCGAAAAGAGCGTCCTCGTCGGGCCTGGCACCTTCTTCGGCGCGCCGAACGGCTTCCGCCTCTCCTGGGCGTCCCTCCCGCGCGATCGGTTCGAAGAAGGCTTGGAACGCCTCGCGCCGCTCGTCCGCGGCTGAGTTTCGTCGGCAGACGGAGTTCGGCGACGGGCAGGATTCGACAGCGGGCAGAGGTTCCGCGGCGGGCGGTCTCCGCGTCCGCGTCATCGCGCGGAAAATCTTGCGCGAATCGCAACGCTCGACCCCGCCCCCGGATGTTCTAGACTTCGCCGGCTGCGCCGTTCGCCCGAACGGCTCCTTTCCCGGAGCTCCGCGGCAGATCGAAAGCCTCCATGTCTTCTCTCAGCGTCGTCTTCGCCAAGCTCGTGGCCAGCGACTTCCCATCGTTCGGCTTCCTCTTGCTCCTCGCGACGATGATCGCTGCAAGTTACACGTTCGCGGTGTCGCTCTCCGCGGGTGCGACCGGCCGCCTCAAGACGCTCCAGGCCGCCCGCTTCGGCGCCTACGGCACGGTGGCGCTCATCGGCGCCTCGGTCCTCTGCCTCGCGTACGCCTTCGTGAGCCACGATTTCCGGCTCCGCTACGTCGCGCACTACTCCGACCGGAGCATGCCGACGGCGTACCTCCTGACGGCCCTCTGGGGCGGGCAAGACGGCTCGCTCCTCTGGTGGCTCTTCTTGCTCAGCGTCTACATCGGCGTGTGCGTGTGGCAGCTCGAAGCGAAATACCTCGAGCTCCAGCCGTACGTCTTGGCGACGCTCATGGGCATCGTCCTCTTCTTCTGCGTGCTGATGGCGTTCGCCGCGAACCCGTTCGCGACGAGCATCTCCGGCGCGCGCGCGGACGGCGAAGGCCTCAACCCACTCTTGCAGAATTTCTACATGATCATCCACCCGCCGAGCCTCTACACGGGCTTCGTCGGGTGCTCGATCCCGTTCGCGTTCTGCATCGCCGCGCTCGTCACCGGACGCCTCGACGCCGAGTGGATCCAGGCGAGCCGCAAGTTCATGCTCTTCGCGCTGATGTTCCTCGCGATCGGCAACACGCTCGGCATGCTCTGGGCGTACGAGGAGCTCGGCTGGGGAGGCTACTGGGCGTGGGATCCGGTCGAAAACGCCGCGATCATGCCGCTCTTCTCCATCGCCGCGTTCGCGCACTCCGTGATGATCCAGGAGCGTCGCGGCATGTTCAAAGTCTGGAACGTCTTCCTCATGTGCCTGACGTTCTTCATGACGATCTTCGGCACGTTCCTCACGCGTTCCGGCGTCATCGCGAGCGTCCACTCGTTCGCGCAGTCATCGATCGGCGATTATTTCCTCTACTTCCTCGCGCTCGTCGCGGCGTTCTGCTTCACGCTCGTCCTCTATCGCTGGCCGGAGCTCCGCGACCTCACCCCGACCAAGCGCCTCCGCCGCGCGGCCATCGTCACCGGATGGGTCACGGTGCTCTCGCTCGTCGCCGCGTGGCTCATCGCGCAAGGCGTGGCTCCGGCGACCGTCGCCGATGGCAAGCTCACGGGCGACGAGCTCGCCGCCGAGCAAACGAAGCGCACGCTCGTCCACGTCGTCGTCTTCGCGGGGCTCGCGGGCGCCGCGGTCTACGCCGCCATCGAGCTCGTCTTCCGGCGCATGACCCGCGGCCTCTCGCTCAAGACCGAGCGCCCACGCTTCGAGTCGCTCCTGTCGCGCGAGTTCACCTTCCTCCTCAACAACTACGGCCTGCTCGGCGTCATGTTCTTCGTGCTCGTCGGCACGACGTTCCCGATGGTGACCGAGGCGCTCTTCAAGGAGAAGGTCACCGTCGGCCCGCCGCACTTCAACGCGTGGCTCCAGCCGCTCGGCCTCCTCGTCTTCTTCCTCATGGGCACGGGCACGCTCTTCGGCTGGAAGAAAACGAGCAAATCCGCGCTGAAACGCGCCTTTTTCGTGCCGACCTGCGCAGGCTTGGTCGCCGCGATCGTCCACGCCGTCTTCGGCAAGGCGCTCGGCTTCCCCGCCGTCGTGTGGAGCCCGCCGCTCTACGACGGCATCATGGGCAAGGCGTTCCAAGCCTTCAACGCGTACGCCCCCCTCCTGGGATTCTCGCTCGCCGTCTTCAACATGGCGGTCATCCTCCAGGAGTTCGCCATCCTCTTCGGCGCGCAGTCCCGCGGCCCCGAGAAGAACCGCTCGTTCCTCGGCCGCTTCGACGCGCCCGCCCTGCGCGTCGCCGCCGCCGTCTTCGCGTTCCCCGCGTGGATCGTCTCGCTCCCGCCGGCCGGCCGACGTCGCTACGGCGGCTACGTGGTGCACTTCGGCATCGTGCTCATGTTCATCGGCTTCACCGGCAAGTCGTGGAACGTGGACCGCGAGGTCTCGCTCGCGCCCGGCCAGACCTACGCCGTCGAGCGCCTCACGCTCTCCTACGTCGGCCCGCGCATGGAGGTCGACAACGCCAAGCGCATGATCTTCGCCGACGTCCGCGTCCTCGAAGGCGAAAAGGAGCTCGGCAAGCTCTCGCCAGCGAAGTTCATCTACAAGAAATCGCCCGACTCCCCCACCACGGAAGTCTCGATGCTCCACTCCATCCGCGACGATCTCTACCTCGTCGTCGGCAGCATCGATCCGAACACGAAGGTCGCGTCGCTCCAGATCCACCTCAACCCGCTCGTCGGCTGGATCTGGTTCGGCGCCCTCGTCCTCATCTTCGGCAGCTTCGTCTGCATGTGGCCCGAGCTCGAGCCGAGCGAATCGCGCGTGTGGAGGGTCGCGCGTGGCGCCGGCGCGGTCGCCGCGAGCACGACCCTCGGCGTCGTCCTCGCGCTCCTGCCCGTGTCCGCGTTCGCGCAACCCACGGCCAGCCAGCACGCTGGCACCGTCCAAATCGAAGACTTCAACGAACGGCAGGTCTTCAGCCAGCTCCGCTGCATGTGTGGGACGTGCCCGCGCGAGCTCCTCTCGTCGTGCGCGTGCGGGGCCGCCGACGCCACCCGCGAGCGCCTCCGCATGCGGCTCGCCCACGGCGACACACCCGAGCAAATCATCGCCGACTACACCGACGAGTTCGGCACGAGCGCCCTCGCGATCCCGCCGAACAAAGGCGCCATGCGCGCGATCTACGCCGTCCCGGTCCTCGCGCTCGTGGGCACCGGCATCGGCCTGTCGATCGCGCTGAAGAAGTGGCGCGCGAACGCCGACACGGCCGGGACGAACGCAGACGCGACGGCGTCGAACGACACCTCGAAGACGCGCGACGGCTACGACGACCGCATCGACGACGAGCTCAGGGATCTCGATGACTGAAGCAAGCCCGAAAGGGCGCGTCGCACGGCCGCGGACGCGCCAAGATTTGGACGAGCGCGTCCTCGCGCGGGCGCTCTCGCGAGGTTTGCCGGTCGTCACCGTCGTCGCCGCGACGATCGGGGGCGTCTTCGGCGGCGTGTCGCTCGCGATCCTCCTCCTCGCCGGCGGGACGCTCCTCGGCGTCATCGCGCTCTTCTGGGCGAGCCTTCGCGTGCTCAGCGGGGAAGTCGAGTTGCCCGCGCGGTTCGCGTCCGCCGCGTCCGCGGAGCCTGCATCGCGGGGCGATGCCTTCTCGGCGCGCAAGAAGATGCTCGTGCGCGCGCTCAAGGATCTCGACAACGAACACGCGCTCGGCCGCCTCGAAGACGACGACTACGCGCAGCTCTCGCAGACATACCGCGACGAGCTCAAGACCGTGCTCCGGGCGATGGACGACGCGCTCGCTCCGTACCGAGAGAAGGCCGAAGAAGCCGCTCGCCTCCACCTGGCCCACGCGGGAAAATCCACAAAAAAGGCCGAAAAAGACGCGATCGATACGCGCGAAGCGGACGACGATGCACCGCAGACGTCCCGCATCACCTGCGCGTCGTGCCAAGCCTCGAACGAGCCCGACGCGAAGTTCTGCAAGGGCTGCGGCGCGAACCTCGATCCTCGCTCCTCGGTCCCTTCGTCCGACGAGGGAGCGACATCGCCATGAAGCTCCGAGTCTTGCTCGCCTCGACGCTCCTCGCCTTCGGCATCGTCGCGTCGTCGGCACCGTCGCTCGCCGAGGCCCCGCCGCCCACCAGCCCGCCGCCCGACCGGCACGCGCACGAAGAAGGCGACCCGGCCACCGATCCGCACGCCGCGCCGCTCCCTCAAGACATGGCGAACGAGGATCCCAGCATCCCCGTCGGCACCATCCTCGTCCACGCGGTCGATCCCTCCGGCACCCCGCTGCCGAAGGCGGAAGTGACGCTCGGCATCCTCCACAACACGGTCGCGCAAGGCGAGAGCCGCAAGCGCGTCGTCGCGACCGCCGACGCGTCGGGCATCGCGACGTTCGACCACCTCGAGCTCGGAAGCGGCATCGCCTACCGGGCCATGATCCTGCGCGACGGCGCGACGTTCTCCGCCCCGCCGTTCCAACTCACGCCGAAGAGCGGCGTGCGCGCGATGGTCCACGCCTACCCGGTGACGCGCGAGCTCCCGCCGTACGTCGTGAGCCAATTCCTCCTCTACGCGGAGCTGAAGGACGACCTGATTCAGATCCAGCAGATCCTGAAGATCTACAACTTCAGCCCGGTCGCGTGGGTGCCGGACCAGGTCGTCCTGCCGTTGCCGCCGGAGTTCAAGGCCTTCACCGCCCAACAAGGCATGACCGACGTGGGCCTCGACGCGGTCGACGCGGACGGGAAAAAAGGCGCGAAACTGCGCGGCACGTTCACACCTGGGGAACACGAGCTCTCGTACCGCTGGCAACTCCCCTACGACGGAAGCGCGAAGGTCGCGTTCGACGTCGGGCTGCCGCCGCACCTCGCCGCGGTCCGCGTCATGGCGCCGTCGGCGAAGAACATGCAGCTCGAGGTGGAGAACTTCCCCCAAGCGCGCGGCACGACGGACGGCATGGGGCAGCGCGCGCTCGTCACCGAGCGGCAACTCCGTCGGGAAGATCCCCCGCTGACGACCCTCAAGGTCGCGCTGACGGGCCTTCCGACGGAGGGGCCGGGGAAGCTCGTCGCGACGTTGCTCGCCGCGTGTGGGGTCACCGTCGGCCTCGTGCTCGGCGCGCGAAAGCCGAAGGCTCGCTCGCCGAAACTCGACCGAAAGCGCCTGCTGGACGAGCTCGCCGAGCTCGAAGACGCCCACGCGCGGGGCGACGTCGGCCCGAAGACCTACGAGCGCGCGCGACGCGAATGCATCGACCGCATCGCGAAGACCTTCGCGGACGAATCCCCCGCGAAGAAAGCGCCTCGAAAAGCGGCTTCACCGACGACGCCCCCCGTCTGAGCCCGGGCTCCTCCGCGAGGCCCCCTCGGTAGGAATTTTTACCGACGGTGCTAGGCTGAAGGAATGGTGCAGGCGAAGAAAATCAGCATCTCCGTCGGGAAGGAGCAGCTCGCCGCAGCCAAGCGCATCGCCAAGCGCGACGGGCTCTCCCTCTCCGCGATGTTCATGCGAGGCCTCGAGAGGGAGCTCGAAGCCGAAGAGCGGCGCGCGGCGCTCGAAGAGCTCGTGCAAGATCTTCCTCCGCTGTCCAACAAGCGAAAGCGGGAGCTTCGCGCGAGTTGGGAACGCAAGACGCGAGCCGCCTGAACGTGCGCATCGTCTTCGACACGGGGGCCTTCATCGCCCTGGAACGCCGCCGGAGGACGGCGCTGGAGTTGCTGCGTCTCGCCGCCGACGACGGTGACGAGCTGATCGCCCCGGCGGTCGCCGTCGCGGAATGGTGGCGATCCGGAAAGCGAGAGAAGGAACGAACGAAGATCCTTCGGGCGTTTCGATTCGAGTCCGCGGACATCCACATCTCGAAGCTGGCGGGAATGGCGATGGGCATGGTCGGGGCGACGCTCGGCGATGCGCTCGTCATGGCCGCCGCTTCCGTGCAGGGCGACGTGGTCTACACCTCCGATCTCGACGATCTTCTCCGCTTGAACGACGTTTTCCCGAACGTCGCGGTCATGAGGATCTGAGCGTCGCCGGGCCGCGGCCCCCCTCCCCCGCCCCCCTCGAACCCATGTGGACAACGTGCCGTCAAAGCCTGGGGATGAGGCGGTGGTCTACCTGCGGACGAAAGGTGAGACAGGGTCGTCCACCATGCGGCAAGAACTTCTCCGCGCGGTTGTCCTCCGCGTCCCGTGCCGCAGCTCTCGAGAATCCCGAAGGAATCCGAATTTTCCCCAGAATTCACAGGCCCTAATACGACGACCTATATTTATTTAAGTTCTCTGGATCGAGAGCCTCGCGAAGCTCGAGCCAGGCTGAAGGCCCCGTTCGGGCGCCCCGCCCGCTCCACCCGATTTGCTCGCGAAATCCGCCCTGTAACTCTTGACCCCGAGAAAGAATCCAGGCACGTCCGGGGTGGGCAACGAACGCCTTCGGTGACGACGAGGTCCAAGGTCGTCGGAAGTGCGTGAACGTCCGAACGGGAAAGACATGGAGCTCACGGTCGCCAAGAAGGATTTGCTCAAGATTGTTCAGCGCATGCAGGGTGTCGCCGAGCGCAAGAGCACGATGCCGGTCCTCTCGAACGTGCTCCTGGCCGCGGAAGACGACGCCGTTCGCCTCGCGGCCACGGACCTTTACCTGTCGCTCAACGGGCGGGTGCCGGCGACCGTCAAGAAGCCAGGGAGCGTGGCCGTGTCGGCCAAGGATCTCGCCGAGCGCGTCAAGATGATGCCCGAAGGCCCGATCGTCATCGCGACGCAAGACAACGCGACGACGACGCTCAAGGCGCAGGGCAGCGCGCGCCGCTACACGCTCCGCGGCATGCCGGGCAGCGACTTCCCGCTCCTCCCCCAGCCGGCCGAAGACGCGCCGTCGCTCACGCTCGGCGTCGACGTCCTCGCGGAGCTGATCCACAAAACGCACTTCTCGATCTCGACCGACGAGACGCGTGCGCACCTCAACTCCGCGCAGCTCGAGTGGGAAGGCGACGTCGTCCGCATGGTCACGACGGACGCGCACCGTCTCTCGAAGATCGACGTGAAGGTGCCTGGAAAGCAGGCCTCCGAGTCGATGCTCATCCCGCTCAAGGCCATCCAGGAGCTGCGCCGCATCTGCGACGAGATGCTCGCGGAGCCTTCGTCCGGCGAAAAGGGCGAGAAAAAGAAGGAGCTCGTCATCACGCAGAGCGGCTCGAGCGCCTTCTTCCAGGGCGGCGGCCTCTCGTTCAGCGTGAAGCTCGTCGACGCGCAGTTCCCGTCGTACGCGCAGGTCATCCCGAAGTCGGCCGACAAGATCGTCCGCGCGCCCCGCGTCGCGTTCGCCGACGCCCTCAAGGCCGTGGCCGTGGCCGCGAGCGAGCGCACCGGCGGCGTGAAGCTCTCCGTGACGAAGGGCTCGATGCTCATCTCGAGCGAGTCGCCCGAGAGCGGCGACGGCTCCGACGAGATCCCCGTCGACTACGCGGGCCCGAACCTCAGCATCGGCTTCAACGCGAAGTACTTCCTCGACGTGCTCGGCGCGATCTCCGAAGAAGAGGTCGAGCTCTGCTTGTCGGGCGAGCTCGATCCCGCGGTCCTCCGGCCGGCGGGTGCGTCGGCGAACGGGGACAAGCAGTTCCTCGCCGTCATCATGCCGATGCGCATCTGAGCGCGCCGGGCGCCGAATCGACCCGTGCGACCCCTCTCCATCGCCGCGCTGTCGGTCCGTGGGTTCCGCAACCTCGCGCGCGTGGACGTCGCGTTCGGCCCGAGGTTCAACGTCGTCTCGGGCAACAATGGCCAGGGCAAGACGAACCTGCTCGAGGCCTTGTACGTCGTCGCGACGTCGAAGAGCTTCCGCACGTCGAAGCTCTCGGAGCTCGTGGGCACGAATGACGCGAGCGGCACGACCGGCGTGACCGACGCAAACGATGCGGCGGACCCAGCCGATCCCTCGGCCCGTCCCGTGGAGCGCGCCGCGTTCGTCCGGGCCCGCGTCGTCGAGGACGAGCAAGTCCGCCTCCAGTCGGTCGTCCTCAAGACCGGCGCGCGCCTCGTGAAGATCGACGACAAGCGCCCCCCTTCCCTCGCCCAGTTCGCCGTGAAGACGCCGGCCGTCGTCTTCCACCCGGGCGAGATCGCGCTGACGATGGGGCCGAGCGCGGAGCGACGGCGCCTGCTCGATCGCACGGCGCTCTACCTGACGCCGTCGTCGATGGCCGATCTCGACGCCTACACGAAGGCCCTCAAATCGCGCCAAAAGACCCTCGAAACGCGCGGGATTTCCGCGGGCGAGCTGTCCGATTGGGAGGCGCTCGTCGTCCGCCACGGCCTGTCCGTCATGCAGCACCGCGCCGCGGCGGCGGACTTGCTCGCGAACCACGCGCGCGTCGCGTTCGAGCGCATTGCCGCGCCCGATCTCGAGCTGTCGGCGTCGTACGAGCCGAGCGCGCCGCGCGACGAGGCGTCGTTCTTCGCGGCGCTCGAGAGGAGCCGTCCCGCCGATCTCCGACGCGGCAGCGCGTGCCTCGGCCCGCACCGCGACGAGCTCGCCCTCGCCATCGGAGCGCGCGGCCGCCCGTCGTCGGAGTTCCGTCCCGTGCGGGGCTTCGCGTCCCAAGGCCAGCACCGCGCGGTCACGCTCTCGCTCAAATCGGCCGAAATCTCCGTCATCGGACAGGCCCGCGACGTGCGCCCCATCCTCCTCCTCGACGACGTCTCGAGCGAGCTCGATCGCGCGCGGACGGCGGCGCTCTTCGCGTTCCTGCGCGAACAACGCGGCCAAGTGTTCCTGACGACGACGCGCGCCGAGCTCATCGACACGGGCGACGATCGCAGCGCGCGGACGGACTTCCGCATCGATCGCGGGGTGCTCGAGTCGGTGGGTTGAGGGCGCGCCGGCGCCCGAAATGGGACGTGGACGAGCGCCTCCTGAACGACCCTCGAACGAATGTTCTAAATGCTTGAAATGTTGAAGAAATAAACGGTCTTTTGGCTTGCTCCAAACGCGCTCCGGAACTAGAGTAACCGCGCGTTTCCGAGGGCCTTTCTTCCCTGTCGTCGACGCACGCCGCACGACGCAGGGCAGAGCCGCCCAGAAAGACCTCCCGATGACGACCGACGTTCGCCCTCCGCAAGACTCTTCGGCCCCCCCCGCCACGTACGGCAGCGACAGCATCACCGTCCTCGAAGGCCTCGAAGCCGTCCGCAAACGGCCGGGCATGTACATCGGCGACGTCCATAGCGGCGAAGGTCTCCACCACCTCGTGTGGGAGGTCGTCGACAACTCCGTCGACGAGCACTTGGGTGGACACTGCACGCATCTCGACGTCACCATCCACTTCGACGGATCCGTCACGGTCGAAGACAACGGGCGCGGCATCCCCGTCGGCCCGCACGCCGAGATGTCGAAGAAGCTCGGTCGCGAGGTCAGCGCCGCGGAGGTCGTTCACACGGTGCTCCACGCCGGCGGCAAGTTCGACCACTCGAACTACAAGGTCTCCGCCGGTCTCCACGGCGTCGGCGTGAGCGCCGTCAACGCCGTCAGCGAGTACCTCAAGGTCGAGATCAAGCGCGAAGGCCACGTGTACCTACAGGAGTACCGGAAGGGCGTCCCGGTCTCGCCGCTCGCCGTCATCGGCGACACCGACCGCACGGGGACGAAGACCACCTTCAAGCCCGATCCGGAGATCTTCTCGACGATCGAGTTCAGCTACGACGTGCTCGCGAGCCGTCTGCGCGAGCTGTCGTTCCTCAACGCCGGCTTCCTCATCACGCTCACCGACGAGCGCGGCGACGGACGCAAGGAGACGTTCGAGTACAAGGGCGGCATCCGCGAGTTCATCGAGCACTTGAACAAGGCGAAGGAGCCGGTCCACGACAAGGTCGTCCACATCCTCGCCGAGACGCCGGCGGAGTCGGGCGCGATGATCGCCGTCGAAGTGGCCCTCCAGTGGAACTCGTCGTTCTCGGAGCAGATCTTCCCGTACACGAACAACATCCACAACAAGGACGGCGGCACGCACCTCACGGGGTTCAAAGGCGCCCTCACCCGCGTGTTCAACGCGTACGGCACGAACGCGAACCTCTTCAAAGAGGTCAAAAACGGCCTCTCCGGCGAAGACATTCGCGAAGGGCTCACGGCCGTCATCAGCGTGAAGCTCCCCGATCCGTCGTTTTCGTCGCAGACGAAGGACAAGCTCGTCACGAGCGAGGCGAAGACGGCCGTCGAGAACATCGTCGTCGACAAGCTCGGGACGTTCTTCGAGGAGAACCCGTCGACCGCGCGCAAGATCGTCGAGAAGACCATCCTCGCCGCCAAGGCCCGCGAGGCCGCGCGCAAGGCCCGCGAGGTCGTCCGCAAAGGCGCGATGGACTACACGAGCCTCTCCGGCAAGCTCGCCGATTGCCAGTCGCGCGATCCCGAGGGCTGCGAGCTCTACCTCGTCGAGGGTGACAGCGCCGGCGGCTCCGCGAAGCAAGGTCGCGACCGCAAATTCCAGGCGATTTTGCCGCTCAAGGGGAAGATCCTCAACGTCGAGCGCGCGCGCCTCGACAAGATGCTCTCGTCGGCCGAAATCGGCACGCTCATCACGGCGCTCGGCTGCGGCATCGGCAGCCCCGAGCAGGGCGGCAACTTCGACATCGCGAAGATCCGCTACCACCAGATCGTGCTGATGACCGACGCCGACGTCGACGGCAGCCACATCCGCACGCTGCTCCTCACCTTCTTCTACCGGCAGATGCCGGAGATCATCGAGAAGGGCTACCTCTACATCGCGCAGCCGCCGCTCTACCGCGTGTGGAAGGGCAAAAAGGGCCTCTACATGAAGGACCAGGCCGCGCTCGACCGGTTCTTCCTCGAGCAAGGCGTCGAGGGCCTCTCGATCCGTGCGACGAAGGGGCCGACGCTCTCGGGCGAGCCGCTGTTCCGTCTCGCGGAGCGCCTCCGCATGTACCGACGCGCGCTGTCGAAGATCGACCGGCGCGCGGACGCGAAGATCGTCTCGGCGCTCCTCCGCGCGGCAGGTCTGGGCAAGAACGAGCTCCGCGAGCGCAAGCGCGTCGAGCAGGCCGTGCCGGCCGTGCGCGAATGGCTCGAGCGCCGCTACCCGGACATCTTCCCGCTGACCATCGAGGTCGGCTGGGAGACGGAGCACGGCGCCGCGACCGTGCACGTCATTCCTCGCCCGGGATCGGCCGCGCGCGACGTGCTCGTCGACTGGTCGCTCGTCGAATCGGCGGAGTACGAGGAGCTCTTCTCCATCGAGCAAGACGTGCGGTCGATCGGCCCGGCGCCCTATTTCGCGAAGGTCTCGAAATCGGGCGACGACGGCGACGCCAAGGAAATCGAGCTCGAAGACGCCGACGCGCTCTGGGACTACATCGAGACGCGCGGGCGCAAGGGCTGGAACCTCCAGCGCTACAAGGGTCTCGGCGAGATGAACCCGGAGCAGCTCTGGGAGACGACGCTCGACCCGAACGCGCGCGTCATGCTCCAGGTCCGCCTGGACGACGCCGTCCAAACCGACCAGGTCTTCTCGATCCTGATGGGCGAGCAGGTCGAGCCGCGGCGCGATTTCATCGAGCAAAACGCGCTGAACGTGCGAAACCTCGACATTTGACGTCGCACCTCCTCGCAGGAGGTTGCACGGGCCATGCCCGTGATTAATCTCGTTCGTGCGAGGGCACTTCGATTCACGGGAGGCGCCTTCGCTCGCCTTTTCGCTGGTTTGCGTCGCGCCGCGAGCCAAGGCGCCTCGAACCGATCGACGCCCGTTGCCGTTACCGTCCCGAGTCCAGGCCGATCCGTTTCGGCCTCCGATTCGGAAGAAGGGGATCACTCGTCATGCGACCCGATCGAATGACCACCAAGAGCCAGGAAGCCCTTCGCGACGCGCTGTCGCTCGCGGGGCGCCGTGGAAACCCGGAGCTCGTCCCGGAGCACCTGATTTCGGCGATGCTCGCGCAAGACGAGGGCATCGCGGTCCCGCTGTTCCAAAAGGCCGGCGGCGATCCCACCGCGCTCGGGCAACGCGTCGAACGCGTGATCGACGGCCTCCCGCGCGTGACGGGCGGCGCCGAGCCGGGGCTCTCGCGGCGCATGCTCGAGGTCGTTCGGCGCGCCGAAGACGAAGCGAAGAACCTCAAGGACGACTTCGTGTCCGTCGAGCATTTCCTCTTGGCGCTCGCGAAGTACGATCGCGAATCGGCGGCGAATTTCGAGCTCGCCGGGGGCGTGACGTACGACAAGCTCCTCAAGGCGCTCGCCTCGGTGCGCGGCGCGCAGCGCGTGACGGACCGCGATCCCGAGGGCAAATTCCAGGCGCTCGACAAGTACACGCGCGATCTGACGGCCGCCGCTCGCAAGGGCAAGATCGACCCCGTCGTCGGGCGCGACGAAGAGATTCGCCGCGTCATGCAGGTGCTCTCGCGGCGCACGAAGAACAACCCGGTGCTCATCGGCGAGCCGGGCGTCGGCAAGACGGCCATCGTCGAGGGCATCGCGCAGCGGATCGTCCGCGGCGACGTGCCCGAGTCCTTGCGCAACAAGCGGCTCATCTCGCTCGACATGGGCGCGCTCGTCGCCGGCGCGAAGTACCGCGGTGAGTTCGAAGATCGCTTGAAGGCCGTCCTCAAAGAGGTCGAAGCCGCCGAGGGCTCGATCGTGCTCTTCATCGACGAGATCCACACGATCGTCGGCGCGGGCGCGGCCGAGGGCTCGATGGACGCGGCGAACCTCCTCAAGCCCGCCCTCGCGCGCGGCGAGCTCCGTTGCATCGGCGCGACGACGCTCGACGAGTACAAAAAGCGCATCGAAAAGGACCCGGCGCTCGAGCGTCGCTTCCAGCCGGTGTTCGTCTCGCAGCCCACGGTCGCCGACACGATCGCGATCTTGCGCGGCCTCAAGGAGCGCTACGAGGTGCACCACGGCATCCGCATCCAAGACGCGGCGCTCGTCGCGGCGGCGACGCTGTCGGATCGCTACGTGTCCGACCGCTTCTTGCCGGACAAGGCGATCGACCTCGTCGACGAGGCGGCGGCTAAGATCAAGATGGAAGTCGACAGCATGCCGGCGGAGATCGACACCGTCCAGCGCAAGCTGACGCAGGTGCAGATCGAGCAAGAGGCGCTCAAGCGCGAACGCGACGCGGCGAGCAAGTCGCGCCTCGTCGACATCAAGGGCGAGATCGCCGATCTCGAAGAGAAGATCTCCGGCATGAAGGCGCAGTGGATGCGCGAGAAGGAGGTCATCGAGGAGATCCGCAAGGCCGCCTCGAAGCTCGAAGAGCTGCGCATCGATGCCGAATCCGCGCAACGCCGCGGCGATCTCGGCAAGGCCGCGGAGATCCGCTACGGCACCATCCCCGAGCTCGAACGCAAGATCGAAGAGCGCCGCCGCGAGCTCGCGAAGGTGCAGGAGAAGAGCTCGTACCTCCGCGAAGAGGTCACCGACCAGGACATCGCCGCGATCGTCTCGAAGTGGACGGGGATCCCCGTCAGCAAGATGCTCGAGGGCGAGATGGAGAAGCTCCTCCACATGGAGGGGAACCTCCGCATGCGCGTGGTCGGTCAGGAGGAGGCGCTCGAGGCCGTCGCGAACGCGGTCCGCCGTTCGCGTGCGGGCCTCGGCGACGACAAGCGCCCCATCGGCAGCTTCCTCTTCCTCGGCCCCACGGGCGTCGGCAAGACCGAGCTCGCGCGGGCGCTCGCGGAGTTCTTGTTCGACGACGAGCGCGCCATGCTCCGCCTCGACATGAGCGAGTTCCACGACAAGCACACGGTGAGCCGTCTGCTCGGCGCGCCCCCCGGGTACGTCGGCTACGAGGAAGGTGGACAGCTCACCGAGCCGGTGCGTCGCCGCCCCTACTCCGTCATCCTCTTCGACGAGGTCGAGAAGGCGCACCCCGACGTCTACAACGTGCTCCTCCAGGTGCTCGACGACGGGCGCTTGACGGACGGCCAAGGCAAGACCGTGGACTTCCGGAACACGGTGCTCATCATGACGAGCAACATCGGCTCGCAGCACATCGCGGCCATCGACGAGAAACCCTTGCCCGAGGAGGACAAGAAGGAGCTCATCCACCGCGCGGTGCTCGAGGACGTCCGCAAGTCGTTCCGGCCCGAGTTCTTGAACCGCCTCGACGAGATCGTCGTGTTTCATCGGCTCGAGCGCGCGCAGATGCACGCGATCATCGACATCCAGCTCCAGCGGTTCGCCGAGCGGCTGGCGAAGCGCGACCTCACCGTCACGCTCACCGACGCCGCGAAGGACTACCTCGCCGAGGTCGGCTGGGATCCGCAGTACGGCGCGCGTCCGCTCAAGCGCGCCATCCAGCGCTACCTCGAGGATCCGCTCGCGAAGAAGGTGCTCGCCGGCGAATATCCCACGGGGACGCGCATCAAGATCGATCGCGACGGCAGCGGGCTGACCTTCACGCCGGCGCTCACGAACTGACGGATACGCGGCGGGCCGGCTCGAACCGGCTCGCCGTCACGTCACTCCGTCACGTCGCGGCCGCGGGGGTCGGTTTGACCGGCTCCCTGCGGAAGGCGCGGATCTCCTTCGTTCGTCGCTCGAATTGTCGCGCGTCATCGTCGGAGAGTGCGGCGCCGCCGAAGCGGACTTCCAGGTAGCGGTTCGTCAGATCGAAGATCTCGGGAGCGAGGGGGTGAGCCTTCGCCACGAGATCTTCGGCATGTTTGAGGGGTGGAACGGCCGGCGGTCGCCCGAGGCCTTGCAAGGCGAGCGCGGTCTCGAGCGATCGGTAGAGATCGATGACGGCGAGGAGCGCCTTCGAGTCCGGCGTCGGGGTCTTCGTCGCTTCCTTCGTCGCGCCGGGGCGCTTGCGGCGTTGCCAAATCAGGTACGCGACGATGGACGAGAGGAGCAACGCGCCCGCGAGCACGTGCGGCCTCGTCACGCGCTCCATGACGCCGCGGTTCGTGTGCGTCTTGGCGCGGATCGACTCGTAATTGCGTGAGAATTGCTCGAACAGGTGGAGCTGCGTCTTGAGGTCGTAGCCGACGACGTAGCGGTTCCAGCGTTGCGAGAGCGCTTCGATCAAGTCGCGCACGTACACGTAGGCGCCGGTCGTCTCCTCGAGCGGCTGCGCACCGGACGTCGGCGTCGGGTCGAGCGTGAACCATGCGTTGACCGGATCGTCCAGGTAGGCCTCGACCCACGAGTGCGCGTCGCCCTGGCGGACGGCGTAGTAGTTGCCGAAACGGTTGTAGTTGCCGCCGACGAAGCCGGTGACGTTTCGCGCGGGGATCCCGAGATCGCGGAGCATGACCGCGAGCGTCGTCGAGAAGAACTCGCAGTGCCCGCGCTTCGACTCGAACAGGAAGTGGTCGATCGGCTGCGGCTGCCCCTGCGAGGGCGACGCCGTGTCGTAGCGGAAGTCCTGCTTGAGGTGCCGCTCGATCTCCTTGGCTTTGAGGTACGCCGTCGGTTGCGCGTCCGCCCACTCGTGCGCGAGCGCCGAGATGCGCGACGGCATGTCCGGCGGGACGTCGAGGTACCGCGCGCGCTCTTGCGGCGTGAGCTTCTCCGAGAGCAGCTCGCGATCGTCGGCGATGAACGCGTCGTAGTGGATGCCGCGCGACTCTGGCCCGCTGTAACGGACCTCGCCCTCGGCCCCGCGGTTCATCGTGGTGGGCTCGACGTTGATGGGGCGCGGCTGGTTCCTGAGCGACAGCGCGACCGTGCGCGGCGGGAGGAAGACCACCGGCGGATCGATGGGCTCGAGATCGATCGTGACCTTGCGGTCATCGGGCGACGGCATGCGGAACAAGGGCAGCGTCGTCCAGCCCGTAGCGGCCGCTCGGTCGCGCGGAGAACGCGACCAGGCCCGCCCGTCGTACCGATCGAACGCGGCGCCGCGGAGCCGGAGCGTCAACTTCGGAGGACGCGGCTCCGGCAGATCCGGCACGTCGAAGCGGAGGGCGATCGACGGATCGCTCCGGAGCACGCCGACCTCGCCGAGATCGACGTGGTCGCTGAAGCCGATCATGCGCCCGGGCCGGGGCGAGTGCACGAGCAGGAGCGAGAGGCCGACGCGCGGAAAGAGGATGAAGAGCGACGCCGTGAAGAGGAACAGCGGGACCGACAGGAGGCACGTCGTCGCGAGGAAGCCGCGGCCGACGACGCGGCGGCTCCGGAGGATGCGCGGGACGTCGACGGGGAGCCCCGTGCGGTCGCGCGCGCCTTGGCGGTAGTTGCCTTCGACCTCGCGGCGCAGGTGGCTGAGGACGAGCGCGCCCGGCGCCACGACGAGGAAGCCCAGGAAGCAGAGCGCGTACGAGAGCCCGCCGCCGAGCACGGTGCCCGCGACGAAATGCAGGAGCGCGAGCACGATGATCTGCTGGTCGTGCGCGGCGCCGCGTCGTGTCGCGAGGCGGATGATTTGGAGGAAGGTCGCGAACTCGATCGCCGTGTCGATGGCCGAATGCCCCGCGAGGAAGCGGACCATCTGGACGGCGAAGAGCAGGAGCGGGCCGACCGTCGCGAGCTGGCGGATCGCGTTCTTCGACTGCCACGACTCGGGGACCGCGAGCGCCGCGGCGAGCCCGACGAGGACCACCGCGGTCGTCACGTGGTTCATCGACGCCGCGCCGACGACCGCGAGCACGCCGAGCGCGGCGAGCGAGTCGGTCATGATGCGGTGGACGAGCCCGAACCTCACGACGTCGCCCCCGTGCCGGCCGACGCGGGCGTGGCTTTGGTAGGGGTCGCGGTCTTCGACGAGGGCGCGGTCTTCGCGCCGTTCGCGGCCACCTCGCGCTCGCGATCGGCGGACGATTGCGGCGTCACGAGCGCGAGGAAGCGCAAGATCGGATCGGCGCCCGCCGTGCGATCCGCCCGCGCGACGTCCCCTGCCGACGTCGCGATGACGACGGCGTCTCCCCTCTTGATGTGCGCCACCGCGCGCGAGGCCGCGTCGCGGATCTTGCGTTCGAAGGTCGAGAGCCACGCGTCGCGCGTACCCTCGGGGCGGACGACGTCGAGCGGGATCACGACGTCCGGCCGCGCCTCGCGGGCGCGCTCGCGCGTGACGAGCTGGCCGACCGACGCGCTCTTTCGCCAATACACGTCGCGCGGATCTTCGCCTTCGCGGAGCAGCTTCAATCCCAGGTAGTCGTCGCCGTGGCCGCGCCCGAGGCTCGACTCCCCTCCGGAGTGCCGACCCGCCGACGCCGGCGGAAGATGGATCGGATCGACCGCCGGGTAGATGATGAGCTCCCCTTCCGCGGGGACCTCGCGCGACTTTTCGAAGAGGCCGAACGGAAAGCGCGTGGCGATGCGGAAGCCGACGTGGCGATCGCGTCCCCGCCGCGACGGCGTTCGTCGGTAGGCGGCGACCTGCGCGCTCCGCGGGCTGATCTTGAGGAAGAAGCAGCGCTTGTCGGCGGGCTGCCCCGCGCGGAGATCTTCGACCTCGATGGCGTACGAGGGGACGTTCTTCTTGTGGTTGAAGACCTCGATCTCGACGAGGTGCGCCTTGCCGACCTGCGCGCGGAGCGGGAGGCGTCGCACCACCGAGAGCGATCGCAAGCTCAGCTCGCTGAGGATGCCGCTCACGATGATGAGCGCGAGGAGCATCCCCAGCAGCAGATAGAGCAGGTTGTTGCCCGTGTTCACCGCGGCGAAGCCGACGCCGAGCGTGATGCCGACGAAGAACTTCCCTTCCCTGGTGAATTTGAGCCGTCGCGGCGGTCGAAAGCGCTTCGAAAAGCGCGACGACGATGGAGATGGAGGCGGCGTGCTCACGCGCGCGGGGGGATCGCTGCTTTCGGGAGGTCGTGAGGCCGGCACGGCGGAGCTGTCGGGATCAGAGCGGGACCGGGACGCGCGCGACGATGTCACGGACCGCGCCTTCGGCTTCGTCGCGCGAGGCCACGAAGCCGTCCGCGTGGGTGGCGAGGCGCACGCGATGGGCGAGCACGGGCATGGCGAGCTCGTGGATGTCGTCGGCGATGCAGTAGCTGCGGCCGCGGAGCATGGCGCGCGCGCGGGCGGCGCGGCCGAGCGAGATGGCGGCGCGCGGAGAGGCGCCCAGCGAGAGCGAGGTCGACGTTCGCGTCGCGTTCACGATCGCGTGCAGGTAGTTGAGGAGCGAGTGGTCGATGGTGACGCGATCGACCTGCCGCTGGAGCTGGACGAGGCGCGCCGGATCGAGCACCGCGGGGACGTCGCGCGCGGTGTCGGAGCTCCCTTCGAGCAAGAGGCGCATCTCCACCTGCGGAGGCGGGTAGCCGATGCGCATGCGCAGGATGAAGCGGTCGAGCTGCGACTCCGGGAGCGGGAAGGTCCCGGCGAAGTCTTGCGGGTTCTGCGTCGCGATGACGAAGAACGGGTCGGGCAGGGGAATGGTCTGCCCGTCGATCGAGACCTGCGCTTCGTTCATCGCCTCGAGGAGCGCCGACTGCGTCCTCGGGCTCGCGCGGTTGATCTCGTCGGCGAGCAGCACGTTCGCGAAGATGGGCCCTTGGCGGAGCACGAACGTCGCGTTGCGCTGGTCGAAGATCGACACGCCCACGAGATCGCTCGGCAGCAAATCACTTGTAAACTGCACGCGTCGCAGCTCGCCGCCGACCACGCGTGCGAGCGCGCGCGCGAGCGTCGTCTTCCCGACGCCGGGGACGTCTTCGATGAGCAAGTGCCCGCGCGCGAGGAGCGCCACGAGGGCCAACTCGACGGCCTCTTGCTTGCCCTCGAGCGCGCGTTCCACGGTTTGCCGCAGCTTGTGGATCAGCGGAAGCTCCTCCCCGAGGAGCGCGGCGGCAGCAGTCATTGGGTCAGAATAGCATGGACTTTCCAGAGGCCGATGTTTCCGCGCGATGGACGCGACGGAAGGGGCGAACTCCCGGAACCTCGTCCGAAGCCTCGGATGGGGTGCTTCGGGGGGGTGCTTCGGGTAGGGGTGGCGGCACGCCTGTCTCGTTCCGCGACGTGCCAGGACGTGCCAGGACGTGGCCGGGGGGCTTCTGGTTAGGCTTCCCGGCTCTTGTCCCGGGACCGCTGCCGCGGCAGTGTGTGTGCGTGGCGGGCGAGGTGGTGAGAGAAAGCTTTCAGGTCGAGCTCCGCTCGGTCACCAAGACGTACGGGCCGGTGCGCGCGCTCGTCGCGGTGACGGCGAGCTTTCCTTCGTCCTCGGTCACCGCGGTCGTCGGTCCGAACGGCTCGGGCAAGTCCACGTTGCTCGCGCTCGTCGGGACGCTGACGGGGCCGACGTCGGGACAGGTCGTCCACGGAGGCCTCGGTCGCTCGCGTGCGGCGGTTCGCGCGCGGTTGGGGTGGGTGGGACACGATTCGCTTTGCTACGTGGACCTCAGCGGACGCGAGAACATCGAGCTGGCCGCGCGCCTGCACGGCATCGACGCGGCCCAGGCCTACGTGCGGGCGAAGGACCGCTTCGAGCTCGGCGCCTTCGCGGAGCGGCCCGTCCGGACCTATTCGCGCGGACAACGGCAACGCATCGCGCTCGCGCGGTCGCTCGTGCACGCGCCGAAACTCCTCTTGCTCGACGAACCGACGACGGGGCTCGACGCGGCGGGTCTACGGCGGCTCGTCGACGTCGTCCGCGAAGAGGCGTCGGCGGGGTCGGCCGTCGTCGTCGTCACGCACGACATGGCGTTCGCCGATGCCGTGGGGGACGCGCGACTCGCGCTCGATCGCGGCCGCGTCCAGGCCTGATCGACGGGTTGGTCACGGCGCTTGCGGCGAAGACCGGGGAGGGCTCTTCGCGCGGATTCTGCTCTCCAGAGCCGCGACGGTTGGCCGGCGGGGTCGTTCGCGAGAAGCGGCGCTTTCCTTCGGCGGTGCCGCACGTCAAAGTAGAGTCGTTCGGGCGCCTTCTGGAAAATGTCGATGTCATCGAACAACGAGTCGTTTCTATGGAAAACCAGAGAAAACGCGCGCATGTGCGGCCAAAAGTCGCAGGAGCGTGTTGGCTCGGTGCCCGAGTCGCGTGCATGCGAGCGGCAGGGCTGCGTGGAAGGAGGCCGATCGTTCGTTCGAACGAGGCGCGTGGCCTTGGCTCTTTTCGTGGGCTCGTGCGTCGTGGCTTGCTCGTTCACCGATCTGTCGTCGCTCGAAAAGGGCGGGTCGGTCGTGCTCGAAGACGATGGCAGCGTGTCGGACGACGCGTCCCGTGATGAGGACGGCGGAAGCGCGGAGCGCGATGCGCGTGGCGAAGACGCGCCCTCGAACGACGACGACGATGGCGGCAGCGTCGTCGAAACGGACGCGGCGGTCGCTTGCAAGGACGGTAGCTCCGCTCAGCAAACGGAGTTCGTCGCGCCGTTCCTGGCCTTCACGTCGACGGCGGCGGACACGACGGTGAACTGGACGAGCGCGGACGGCGCGCTCGTGGCGAAAGACGGCGTCTCCGCCCAGGCGACGAGCGGCGGGTCGGCGCGCAGCTTGTTCCTCGTCGTGTCGAAATTCACGTTCGACTTGCCGGACGAGGCGCTCGTCACGGGGATCGAAATCGAGATCGTGCGTTCGACGAGCGGGCTTTTCAGCACCGTGCAGGACGCGGCGATCGGGATCACCGTCAAAGGTCAGCTCGGGACGGTCTTTCGAAAGAACGACGGCAACTGGGGTGGGGGCACGACGACCGTCGTTTACGGAGGTCCGAGCGATACCTTCGGGCAGACGCTCACGGGGGCGGACGTTCGCTCGGATCCGTTCTTCTTGGGCGCGGCGATCTCGGTTCAACTGTCGGCGTCGTTCGGGGAGAAGGCCACGGCGAGCGTCGACGGGATGCGCGTGCGACTGCACTATTGCGAGACGGATTCGGCAGCGCGGACGCCGTAGGGCGCGTCCTTCGCTCAGGTCGTGCGTTCGCTGGAGATGACGTTGCCGAGAACGGCGTCGCCGAGGACGGCGTCGAGAAAAGCATCCAGCGAGGGCGCTTCGGAGAGCTCGGCGCTCGTTCGACGAAGCGCGGTCTCGATGGGTATGCCGGGGAGGAGGTCGGCGAGTTCACGGGTGTTCGTGCCCGTCGAGGCGTCGGCCTCGGCGGGGGACGAAAGAAGGACGCCGTGGACTCGAAGGCCCGCGGCTTCGGCGGCTCGGCTCGTGGCTCCGACGTCGTGAAGGACCCCGAGGCGGTCGGGGGCCACGAGGACGCACGCGGTGGGAGAGACGGCGCGTGCGAGATCGACGTTCGTTCGTCCACCGCCGAGCGGGGAAAAGAGTCCCCCGGCGAGCTCCAAGACGACGGCGTCGGCTTCTTCGCGGACGGCGTCGACCCATGCGATGACCGTCGGGACGTCGATGCTTCGGCCCTCGTCTCGCGCGGCGAGATGCGGAGAAACCGGCCGTGCGAAGAGGTAGGGCGGGGGATGTTTCACGTGAAACGTTGCCAGGGCTTCGAGCCGGCGGCCGTCGCTTCCCGTCGCATCGCCGACCGTCACGCCGCTCTCGATTGGCTTGATGCCCGCGACGCGAGGGTAGGGGTGTCCGGCCGAACGAAGGCGTCGGACCCATGTTCCGACGAGCGCGGACGCCAGGTGCGTCTTGCCGATTTCGGTGCCCGTTCCGGTCACGACCAGCAGGGGGGTCTTCGTCATCGTCGGTCTCGTGCCGTGGGGTGGGATGGTTCCGGTGGCCGTTGCCGTCCCGGAGCCTAGACCGGTTTCGCGCGTGGCTTCGACGATCTCTTCGGACTGGGCGCGACGCGGGCCGGGAGGCGTTCGAGCGAGCTCTCCTCGACGGATTCGATCAAGCCATCTTCGATGGATGGTCGTCTTTTCTGCTGGCGCCGTTCCCCAGGAAGACGGTCGCGATGCCAGCTTGGCCGGCGGCTGGGGTGGTTGCCCACGTCTCGGAGAGGACCGACCCCGGCCGAACCGCTTCGTGGGCCTGCGGTCGGGGTCACTCGGACGCGAGCACGTCGGCGAGGGCTTCCGCCGCTCGGGCCAACGCTTCGTCGGACTGCCGGGCCGTCACCGTCAGGCGAAGGCGGGCGCGGCCCTCGGGAACGGTAGGGGGCCGAATGGCTTGAAGCAGGACGCCTCGCTCTCGCAATGCCGCGGCCAATCGGACTGCCCGTTGCGGGGCCCCCACCACGAGCGGAACGATGTGGCCGAACCCCAAGAGTTCGACCCCGCGATCGCCGCAGGGGGAGAGGCCCGTGGCGAGTGGCTCGAGCCGTCCACGGAGAGCATCGGCACGTCGACGAACGGCGCGCGCGAGGTCCGGTTCGGCTCGGACGATCGCCAGCGCCTGCAATGCCGAGGCGGCCGCGACGGGGGCCAGGCCCGTCGAAAAGACGAAGGAGCGGGCTCGGTTCCAGAGCCACGTCCGAAGCTCGGGAGCGCCCCCCACGAACGCTCCTTGCGAGCCGAGAGCCTTTCCCAGGGTGCCGACGAAGACGTCGGGGAGGACCCCGAATTCGGCGCATCGCCCACGGCCGTCCGGACCGAGGATACCGAGGGCGTGGGCCTCGTCGACGTAGAGCGCGGCGTCGTGTCGGTCGCACACGTCCCGGAGGGCGCGGAGGTCCGGACCGTCGGCGTCCATGCTGTAGTAGCTCTCGACGAGGACCCAAGCGCGGGCCTCGCGGCGGCCCGCAAGCGTGCGATCGATGGCGTCGAGGTCGAGGTGCGGGACGACCGCGACGCGTGCCTTCGACAGACGGGCGCCGTCGATGATGGATGCATGGTTGAGGGCGTCGCTGACGATGAGGTCGGCGGGGCCGGCGAGCGCGGCGATGGTCCCGACGTTGGCGGCGTAGCCGCTCGTGAACAGGAGGGCTTCGTCGAAGCCGAGCCACGACGACAGGGCGCGCTCGAGCGCGCGATGGGCCGGATGCTCACCTGCAACGAGACGAGATGCGCCGGCGCCGCTCTCGACGGAAGGCGCAAGACGACGGGCGAGGCCGAGGTAGTCGTTCGAGCAAAACGAGAGCTCGTCCGAGGGGCGCGCGTCGGTCGGCCGGCGGAAGAGGCCGGCCGATTCGAGCTCGGCGAGCGCGTCCGTGAGGTGGGACAGGGGGGAGTGTTTCACGTGAAACATCCTCCGCCGGAGGTCATTCGGCCGGGGTTTCGAGCGCCTGGTCGATGCGGACGAGCGCCCGCCGCAGCATGTCGCGGGCGCGGCGCTCGAGCGATGCACGGGCCGCACGCTCTTCCTCGAGCTCGTGGGCCAATGCCAACGCGGCGAGGAGGACGGCTTGCGGCTGCGGGACCTTCCCCTGGGGCGTGAGCTCGTAGACCTTCGCGCTGACGGTGTCGGCGAGTCGCTGGAGGTCTTCCTCCTCCGCGGAGCTGACGACGCGGTAGTTCTGACCTGCCACTTGGAGCCGGACGGCGCGCGAACTCATCGCCGTCGACGCTAACACGAGCGCGTACGTTCGGCTCGTCCCCGCGAACTCGGCGGATCAGTGCCGAATGGCTTGGTAGAGGAGCATCGCGGGCAGGGCGAGGTAGAGGAGGTCGACCTGCACGCCGAGGATGGCGTCGGCTTGGCGACCGTCGCCGAAACCGTAGCGGCCCTGCGCGAACAAGCCGAGGCCGGCCGCGTACGTCGAGTGGTAGTTGTAGTCGCGCCCGCCCCAGAACAGCGTGGCTTGCGCGCCGGGCTCCCAGCCGAAGCTGCTCGTGCGCGCGAAGCCGCCGCCGGAGAGGATGAACGCCGTCCCGCCCGTCGGGACGAGCCACTCGAGGCCGCCGCCGGTTTGGAACGTGTCGAAGGCCTCGGTCGCGAGGTCGACGTACGGGCCGAGGCCCATCGACGTCGGCCGGTCGCGCAAAAAGAGGACGTCGAAACGACCGCCGACGTGGAGCGCGTAGCGCGGCGCCCCGGACGACCGCAAATCGGTCAGCGCGAGACCTTCCGTGAGGCCGGCGCTGAACTGGGGCTCGGCGTTCGCGGCCGCGGTCGAGAAAAGAACGGCCGCCGCGGCGAGAAGACCACCGCATCGCGCACGGAAGGTGTGCGCGCGTCGCTGCCCATTTTGCCGTCGATCCATCACGAGCCCGGTCCTCCGCGCCCGCGGTTCACTCCGCGGTTCGTGGAAGATACACGTCCTCGGCGAAGAGCCGTCGAGGGAATTGGTGGACCCTCGCTCGGATTCGGCCGGCCGTCGATCGAACCGGAGCTAGGGCGTGCACGAGGATTTGTCGATGCAGTACCTGCAGGCAGGGGCACCGCTGCAAAGTTCGCATGGAAGGCTCTCTTCCTGCCCGCGCTCGCAGGGAAGGACGACCTCCGTGCCTTCAGTGAAGGGTTTCCGGCAATCGATCTTTTGAGTCGCCGGATCGTAGGCGGTCGCAAAGCTTACGAGACACCCGTTGCACACGGTGACAGGCAACTTATAGGCGCCGCTCTTGACTTCGGTGCCAGCCAGCGTCGAACCCACGGCGCGAACGTAGACGAGGACGGTCTTGGTCACCTCGCGATCTTCCAAGGTGAGAGGTGCCTCCGGAAGGTCCTTTGCGATGGCCGCGGCTACCGTCGAATCGATGACGACCCCCGCCACAACCGCATACGAGGGCTCATTGCTGCCTTGCGGATCGACGATGCCGGTAGCGGGCGATCGGAATGCACCGATACGATTGTCGGACGTATCCGTGACTTCGACCTCGAAGGCTTCGATATTCACGCGATTGCTTTCCGCGCGCGCGCTGTTTTGGTCACCTCGCGACAAAAGCTGATTTCCGACCAGCAGAACGGGGGTGTACGCGCTGGAGAGGCCGAGATCAAACTTGCCAC
>JBGAHN010000248.1:0-5842 GCA_044226145.1 Labilithrix sp. | reverse complement strand
CGTGAAGATCGCCGAGGGCGACACGTCGGCGCGCTCCCCGGACAGGTCATCCAGGGCATGAAGAAGGTCGGCACGACCAACCCGATCTTCATGCTCGACGAGATCGACAAGATCGGCCACGACTTCCGCGGCGATCCGGCCGCGGCGCTCCTCGAGGTCCTCGACCCCGAGCAGAACAACACGTTCGCCGATCACTACCTCGAGATCCCGTTCGACCTGTCGAACGTCATGTTCGTCGCGAACGCGAACGTCGCCGATCCGATCCCGCCTCCGCTCCGCGACCGCATGGAGATCCTCGAGATCCCCGGCTACACGCGCAACGAGAAGCTCGCGATCGCGCGCCAGCACCTCATCCCGAAGCAGATCGAAGAGCACGGCATCTCGAAAGAGCAGCTCGTGTTCGAGGATCCCGCGGTCGACGTCATCATCGATCTGTACACGCGCGAGGCCGGCGTCCGTACCCTCGAGCGCCAGATCGCGAGCGTCATCCGTGGCGTCGCCGTGAAGATCGCCGAGGGCGACACGACGGCGCGCCGCATCGCGACCGAAGACGACGTGCGCGAGTTCCTCGGAGCGCCGCGCTACTCGAGCGAGGTCGCGGAGCGCACCGAAGAACCCGGCGTGGCCACGGGCCTCGCTTGGACGAGCGTGGGCGGCGAGATCCTCTTCATCGAGGCGACCCGCATGTACGGCTCGGGCAAGCTCCAGCTCACCGGCCAGCTCGGCGACGTCATGAAGGAGTCGGCGCAGGCCGCCCTCTCGTACGTGCGCGCCAACTCGGAGAAGTTCGGCATTTCGAAGGACTTCCTCGAGAAGAGCGACATCCACATCCACATCCCGGCCGGCGCGATGCCGAAGGACGGCCCGAGCGCCGGCGTGACGATGTTCACGGCCCTCGTGTCGATGCTGACGGGCGTTCGCGTCCGCCACGACGTCGCGATGACCGGCGAGATCACGCTCCGCGGGCGCGTCCTGCCGATCGGCGGCCTCAAGGAGAAGGTCCTCGCGGCGCACCGCGCGGGCATCAAGCGCGTGCTCATCCCCGAGCGCAACAAGGCGGACCTCGACGAGGTCCCGAACGAGATCAAGGACGACCTCGAGTTCGTCGCGGTCTCGAAGATGGATCAGGTCCTCGAGGCGGCCCTCGAGGAGAAGCTGACCCCGAAGGCCACCGAACCGGCCGCGAGCGCGCCGACGCCGAACTGACGTCGGACCGCACGAGCCGCGTGAGCGCCGCGCTTCCTCGCGAAGCCGCGGCGCTCCGCGTTTTTGTGGGGGAATGGGAGCGGAAGCGCCGCGCATCGCCTTGGGTGCGGACGGACGCGGCGGCCCAGGCGCGGCAGCCCTGGCGCAGGTGCGTGGGAGCGAGCGTCCTCGCTACTTCAACGTCGTGAGCAGGCCGCCGAGCGGTTCGTACGCGTACGACTTGAACCACACCGTGCCGGCGTGGGGATGGTCGTGGACGTTCTTCCAGCGCACGGTGCCGCCGCAGCGGCCGTCGAACGTCGCGAGGAGCTGCTCGGGGTACATCGCGTGGTCGTCGCCGTCGGAGTAGCCCGGGTGGTGGCAGTTGCCGACGAGATCGAGCGCGCCGCCGCTGAAGGTCCCGATGGGGCAACCCGGTGCGAACGTGTACGGATCGGACGTCGTCAGGTTCGAGAGCGTCGGCGTGTCGTAGGTCTGGCTCTCGGGCGTGGTGTTGACGACGCGTCGCGCGGCATCGAACAGCCATTGCTCGATGAGCGTCGAGGCGTTCGTCACGGCCTCGGCGTGGCGCGGCGAGTTGCCGTTCGTGATGTCCGAGTGGCAGAACGAGCCGTAGGGGATCCCGTGCGAGGGGCGGAAGACGCCGTCGCGATCGGCGACGATGCCGAGGCCGACGGAGGCGGGGCTGCCTTGCGCGCGCGTCGGCAGCGTCTGGTCCGAGGGCTCCTTCCACACCGACGTCCCGCACCGATCGTCGTCGACGACGGACGTGAGGATCAGCGAGTGGCGGTTCGTCGCGACCCAATCGGACGCGGGCAGGCTCGAGACGCTCGCCGCGTACGAGCACCAGCCGCTCTTTTTGACGACCTTGCAGCCGATCGAGAAGGGGACGACGTCGCCCAGCGTCGCGTAGCCGCCGATCGCGTCCAGCATGCCGTGGACGGACACGACGCCCGCGATCCGCTTCGTGAACCCCCAGTTCGCGACGCCGAGCGTGTTCGACGCGCCGCCGACGTCCGCCGCCACTTCCATCGACACGCGCGCGCCGGTGCTGTGACCGACGAGGACGATGTTCTTTTCGCCGTGCGGGAACGCCGCCGCGAGCTTCTCGGCGAGGCGGGTCCGCCAATGGGCCGCGACCTCGTCGCCGGAGCCGTCGTCCGTGTTGGGCGACGGGACCTGGCCCTTGTCGTCGGTGTACAGGTTCACGCGCAGCGACGTCGCTTCGATGGCGACGCCGTGCGCGGCTTCGTACGCGGGCCGCCGCGCTTCGATCCGGGCCATGACGGCCTTCTCGAGGTCGACGAGATCGTTGTCCGAGCGATCGTAGGAGTCGGGATCGCCGACGCCGTGGACGAACACGAAATGGAGCTCGAGAGGGTGGGCCGGGGGCAGAGTGGCCGCATCGCCGTCCGTGGGCTCCGGCTCCGCGTCCGGCGGCGTCGTGCCCGCGTCCGTCGCGGCGTCCGGCGTCGGTTCAGGGGCGTTCGTGTCGCCGCGCTCGGAGCCGCACGCGATCCCGAGGCCGCACGCGCCGAGCAAGGCCAAGATCGAGCCCCACGTCGCGCGCGCCATCGACGACAGCATGTTCTGGCGCTCGCCCCTCGTCAACGCCGGGTTTCGACGCCGAAGCTCGGGAAGCCGACGTTCCTGCGTGACCCGCGCCCCCGGATCCGGCGAAGATCGCGGTCATGGTCAACGTGGCGCTCCTGGGTTGCGGTACGGTCGGCGGCGGCGTGCTCCGTCTCTTGCGCGCGAACGCCGCGTATTTGGAGGCGCGCGTGGGGGCCCCGATCGACGTGACCAAGGTCCTCGTCCGCGACGCCGGCAAGGAGCGCGTCCCGGAGCTCGACCGGTCGCGCTTGACCACGGATCCCGAAGCCGTCTTCGGCGATCCGTCCATCGACGTCGTCGTCGAGGTCATGGGCGGGCTCGACCCTGCGCGGCGCTACATCGAGCGCGCGATCGACGGCGGCAAGCAGGTCGTCACCGCGAACAAGATGCTGCTCGCGACGAGCGGCGCCGCGCTCCTCGATCGCGCCCGCGAGCGCGCCGTCGACATCGCGTTCGAAGGCGCCGTCGGCGGCGGCATCCCGGTCATCCGCGTCCTGCGCGACGCGCTCGCCAGTGACACCATCGCGAGCCTCTCGGGCATCGTCAACGGCACGTCGAACTACATCCTCACGCGCATGCGCGCCGACGGCCTCTCGTTCGAAGACGCCTTGAAGGAAGCGCAGGCCAAGGGCTACGCCGAGGCCGATCCCACGCTCGACGTCGAGGGCGGCGACGCGGCCCACAAGCTCGTCGTCCTCGCGATGCTCGCGTTCCGCGCCCGCCTCGACGGCGCGCACGTCTTGACCGAAGGCATCACGAGCGTCGAGTCCGTCGACCACGCGTTCGCCGAGCGGTTCGGCTACGTCATCAAGCACCTCGCCATCGCCAAGGAGCGAGGCGGCCGGCTCGAGCTACGCGTGCACCCGTCGCTCGTCGCGCGCGAGTCGCCGCTCGCCAACATCCACGGCGTGCTCAACGCCATCGCGCTCGAAGGCCGCGCGCTCGGGCCGTGCCTCCTCTCCGGAAGGGGCGCGGGCGATTTGCCCACGGCGGTGAGCGTCGTCGCGGATCTCGTCGACGTCGCGGTCGCGAAGAAGGCGAACACGGCGGGGCGGAGCACGCGGGCGATCGCGCTCGAGACCCGCGCGCTCTCGCCGTCGTCGGAGATCGAGGCCCGCTACTATTTCCGCTTCAACGTCTTCGATCGGCCCGGCGTGCTCGCGCGCATCACGGGGGCGCTCGGCGAGCAACACGTGTCGATCGAGCAGATGGTGCAACAAGGTAGGGGAAGCTCCGACGTGCCCGTGGACGTCGTCATGCTGACGCACGAATCGAAGGAAGCGAACGTGCGCGCCGCGCTCCAGGCGATCGTGACGAGCGATTTCGTCGCGAAGCCGCCCCGCGTCTTCCGCGTCGCGTGACGCAGCGTCCGAAGCGACGACGCGATCGACGACGCAGTGAGTCGATCTCACTTGCATTTCGATTCGCGTGCGGACTGCACATTCGTTGAACAACGACGCCGAGCAGGTCATGATGACGCGCACGTGTGTCGGCCGGCTCGAAGTTTCGAGACGCGCGTCGGCGACGTCGTGAGGCACGGAGCCGTCGGGTTCGCGCGAGCGCGGCCGACGTTCCCTCAACCTTTCCGCGGCGGGAAAAACATGAGCTCTTCGAAGTTGCGCAGTGGAACGTGGGTGGCGGCGTTCGCGTTGGCTCTCTTCGCGTGCGGTTCGAGCGACGACGACGCTCGCGGCACCGCGCCCGATCCGACCGACCTCACGACCCAAGACGATGCCGGCTCGACCGACCGGCCGCCGTTCGACGTCGACGACTCGGGATCGTCGACGGACACGGACGCCTCCACCGACGACGCTTCGCCCGACACCGACGCGAGCGACGACGACGGTGAGCCGCTGCCCGAGTTCTCGGATCCCATCACGCTCGAGCCGGACGACTACGACAAGTGGATCTGGATCCCGATCCCCGAGATGAAATGCGCCGACGACACGCCCGCCGGCGTCGGCGTGAACTTCACGAAGCGCTCGCGGAACCTCGTGGTGTGGTTCCAGGGGGGCGGCGTTTGCTACGACCTGAAGAGCTGCACCATGTTCAAGGATCTCATGGTCGGCATGGGACCCGATCCCATGGCGCACCTCGGGGTCGGGACGACCGGGCTCTTCAATCGCGGCGACGAGACGAACCCGTTCCGCGACGACAACTTCGTCGTGCTTCCGCACTGCGCGGTCGACGCCCACAGCGCCGACAAGGACTCCACGTACCCGCCGCTGCCGACCTACCACCAGCACGGCTACCGAAACGCGACCGAGGTGCTGCGGCACGTGGTACCGACGTTCAAGGACGCCAGTCGCGTCGTGATCGCCGGGTTCAGCGCCGGCGGCATCGGGACGATGGCGAACTACCACAAGTTCGCCAAGGCCTTCGAGAGCCTCGGACATCCGGCGCCCTTCTTGATCAACGACGCCGGGCCGCTCTTCCGTCCGCCGTTCCTCTCGCAGGCAGCGCGGGACGCCCTCCGCAAAGGGTGGGGGCACGACGACACCATCTTCAAGATGTGTCCGACGTGCAAGACGGAGGGTTACCACGAGGCTTACCGCCGGCTCGCGGAGCTGCACCCCGGGCTCCGGAGCTCGCAGATCTGCTCGTACGCGGACGGCGTCGCCGCGCCGCTCTACATGATGCTGAACTACGACCCGACGGTCATGACCGGGAAGTTCAAGAACGGGCTCCTGGATCTCGCGAAGTGGACCGACTCGTACCAATACCTGTCGCCGGCGACCCAGCACCGCGTCTTCTACTATCCGGGCGATCGCCACGGCGCGATCGTGCTGCCTTACACGGAGACGCCAGGGCTCTTGAAGTTCCTGAACGAGCAGCTCAACGGCTTGTCGAGCTGGTCGAACGTCATCCAGTAGCGGTCGTCGCGCCCATCGTTCGCGGCCGTCGCTCGGCGGCGCGACTACAAGTCGATCTGCTCGGCGGCGTGGACTTCGCTGCCGAGGAAGCGCGACGCGACCTCGTCGAAGCTCTTGGGCAGATCCGTGACGAGCAGCTGCGTGCGACC
>JBGAHN010000247.1:0-6857 GCA_044226145.1 Labilithrix sp. | reverse complement strand
CGAACGCGGTCACGCCGAGGAAGAACTTCTTGGAGCCGTCCGCCGTGACGACGACCCAGGTGCCGAAGGTCGGCTCCAGCGGCGTCTTCGAGGCCGCGATCCAGGCGTCGCCGAAGCCGCTGACGATGCGATCGCCGCGGAAGGTCTTCCCGTCGAACGACGCGCGCGCGACCGCGTCGAAGCGCGCTTTTTCGCCGTCGGCCGTGCGCTTCATGACCTCGTCGAGCGCCTCGTTCGCGGTGTCGGAGGCGGACAAATCGACGGCGGAGGCACCACGCGGCCCTCCCTCCTCGCCGTTGACGCTCACGCGATCTCGCCGGAAACACAGGCTCCACGCCTTGGACGCTCGGGCCTCGGCGACCGTCAGCATCGTTCGCTGTCCGCTCTTGAGCTCGACGCACTCGGCCGCGACGTCGTCGCTTCCCGAGGTTCCTCCGGCCGTCGCGTCGAGGTTTTCGAGCTCACGCGTCTCGAGCGTCGAGCCGTCCGCCGCGAGCTCGGTGTACCGAATCTTGTAGAGTGCAGGGTTCGGCGCGCCGTCCCGCTCGCCGTAGTAGCCGAGGACCTGGACCTTGAAGAGCCGGTCTTCTTCGCGCACGCCGTAGACGTGGAAGCGGCTGTAGAGCGCGTGAGCGGTGCCGTCGTAGGCGTACCAATCCAAGAACGCGCCGCCCGGCTTGTCCGCGAAATAGAACGGCACGTCCGGCAGCTCGCCCGTGGCGAAGACCATGGCGTCGAGCGGCCCGAACACGCCGCCCGAGCCCTGCCCCGACGCGCCGCTGTTCGTGAACACGTCGAACCCTTCGAACGCGAGATCCCACGCGCGGGAAGCGGCCGGATCCCCGTCGACCGTCACGACGGACGCCGACGCGAGGTTCACGAACACCCTCCCGTCGTCGGGCACCGGCACGCGGACCTCGGCTCCGCCCGCGAAGGGATCGAGCGCCGCAGCGTCCGAACCGCCGTCGTTCGCCGCGGGATCCCCATTTCCGGGGACGCCGTCCGCCGGCGCTTTGGTCCCCGCGCTGTCGCTGCACGCCGTCGCCGTCGCCGCCGCCACCGCCAACAATGCGAGACCACCGACGAAACGAAACCGCACCATCACTCTTCCTCCGACGAAAACCGACCGCGCAGGCCGACGTAAAAGACGCGTCCGAGCGGAGGCCGCAGGTCCCCCACGCGCCCCGGATCTTGATGCACGTCGAGCGCGTTCAGGACGCCGACGTAGGCTTCGAGCGAGGACGTCTTGGCGTTCCCGAAGGGGCGCGAGAGCCTCAGGTCCATCGTCGTGTACCCGGGCGAACGCGTCGTCTCGTCGACGAACGCGTCGGTCGCGACGCGCCAGCGGACGTAGGCCTCGACCTGCCAGAACGTGCGTCCGCGGATCGACGTGGTGACGACGTGGGGCGGCCTTCCGCCGAGCGGGCGATCGTTCACGTCGTCGCGCGTGTAGAGGTACGCGTAGCTCGCCTCGGCGTTGAAGCGGTCGAGGAAGCGGTACGCGGCGTCGAGCTGCGCGCCCATCGTCCGCGCGCTGCCGAAGTTCTTGTAGGTGTACGACGCGATCCCGCCGGACGACGTGCCGCCCGCGATGTCGAGGTCGATGAGGTTGTCGACCCAGTTGGCGAACGCGCTCGCGCGGAGCATCGTCGATTCGTCGACGTCGGCCTCGCGGCGCGCGAACGGCAGCCACGTCAAATCGCCGTTCACGCCCCACGACGTCTCCGGCGAGAGGTTCGGGTTGCCGTCGACGCGGTAGCCGTAGGCCGAATGGTCGAAGACGAAGCCGAGCTCCTTCGAGCTGGGGGCGCGGAACCCCCGCCCCGCCGAGGCACGTAGCCGCAGCGTGCTCGAGAGGATCGACGCGAGCGCGAGGCGCGGCGTGACGGCGCCGCCGAAGCGCGTGTGCCGCTCGGCGCGCACCCCCGGCAGGATCGTCAAGAACGATCCGAGCTTCCACTGGAGCTGGCCATAGCCCGCGATCGTCCCGAGCGTTTGAGGCACCACCTCCACGCGATCGGTCGTCGAGAGCCCCGTCGACAAGCTCTCGGTCTTCTGGACGTCTTGGGAGAAGCGCTCGGCCTCCGCGCGCGCCCCGACCACCCACGTGCGCCGGCCGTCGGCGATCGTCGCGACGCCTTCGATGCTCTGCATCTGATCGTGGCGCTTCCGCACCTCGTCGAGCGGCGAATCGCGGTAGTCGCGGGCCGTCCGCCCTTCGATCCACTGGCTGCCGAGCGTCATGCGGAGGCTCGAACCGCGCCCCAGGTGCAGGGTCTCGATGAGGTGCAGCGTGAAGCGGTTCGTCTCGTTCGGGAGATCGATGACGTAGCGGCCGAGGCCCGGCGCCGTCGTCGTCTCGAGCCCGTCGAGGCGGTCGCGCAGGTAGCGGCCCCGGACGCGCACGTCGACGTTCGGCCCCAGCGTCGTCCCCGCGCGGATCCCGACGAGGCTGCGTTCGGTCGCGGGCAAGCGCAGATCCGGGAGCGACTCCGTCCGGCGAACACCGTCCTGGCGCGTCCCGCTCCCGTCGAGGGTGAGCCACGTCCCGCCCCGACGGTAGGCGCCCGTCGCCTGCGCGACGAGCCCGCGGTAGCTCCGGCCTTCGAGCCGGAAGCGCGCGCTCGGCCCCTCGGTCTTCGGCGGCGCCGTGACGATGTTGACGACGCCGCCGATCGCGCTCGAGCCGTAGAGGGAGCTCGTGGGCCCCGTGACGATCTCGATGCGCTCGACGTCGCTCGTCGGCAGGTTCGCCAAGTCGATGGCGCCGCCGACGTCGCCGACGACCCGCTCGCCGTCTTCGAGGATCAGCACGCGGTCGCGATCGAAGCCCTGGATCTGGATCGCGCTGACGCCGCCCAGAAAGCCGTAGGCCCCGGGGTTGACCTGCACGCCCGGCTGCGAGGAAAGGGCCTCCGCGATGTTCGTCGCGCCGCGGCGCTCGGCCTCGTCCCGCGTGACGACGTCGGTCTTCACCGTGGCGCGCTGCGTCCGTTCGGGCGTACGGGTCCCGGTGACGACCACGTCCGTGGCGTCGCGCCGCGCGGCGTCGCCCGAGGCAGACGTCGCCGAGCCGGACGCGGCATCGCCCGAGGCAGAAGGAGCGGATCCCTCCGCGCGCACCCGACGCGCCGACGTGATGAAACCCGCAAGCAGCACGGCGAAAACCCACCTCCTCTCGACGCTCATCATCTTTCGTCGAAAGTGAAATTCATTTTCGTTTCCACCTTCGGCTACCCCACGATCGCGCCTCCGTCAACGGGAATTCATCGCGCCTCGCTCGGCGGCCGAATCTGATAGAGGAGCGTCATGTTCACGCGTCCTCGCCCCTCTTCCGCGCGTCGACGTGCCTTCGTGCGCGCGGCCTTCGCCCTCGCCTCGTTCGCACCGGCCGCGACCGAAGCCGCCACGCCTTCCCCCGGCGCTCCGCCCCCCGCTCCGACCGCACCGGCGGCGACCTCGGCGACCTCGGCGCCGAAGAACGCGTCGAAGGGCGCGCCGACCTCGGCAGCCCCCGCGGCGACCGCCCCGGCGGATCTGCGGTTCGACGTGAAGCGCGAGAAGCTCGACAATGGCCTGCGCGTCGTGATGCTCGTCGACCACGCGACGCCGACCGTCGCCGTGGACGTCGTCTACGACGTCGGCAGCCGCAACGAGGTCCGCGGCCGCTCCGGCTTCGCGCACCTGTTCGAGCACATGATGTTCCAGGGCTCGAAGAACGTGCCGCGCGGCGAGCACTTCAAGCTCGTGACGAGCCACGGCGGCACGCTCAACGGCACGACGAGCGAAGATCGCACGAACTACTTCGAGATGCTCCCGTCGAGCGAGCTCGCCCTCGGCCTCTGGCTCGAGGCCGACCGCATGAAGTCGCTCGACGTCTCGCAGAGCAACTTCGAAAACCAGCGCGCGGTCGTCAAGGAAGAGTACCGCATGCGCGTCGAGAACGCGGCGTACGTGCCCGCGATGCTCCGCCTCCAGGAGCTCGTCTACCAGGGCTATTGGCCCTACGAGCACTCGCCCATCGGGACCATGCAGGATCTCGACGCCGCCCAGCTCGATTGGGTGCGCGCCTTCCACGACGCCTACTACGCGCCGAACAACGCGGTCCTCTCGATCGCCGGCGATTTCGACCCCAACGAGGCGATGGCGCTCGCTCGCAAGTACTTCGGCGACGCGCGCCCCCAGCGCGAGGTCCCGCCGTTCGACGCGGCCCAGGCGATCCCGCCGCAGACCGCCGAACGCAAGGCGACGGTCGAGGATCCGCACGCGAAGCTCGCGGCGCTCTTCGAAGGGTGGGTCATCCCGAAGAGCGGCGAGCCGGACCACTACGCGCTCGCCCTCGCGGCGATGCTCCTCGGCGACGGCGAGAGCTCGCGGCTGCACCGCGCGCTCGTCCGCGAGCAGAACCTCGCGGTCGAGATCGGCGCGAGCGTGTCGAGCCTCCGCGGGCCGGACATGTTCGAGGTCGACGTCAAGCTCGCGGGCGGCGCGAGCCTCGACAAGGTGAAGAAGCTCGTCGAGACGCAGATCGGCGATCTCGGGCGCCTCGGCCCGAGCGACGCGGACATGACGAAGCTCCGAAACCGCATCCGCGCGCGGTTCCTCTTCGGCCTGCAATCGAACTTCGCGCGCGCGCAAAAGCTCGCCGAGATGGAGGTCTACCGCGGCGACGCGCGGCTCCTGAACGAAGAGCTCGATCGCTACTACGCGGTGACGAAAGCCGACATCCAGCGGGTGGTCGCGACCTACCTCACGCCGTCGAAGAGGAGCACCGTCGAGGTCCTCCCGACGACGACCGCGGGCGCGGGCGCGACGAACGCAGGAGCGACGAACGCAGGAGCGGCGACCACGAAGGCGGGTCCGACGAACACGAACACGGCGACGACGAACGGCGTGCAGGAGGCAAGAAATGAGAGCCATGATCGGAGTTTCACGAGCCTTTTCCCCGGCTCTCGCGTCTGTCAGCCTGCGGAGGGCGGAAACGCGCCTTGCCTGAGCACGCCTGGAGGCTCGGGCCTGGCCGCGAGCGCCACGGGGTCGGCGAGCTCCCGAAGCCACTGCCGCGCTCGAGTCGCCGCCTCCGTCCGGCGCGTCGAAGGAATCGCCCTTCCCCGCCGTCGCGCGCGCCGCGCTCCCGAACGGCCTCGGCGTCGCCGTCGTCACGTCGCGCACGCTGCCCATCGTGCAAGTGCGCGCCATCGTGCGCGCGGGCGCGAGCCTCGCGGCGCCGGGCGTCGCCGATCTGACGGGCACGCTGCTCAAGGACGGCGGCACGAAGTCGTTCGCGAGCGCCGAGCTCCTCCGCCGCGTCGAGACCCTCGGCAGCAGCCTCTCGATCCGCACCGACTTCGACGCCACCGTCCTCTCCGTGGCCGTCACGAAGGACCAGCTCGACGAGGCCCTCGGCCTGCTCGCCGAGGTCGTCCGCGAGCCGCGCTTCGACGCCAAGGAGTTCGGCAAGACGAAGGCACGCGCCATCGATGAGGCCGAAGACGCCGCCCGCGCGAACGGCCGCTGGGCCGCCTTCCACCTCGCGTTCCGGGAGCTCTTCCCGTCCGGCTATCCCTACGCGAGCTACGACGCGACGCCCGGCGATCTCGCGAAGATCGACCGGACGGCCCTCACGACGTTCCACGCGCGCGCCTATGTCCCGAAGGCGACGACCCTCGTCCTCGCGGGCGACGTCGACCTCGCCTCCGCCGAAACGCTCGCCAAAAAGCACTGGACGTGGAAGGGCGGCGAGCCGCTCGCTGTGACGTTCCCGCCAATCTCGGGCCCGAAGGAGCCGCGCATCTTCCTCGCCCACAGGCCGAAGAGCGCGCAGTCCGACGTGTTCGTCGCCTCGCTCGGGCCGACGCGCCAAGATCCGAAGTGGCCGGCGTTCCGCGTCGCGACCCAGGTGCTCGGCGGCGGCGTCGCGAGCCGGCTCTTCAGCGACGTCCGCGAGCAGCGCTCGCTCGCGTACAACACGAGCGCGCAGATCGTCGAGCTCGCGCACGGCCCCGAGCCGCTCTTGCTCTACGCCGGAACGCAGTCGGCGAAGACCGCGGCGGCCGTCGCCGGGCTCGTCGAAAACCGCGAGCGCATGATCGGCGTTCCGCCCACGGCCGTCGAGACCGCGAGCGCGACCCGCTACCTGAGCGACATCTTCGCGGTGCGCCTCGAGACCATCGGCGCGGTCGCCGACATGGTCGTCACCGCCGACACGCTGGGCCTCCCCGACGGCTACTGGGACGCCTACCGAAAGGCCGTCCGCGCATCGACGCCCGCCGACGCGGCGCAAGCCTCCAAGGGCCTGTACGCGCCGCCGGCGATCGTCGTCGTCGTCGGAGACGCGGACGTCGTCGGAAACGATCTGACGACGTTCGGCGACGTCACGGTCGTCGATCCCGAAAAAGAGTTCGAGACGATCCGAACCCTCCCGAAAGCCAAACGATGAGCGCACCCAAGAAGCGAACGCGACGCCCCGCCGACCCCACAGCGACGCCTTCACGGAGGCCTGCGAGCGGCGCACGTGGAACCGCAGGCGCGAGGCGCCCGACGGGTGGCTCTCGCCGGCCCGAAGGTCCTCCCGGCCGGTCCCCCACGCGCGAAGGCGCACGCCGACCCACCGGCGGCGGCGCGCGTCGCCCGGTCGGCGACGGCGAGCGACGCACGTCCGGAGGCGAGGAGCGGCGCACGTCGCCCAAACGCCCGTCCGGCCCCCGACCGTTCGGTGAAAACGCACGCGCGAGCCGCCGCACGGAGCCGACCGAGGGCGCACGCCGCCCCCGTGACGCCGGCGGCTCCCGCGACGCCCAACGCGCCCCGAGCCCCGCTCGCAAGCGACGCTCGCCCGGCCCGAAAAAACGCATCAC
>JBGAHN010000246.1:0-5958 GCA_044226145.1 Labilithrix sp. | reverse complement strand
TGGAGCTTATCAGGGATCGGTCCTCCTCTCGTCGAGATGTCGGCGGCCGTCGACTCGGGCGCCGTTCACGCACTGCGCCTGGCGAGCCACGACACATTGTACTACGATGTGGAGTACAATGGCGAAGCGAGCCGGTGTCACATCGAAGGTCAGCCTCTCGGTCGCCAACGATGATTTGGAGATGCTGAAGCAACGCGCGAAGCGCCTCTACCGAGGGAACGTCTCCGCCGTCTTCGCCGAGCTCATCGCGACGATCAAACGTCAGGAGGCGTGGGACAAGGCCGTCGCTTGGTACGGCAAGCCCATCGTCCTCTCCGACGAGGAGCGCGACAGCATCGATCGCGAGCTCCTTCGGAAAGAGCGGTCCCTCGCGAAGCGGCGGAAGATCCCATGAGCCGCACGCTCACGCTCGATACGGGCGCGCTGATCGCGCTCGAACGAAGGCGTCAGCGCATCTGGAAAGTTCTCCAACGCGCTCATGAGCTGGGGATCACGCCAGTGGTCCCCGCGGACGTCGTCGCGGAGTGGTGGCGTGGACGCACCGACTTCCGCGAGCACGTCCTCGGAAGCGTGGTCGTCGAGCCTCTGACGAGCGAGCTCGCGCAGCTCGCGGGCGAGTCGATGGCGGCCGTCAAGGGGGCAACGTCGGTCGACGCCATCGTCATGGCGTCGGCGGCGCGGAGAGGCGACGCCGTGTACACGAGCGATATCGAGGATCTGGAGCGGGTACGCAGCTTTTTTCCGACGGTTCGACTTTTCGAGGTGAGCTGACGCGCGCGTCCGCTCCGCCCATTTTTCCTAGCCGATCCCGCCAAAATTCCGCCGAACGAAGCCGCGCGACGCGCCGGTTGCCGCGGTCCGAACCGTGCGGTAACTAAGCGGCCGACATGTCGCATTCCCACGATATTTCGCACAAAACGAACGGCAGCTCGGCGCCCGCCACGCCGATCCCTCCGCTCGACGTCCGCGCCCAGTTCGAAGGCGCGCGGCTGCTCATCCTGGGCGGCACGGGATTTCTCGGGAAGATCTTCTGGATCATGCTCCTCGCTCGGTACCCCGAGCTCGGGCGCATCTACCTCCTCGTCCGCAAGAGCAAGACGAAGACGAGCGAGGAGCGCTTCTGGAGCGAGATCGCGACGAGCGAGGCGATGGATCCGCTCCGCGCCCAGCACGGCGACGGCTTCGAGGCGTTCTTGCGCGACAAGATCGTCCCCATCGACGGCGACGTGGGGCGCCCGCTCTGCGGCATCGACGAGGCGCGCATCCGCGAGCTGAAGGGCACCATCGACGCGGTCGTCAACGTCGCCGGCGTCGTCGACTTCAACCCGCCGCTCGACGAGGCGCTCGACACGAACGCGTTCGGCGCGCAGAACCTCATCGCGCTGTCGAAGGCGCTCGGCACCGGCGCGGCCGGCGATCCCCACGGGGCGACGCCGCTCATGCACACGTCGACGTGCTACGTCGTCGGCAACCGCAAGGGGCTCATCGTCGAAGAGAAGCCCGGCGAGCGGCACCCCTTCCCGCGCTCGGAGGAGCTGGGCGCCGAGCTCTGGGATCCCGAGAGCGAGATCCGCGACTGCCTCGATCTCATCGCGCAGGCGCGGAGCCGCTGCGAAGACGCGTTCCGGCAGTCGGTCTTCCTCGAGCAAGCGAGGAAGAACCTCGAGCACCGCGGCGAACCCACCGCCGGCGCGCCCCTCGAGAGCGAGCTCCGCAGCGTCAAGCGCAAGTACGTCTCGGACCGCCTCGTCGAGGCCGGTCTCGAACGCGCGACCCACTGGGGTTGGCCGAACATCTACACGTACACGAAGAGCATCGGCGAGCAGATCATCGCGCGCTCCGGCATCCCGTACACGATCGCGCGGCCGGCGTGCTGCGAGAGCACGATCGAGTTCCCCTTCCCCGGCTGGAACGAGGGCATCGGCACGACGGCGCCGCTCATCTTCCTCGCGATGAAGGGGCACCACCAGCTCGTCGGCGGCAAGGACGTCGTCATCGACTTCTTCCCGGCCGACATGGTCTGCGTCGGCATGATCCTCACGCTCGCCGAGATGCTCGAGGGCACGGCGAAGCCGGTGTACCAGTACGGCGCGAGCGACGTGAACCCGGCGACCATCACGCGCTTCGGCGAGCTGCTCGGCCTCTACAAGAGGAAGCACTTCCAGCGCACGGGCAAGGGCAACCCCTTCGTCAACTTCCTCCAGATGCACTACGAGCCCGCCATCGTTTCGATGGATCGCTTCGAGAAGATGGGCCCCGGCGCGATGGCGCGCGCCGCGCGGACGTTCGCGGACATGCTGAAGGGCGCGCCCGGGCCGGCCTCGAAGGTCGCGCGCCCGGCGGCGAAGGCGCTCGAGAACGCGGCGAAGACGGAAGAGAAGATCGACTTCATCATCAAGCTCTTCGCCCCGTTCACGTGGAATCAAAAGGGCCCGTTCTCGTGCGCGAACACGCGCTCGGCGTTCGCGCGCCTGTCGGAAGAAGATCGCGACAAGCTGCCGTGGTGGCCGGAGAAGATCGACTGGGCCGACTACTGGATGAACCAGCACATGCCGGCCATGGAGAAGCGCGTCATCCCCTGGATGGAGGACCGCTACAAGAAGGAGCTCAAGCCGCTCAAGTCGCACGCCACGATCGCGTCGCTCGTCGACCAGATGGCCGAGCGGCACGAGCACGCGATGGCGTTCGGGCGCCTCGAAGACGACGGCATCGCGCGGACGACCTACCTCGACGTCCGCACGCGCGCGGATCTCGCGGCCGCGCGCCTCGCGGCCCTCGGCGTGAAGAAGGGCGATCGCGTCGTGCTCTCGGGGCACAACCACCCCGATTGGCCGCTGTCGTTCTTCGGCATCGCGCGCGCGGGTGGGGTGGCCGTGCCCGTGGATCCGGCGATGGATCCCGTGCAGTTTGCAAACGTCGTCCGCGAGAGCGAGGCGAAGGTCGTCCTCTGGGACGAGAAGGTCGAAGAGGCCTGCGGGGCGGAGATCGCCAAATCGTTCGGCGGGGACGCACTGGTGACGCGGCACCTCGCGGAGATCGCGTCGGGGAACGACGACGTCGCGCCGCTCGCCGGGTCCGCCAGGGTGGAGGTCGAGGAAGACGACGTCGCGAGCCTCATCTTCACGAGCGGCACGACGGGCAAGCCGAAGGGCGTGCGTCTCACGCACAAGAACTTCACCTCGCTCATCGCCGCCCTCGCGCCGCTCTTCCCGCTCACGACGGGCGATCGCGTGCTCAGCGTCTTGCCGCTGCACCACACGTTCGAGTTCACGTGCGGGCTGCTCTTGCCGTTCTCGCGGGGCACGCGCGTCGTCTACCTCGACGAGCTCAAAGGCGATCGCGTCGCTGCGGCCCTCAAGCAGGCGCGCGTGACGGCGATGGTCGGCGTGCCGGCGGTGTGGCAGTTGCTCGAGCGGCGCATCCTCTCGCAGGTGCAGGCGCGCGGGCCGGTCGCGGAGAAGGTGTTCGAGCTCGGCGGCGAGCTCAATCGGTTCCTCGGCAAGACGGCGGGCATCGATCTCGGCAAGACGCTGTTCGGGCCGGTGCACGCGGGGCTCGGCGGGAGCGTCAAGCACCTCATCTCGGGCGGCGCCGCGCTCCCGAAGGACACGCAGAAGCTCTTCACGGGCCTCGGCTTCAAGCTCACCGAAGGCTACGGCCTCACGGAGGCCGCGCCCGTCCTCACGGTCGCGAAGGCGGGCTCGCCCGCGGGTCAGGTCGGCAAGCCCATCCCCGGCGTCGAGATCAAGATCGACTCGCCGGACGAGCACGGCGTCGGCGAAGTGCTCGCGCGCGGGCCGAACGTCATGGCCGGCTACACGGACGAAGAGGCCACGAAGGCCGTCCTCGACGACGAGGGTTACCTGCACACGGGCGACCTCGGCAAGCTCGATCGCCAGGGCCGCCTCGTCCTCGTCGGGCGCGTGAAGGACGTCATCATCACGGCGAACGGCGAGAACGTCTACCCCGACGACATCGAGCGCACGCTCGGCAAGGTCCCGCACATCGAGGAGCTCGCGATCATCGGCGTCACCGCGCCGAGCGGCAGCGAACGCGTCGGGTGCATCGCGGTGCCGGAGGCGGACGACACGATCGACCGCGCCGCGCGCCTCGACCGCGCGCAGAAGTCGCTCCGCGACGCCGTCTCGAAGCTGCCGTACGGCAAGCAGCCGACGTTCGTTCACTTGTATGATGCACCTTTGCCGCGCACGGCGACGCGCAAGGTCAAGCGAACCGAGGCGCGCAAGATCCTCGAGCGCATCCTCCGAGCCACCGCGCGCCCGCAAGAGGGCGACGCGCCGTCGAGCCCGGTGCGGAGCGCCATCGCGGCGGTCAAGGGGTGGAAGCCCGGCGACATCCACGGCCACACGACGATCGCCGACGAGCTCGGGTTCGACTCGCTCGCGCTCACCGAGCTGCTCGTCGCGCTCGAGGCGAAATACGGCACGATCGACCCGAAGCAGCTCCAGGCGTGCCAGACCGTCGCGGACGTCGAGGCCCTCGTCGGCACCGAGCGCGCGTCGCTCCGCCCCGAGGCGCTCGCCAAGTCCCGCTACAAGATCGAGGGGCGCGACGGCGCCGCGAAGCAAGACGACGACGCCCTCGCCTTCACGCTCCCCGAGCCCGTGCAAGAGCAAGGGAAGAAGATCATCGGCAAGGCGCAGGACCTCTTCTACGGGCGCGTCATGCGCTCGCGCGTGAGCGGTCAGGCGTTCATCCCGCACAACCGCAACGTCATCGTCGCGGCGAACCACGCGAGCCACCTCGACATGGGCTTCGCGCGGCACGCCCTCGGCACCTACGGCGAGGACATCGTCACGCTCGCGGCGCAGGACTACTTCTTCGAGAAGAACTCCTTGCAGCGCGCGTTCTTCGCGAACCTCACGAACCTCAAGGCGCTCGACCGCAAGGCGGGCCTCCGCGCGAGTGAGCGGCAAGCCGGCGAGATCCTCCAGCAGGGCAAGACGATGCTCATCTTCCCGGAGGGCACGCGCTCGACGGACGGGCAGGTGCACGAGTTCAAGTCGCTCCTCGGGCACCTCGCGATGACGTACGGCGTCGATGTGCTGCCGCTCTACCTGGGCGGGACGCACGAGGCGATGCCGAAGGGCGGGAAGGTGCCCCTCAAGCGGGATCTGTTCGCGCGGATCGGTCCTCCGATCACGGTGCGCGACATGCGCCGGCTCACCAAGGGCATGACCCACTCGGACGCGTCGCGCGAGGTCGCCAAGCTCGTGCACCGCGCCGTCGCGGCGCTGAAGGACGGCGAGATCCTCGACGTCTCGCGCCTCGCGTCGCTCGCCGAGCTCGACGGGCCGAAGGAGCACCCGCTCGTCACGCTCTTCGCGGAGCTCGAGACGAAGTTCAACCGCGAGGCGGTCGACACGCCGGTCTCGTTTTACTTCACGCTCGGCACCGACGAGCACGCGAAGTGGACCGTGAAGGTCACCAAGGACAAGTGCGAGGTCGTGCCGGGCAAGCCCGCGGGCGGCTCCGCCGATTGCGTCCTGAAGACGAGCCCGGAGATCTTCACGAAGATCGTCCGCGACGCGTACATGCCGAGCCCCGCGGAGTTCATCTCGGGCGCCATCAAGTCGAACGACGTCGGGCTGCTCATGACCTTCCAGAAGGTCTTCCAGCTCGGCGGCTGACGGCGTCACGAAGCGGCCACAGGTCGACGCGGCGCGAGCGACGTCGACCTCTCCCCTCAGCGCGAGGTCTGGCTCTCGTAGAACGACGCCCAGCGCTTCGCGACGACCTTGCTGCTGTTCTTCAGCCAGTCGCGCGCTTCGCCCTTCGTCGCGTCGGTCCAGTGGCCGCGATGGAGCGCGGCGAGGTAACGCGCCTGGGCGCGACGCAGCTTGCCGTTCGGGTCCTCCGAGGCCTTGCGCGCGCGGTCACGAACGAGGAAGTTCGTCGCGCCGATCCGCACGGGGAAGTAGTCGTCGCCGCTCGTCG
>JBGAHN010000245.1:0-5973 GCA_044226145.1 Labilithrix sp. | reverse complement strand
GTTCGGCGGTTCGGAGGAGCGGCGTCGTCGCGTCGGTCCTCGTGCTGCACGCCGGATGCGGTGGCGGCTCCGTGGGTGGGGCGGCGCCCGACGGCGGAGCGTTCGACCTCGACGCGGGGACCGACGCGGCGACGGCCGATGCGTCGGCGAACGTGACCTTGACGCTCTCTCCGGCGACGCTCCGCATCGGCACCGACCAACACGCGTCCGTCCACGCGACGCTGGCGCGCTCGGCTGGCTTCTCGTCCCCCGTGATCTTGGAAGCCACGGCGATGGGCATCAATCCGCTCGACGCCGAGATCGGCGCGGGCGGGACGGAGGCGGATCTCGCGGTGTGGGCGACGTCGACCACGGACGTCGAGACGGACGTCGTCGTGCGCGCGATCGTGCAGGGCAAAGAGATCACGCGAGCGTCGTTCCACCTCTCGGTCGCGGGCGTCACGACGGGGCTCGACGGGAGCTTCGGCGAGCTCGGGATCGCGACGAAGCAGGTGCTCACCGGCCTTCGTCCGAGCGCGAACCCCGTGGGGGTCGTCGTTCGAAGCGACGGCGCCGTGATCGTCGCCGGCAACGCGAGCGGGAACGAAGCCGATCCGCCGAAGTTGTTCCTCGCGCGATTCACCGAGGCCGGCCAGCTCGACGCGTCGTTCGCGGGCGGTGGCGTGAGCCAAACGACGGCACGCGACGCGCAGGCCGCGGCCCTCACGGTCGACGGCGCGGGCAAGCTCGTGCTCGCCGCCAATGGTCTCTCGAGCTCGCCGGGCGTCCTTCTGCGCTACACGGCCGACGGCGAGGTCGACACGACCTTCGACACGACGGGGGCCGCGGAGTTCGCGTCGGCGCGGTTCAACGCCGTGCTCCCGCTCCCGGATGGTTCGGTCTTCGGTGGCGGCAGCGCTGGGTCGGGCAAGCTCGCGTTCGCGCTCGGCAAGTCCGACGCGACCGGCGCGCCCGACACGTCGATCGGGAACGGCGGTGTCGTGTCGTTCCCCGTCGGATCCGGATCGGCGACGATCACGCACCTCGAACGCGATGCGACGTCCCGGGTCTTCGCCGGTGGTCCGGCCGCCGGTGCCGGGTACGCGATCGCGTGTCTCTCGACGTCCAGCGCCTTCGATACGACGTTCGGCGCGGGCGGCATTCGCGTCATCGAAGGAGCCACACCGAAGACCACGTTCGCGCGCTTGCCCGACGGCAAGCTGCTCGTCGTCGGATCGGCGCCGCAGTCGGGCAAGCCGCGGCCGAACACGTTGACGTTCACGCGCCTGACGTCGGACGGGGCGGTCGATACGGCCTTCGGTATCTCCGGCCGCACGACCGTGGAGTCGGAGCTCGAGCTCGCCGATCTCGCCCTCACGAACGACGGAAAGCTCTACGTCGTCGGCAAGACGCTCCAGGGACACATCGGCATCGCGCGCTATACGGTGGCGGGAGAGCTCGACACGTCGTTCGGCGTCAACGGCACCCTCGCGCGCGGCGCGACGAGCTCGGGCGGCGCTCGCGCGGTCGCCGTCGCGCCGGACGGGAAGATCGTCGTCGTCGGGAGCTTCGGAAGCTCGATGGCGGTCCTTCGCTACTTGCCCTAGGCGCGCATCGGCGTTCACCTCGGCGCGGGAATGCGACGTTCACGCCGACGCGTACGGATCGCAGGCCTTCACTTCGACGCCGATGGAGCACGCTCGCGCGGGGCGAGCGACTCCCGAAGACGGGCGCGCCTCTTCTGCACGCGAAGGTTCAGGAACTCCACGAGCACGGAGAACGCCATCGCGAAGTAGATGTAGCCCTTGGGGATGTGCGTCTCGAAGGCCTCCGCCATCAGCGACACGCCGATGAGCAAGAGGAACGCGAGCGCGAGCATCTTCACGGTGGGGTGCTGGTTCACGAAGAGACTGATGCTCTCCGCCGAGAGCATCATGATCGCCACGGCGATGATCACGGCGGCGACCATCACCCCGATGTGATCGGCCATGCCCACCGCCGTGATGACGGAGTCGAGCGAAAAGACCAAGTCGAGCAAGACGACTTGCACGAGCACGTTGCCGAACGAAATGGGGCGATCCGTCGTCGTGTGAACGTCTTCGCTGCCTTCGATCTTGTGGTGGATTTCGACGGTGCTCTTGTAGATGAGGAACATTCCGCCGAGGACCAAGATCAAGTCTCGTCCCGAGAGACTCAGGCGGGCGCGCCATGCCTCGCTCGTGAGACCGAGCCAGTCGGCCAACGGAAGGAACGTGCCCGTGAGTGACATGATCCATTTCACGGAGAGCAGAAGCAGCACGCGCATGAAGAGCGCCAGCAAGAGGCCCCAGCGACGCGCCTTTCGCTGCTGCCGTTCGGGGAGCTTCCCGCTCAGGATGGAAATGAACACGATGTTGTCGATGCCCAGCACGATCTCCAGCACCGTGAGGGTAAAGAGCGAAATCCATATTTCGGGATTCGCGATCCATTCCATGAAAGTCGTCCGTTCGTGATTCGGGGAATCGATTCCGCCGTGCGCGCGGTGCGCGGTGCATAACGTAGCCGTTCGCGCGGCGCGGTCGAATCCCATGTGAATGGGCGCGACGTTTCGGCTTCGCGCCGTTGCATTCGTCGACGGTTCCAATCCCGCTGTCGGGATTCACCAACGCTCCGAGCGAGGTCAGATGCAGAGCTCGGGAGGATCGGATGCAGAGCTCGGGAGGAGGGGAGGTGGCGCGAGCGGAGGTGAGGCGAGAGCTCGACGAGCGGACGTGGAGCGTGTCGCGATCGGCGCTCGATGGCCGAATTCTCGGGAAAATGGGCGCCAGGAGCGCGCGGAGGCGAAAGTGGTCTAACATTCCCTCCCTCCGTCACTTCCCGTCGGAGCCGTTCCATGCCCGAAGAGTCCCGCTCTCGCGCCAGCGACGCCATGAACGCCTACGCCGAAGGCGACGCGTCGGCGTTCGCGATCGTCTACGACGAGCTCGCGCCGCGGCTCCTCGCCTATTTGCGTCGGCGAAGCGGCTCTTCGACCGTGGCCGAGGACGTCCTCCAGCAAACGTTCCTCCAGATGCACCGCGCGCGCGGACGCTTCGTCGCCGGCGCGCGCGTCGAGCCGTGGGCGTACGCGATCGCTCGCCGGCTCCTCATCGACTGGGCGCGCGCGAACAAGACCGAGCTGGCGCTCGAATATTCGGACGACGTGACCGCGAACACCGCCCCATCGCCCGAGACGATCGCGCAGCTCGAAGAGCTCGGAGCGGCGCTCGATCGGGAGCTCGCGCGCGTCCCGGCGAAGCTGCGCGAGGCGTTCCTGCTCGTGCGGGTCGAGAACCTCTCCGTGCAAGACGCGGCGCTCGTCCTCGGTGCGACGACGTCGGCGACGAAGCTCCGCGCGCACCGCGTGGGGCTCCGCTTGCGCGAACGCCTGGGCGATTTCTTCGATCGAGGAGGAACGAAATGACGCCCCACGACCTTCGTTCACGGATCCTGGCGCAAGCCACGGAGCTCCCGTCGCCCACGCGCCACGACGAACGCAAGCGACGCTGGCTCGTCGCCGCGGCCTTCGCGCTCGTCGTGATCGCGAGCGTGGTGTTCGCGCACCCCGGCGATCGCGCGCTCGTCTACCTCGTCGTCGTCCTCGCGGCCGACGTGGCCGCCGTCGTCGCCGCCACGTGGTGGCTCGTGTCGCCCGGGAGCGCCCTCGGTCGATCCCCGCGGACGACGACCTCGTCCGCGATCGGCGCCGCCGCGATCCTCGTGAGCGGCGCCGTCCTCGCGACGACCGCCGCGGACGGCTGGTCCGAGGCCCTGGTCGATCCGCTCCGACACGGGACGTGCTTCGGCCTGGACGTCGCGGTGTCGACCTTCCTCTTCGCCGTCGTCGCCCTCGGCCTCCGGCCCGTCGATCCCGTCGCGCCTCGCCGGACCGGCGCGGCGATCGGCGTCCAGGTGGGCGTGTGGGCATCGCTCTTGATGGCGCTGTTCTGCCCGGTCGATGCGCTCGGCCACGTCCTCGTGATGCACGTCTCGCCCGTCGCGCTCCTCTTCGCCGCCGGCGCGCTGCTCGGCGAGCGGCTCTTCGGCGTGCGCTGGCTGTCGCGCTGACGCTCGCGTCCCGTCGCCGTTCGCTCCCCTCAGCGAATCAGCGAACGACGTTCGGCCGCCCGCACCCCTTGGTCGCGTCGGGGACGAGCGCTTCGATCGGCACGGCGTTCGCCATGATCTGGAACCCCGCCGGGTTCGGATGCACGAGATCCGGTGAGTAATAGATGGGGTTCGGGACCGACGGCTGCCCGGGCACCGCCATCACGGCTTCGAAATCCGCCACTCCTTCGACGTCGGTGGTGGCGCGGATGCGCGCGTTGAGATCGCGTCGGTTCGGCTCCATCGTCTGGTAGTTCCACGCGAACGGCCCGCGCGGGAGGATGGTCCCCAAGACCACGCAGACGCCCGCGTCGTGCGCACGATCGATCATCGTGCGGAGGCCTTGGTAGACGCTCTCGCTCGACGCGCCGCCGCCGAGATCGTTGGTGCCTTCGAAGAGGATCACGGTGCGGACCCCGGGACGCTTCAAGACGTCGCGGTCGAAGCGTTCGAGCGCGGACGGACCGACGCCGGGAGGCGCGCCCGGCAGGACGGTGTTGCCGTTGATGCCCTGGTTGACGATGCCCATCGCGACGCCGTCGCGCTGCAACCGTTGGGCGAGCCGATCGGTCCATCGGGCGTTCGACCCAGGGACGATGAAGGAACCGTCCGTGATCGAGTCGCCGATGGCCACGATGGTGCCTTTGGTGTTCGCGGCGCGGGTGTCGACCCCCGTGAGGAAGAACCACCCGAGGCTTCGCTGCTTGAATCGGAGGCCGCCCGTGTCGGCGGTGAAGTCACCGGATTTCGGGAGTCCCACGTAGTTGATCCCGAACGAGACTTGGTGCCACGTGATCGGACCGCTCTTGCCGACGACGTGGAACGAAACGGCCAGATCGGTGCCGAACCGGACGTCGAAGGGCGCGCCGTCGCTCACCGCTTCGGCCCCGGGCGCGACGGTGATCTCGGAGAGGCCGCCGAACGTCAGCGGCGTGCTCGTCGCACCGTCGATGGCCGCCTCGAGGGTCCGCCGCGCGACGCGCACGTGGTCGAACGTCACGGGGCGATCCCCCATGAGGTTGGAGAGGCGCACACGCACCTCGTCGCCGCTCGTCGTCGGGTGCACGATCATGCGGAAGCTCTGATCTTCGGCGCGATCGTCCGGGAACGTCGTCGTGATCTCGAGCGGATCCACGGGTAGCCCGCCGCTGAAGATGCCGAGCGGGAAGGGGCCGAACGGTGCCGTCCCCCACGCGCCGATCCATCCCTCGGAGGAGGAGCCCGCGTCTTCGTTCCCCGTGAACGCGCCGGCGTCGTCGCGATCTCCACCGGCGTCGGTGTCGACGTCGGGGGGCGATCGTCCGGCGTCGGAGCTCGCGTCGTCGGTCGTCGTCGGACCGTCGGCGGACACGTCCGGCGGTGGCGCGTCGCTTCCGCAACCGAGGAGCGCGAGGACGAGGAGTCCCGTCCCAACGCGGCGTTCGTTCACCATCCCGGACTCACTCTACCAACGCCGCCGTTCGCGGACCAAGGCACGCGGTCGAATCGTCACGTCAAATTTCTTTGACGTGCGGCGCCTCGGCTCGCTCACGCACGACGCATCGCGTCAGCGCGCTCTCAACGTGGCCGACGTCGTGCTTTCGAGCGGCAGGCGCTCGGCTGTGGCTTGGTCGTAGATGCGCTCGAGCGCGCCCGTGAGTGCGGGCAAGTACGTGGCCGCCGTCTCTTGATGAAAGCCGATCGACACGACGACGTCCTTTCGTCCGCCGCTCTTCGTGAAGGCCGCCTTGTTCTGCTCGAACACGTCGACCATCTGCTCCGTGCTCACGTAGTCGGCCATCGCGCCGTTGTCCGGCACCTCGACGAGCGCCCCTTCGGTGACCTCGACGCCGTGTGGTTGCGACGTCGGGACGGCGTCCGGCCAGATGT
>JBGAHN010000244.1:0-5969 GCA_044226145.1 Labilithrix sp. | reverse complement strand
CTCCCGGGCTTCAAGGAAGTCAAGCCGATGGTCTTCGCGGGCGTGTTCCCGACGGACAGCTCGGACTACCCGACGCTCCGCGACGCGCTCGAGAAGCTCCAGATGAACGACGCGGCGTTCACGTTCGAGCCGGACTCGTCCGAGGCGCTCGGGTTCGGCTACCGCTGCGGCTTCCTCGGGCTCCTGCACATGGAGATCATCCAGGAGCGGCTCGATCGCGAGTTCAAGCTCGATCTCATCACGACGGCGCCGAGCGTCGTCTACCACGTGCACACGACGACCGGTGAGATGGTCGTCGTCGACAACCCGGCGAAGCTCCCGGCGCCGCAGAACATCGAGAGCATCGAAGAGCCGTTCGTGAAGCTCACGATCCACGTACCGCAAGAGTACGTGGGCGGCGTGCTGACGCTCTGCCAGGACAAGCGCGGCACGCAGATCGACATGACGTGCCCGAGCTCCGATCGGTACATCATCGTCTACGATCTGCCGTTCGCCGAGGTCCTCTTCGACTTCCACGACAAGTTGAAGAGCGTCTCGCGCGGGTACGCGTCGATGGACTACGAGCTCACCGGCTACCGGGCGGGCAACCTCGTGAAGGTCGACGTCATGGTCAACGGCGATCCGCTCGACGCCTTGTCGATCATCGTCCACCGCGATCGCGCCTACAACCGCGGGCGGGCGCTCGCCGAGAAGCTGAAGGAGTTCGTCCCGCAGCAGCAGTACGAGGTCGCCATCCAGGCGGCGATCGGCGGGAAGATCATCGCGCGCGAGACCGTGCGCGCCCTGCGCAAGGACGTCACGGCGAAGTGCTACGGCGGCGACATCTCGCGAAAGCGGAAGCTCCTCGAGAAGCAAAAAGAGGGTAAAAAGCGGATGAAGCAGGTCGGATCCGTCGAGATCCCGCAGAAGGCCTTCCTCGCGATCCTCAAAGTCGACCAATAGCTCGCCCATCGTCGACGGCGCTCCCGTTCGGAGGCGCGAGTTGCTACCCTCGGGGGTCGACCTCGTGAGGAAAGCCCCGCTCAAGAAACGGCTCACGCGCAGCAGCCGTCCCCGAAGCAACGTCGACCCGGCGCGGGCGGCGCTCGCTGCTCTCGAACGCATCCGCCACGTGCTCGTGCAGTCGGGGTACGAGGAGCGGCTCGGCGCGCCGTTGACGGACGAGGAGCTCGACGCGCAACGCGAAGCGTTCGGGATGGCGCTGCCGGCGAGCTACGTCGCGGCGATGCGGATCGCCGGGCAGATCGGCGCACCGGAGCGGTTTCTCCGCGCGCACGAGATCGCCGATCAAGCGCGGAAGCTCCAGGCCCTCGGCGGTGCCCGCGGCCGGTACGCCCCGTTTTGCGTCACGGACGCGGGCGCGATCTGCTGCTTCGACAAGGAGACGCCGGCGCGCGAGGTGCCTGCGAGCGGGATCACCAACACCGGCCGCGAGCTCGCGATCGTCGCCTTCGCGGGGGGCTCGCCGACCATGGTCGGGGCCCACTTCGGGGAATGGCTCGACGCGCTCGCCGACGCGCGCGAAGAGGCCGTCGCGGAGGCCGCCGAGATGCCTCCGCGGCTCAAGCGCCTGCTCTACGAGCTCGGGTTCCGCTTCGAGTACCCGCTGCTCGGCAAGCTCGACACGGGGGACGGCGACGCCGTCGCCGCGCTCATCGGCGACGCCTTCGCCAACGAGGTGCGGGGGCCCGTCGGGCGGCTCTTCGACGCGAGCGGTCGGGCCTCGCTCACGCTCAACGTCGACGACTTCTCGCTCGTCGTGACGCTCCGCACGGGGGCGTACATCGTCGACGCCGAGGACGTGTTCCGGTGGCTCCGCACGTTCCGCGACGAGAATTTCTGGGCCGACGAAGAGCCGCGCGACTCGTCCCCGGCCGACCGCGTCCGGGATCTACGGAGCGCCCCCGCCGAACCTCCGCTGGTGGTCCGAGGCACGATCTATCTGCCGACGATGCCGGCGCGGAACTACGTCTTCCTCGACGCGAGCGGCGCGTCCGTCGACGACTTCTACCTGCTCGGACGCGCGGTCGACGGCGCGGTGCGCGGGCCGAGCGCGGTGCTCCACGTCGTCGACGGGTTCGTCGCGACGGCCCACGCGGTGAGCGAGCCCATCGAACGCCTCTACGTCGCGCGCGACGGCGGGATGTGGGGCCTCGCGAAGACCCACGCCGTCTGCTTCACGGGCGGGCGCGTCCGAACGTACCCGCTGCGCCTGCGTCGACCGACGCCCGGGCGCCCGCGATGGCACGGCATCGGCGGCGCCGCCGACCGCATCGTCGTCTGGGGCGACGGGGCCTTGCTCGAGTTCGACGGTCACGGCTTCGTCCCGTTCGAACCCGACGCGGGCCTCGACACCGGCGAGTCCGTGCTCGCGTTCGTCGCGCGGCGCAAGCTCATCGCGATGCTCGTCGCCGGCGAAAGCATCGGCGCGGTCGCGCGGTTCGACGGCCGATCCTGGGAGCCCGTCGACGAAGGACAAGTCATCGAGGGCCTCCTGGCCGATCTCGACGTCTTCCATGACGAGACCTTCGTCCTCGCCTCGAACGGCGCCGTCTGGACCGTGTTCGGCGGCGTCCCGGAGCCGCGGCCGTTCGACCCTCGGCACTCCGTCTACCTCGACGAGCGCGGCGCCCCGCGGACGTTCCACGCCGTCATGGCCCACGCGAACGGTGTGCTGCTCGCGAGCGACGGCGCCGTCGTCGCGCTCCGCGAAGATCGCGCCCCCGTGCTGCACGTCGCGGCCAACACGCGCGCCCCCGTTCGGCTCGCGCGCGTGGGAGGCGGCGCCGGCAGCTTGCTCCACACGAGCGACGGGCTCGAGCCGCCGGGCATCGTGGCGCTCGCGGGACCGAACGTATGGCTCTTCCACGAGCACGAGTTCACCGCGGTCGACATGCGCGAGTGGTGAGCCCACCGTGCCGCGGTCGCGGCGCAAGAGCGACGGGCGCGGCGTTGCGAAGCGCGCGTCGGGGGTGGACATGCTTGACAGGGGCGGCAAAGCGGACTTCCTTCCGCACGATGTCCGCCAAAATCGCGGCGCTGACCGCGCGAATCAACGCCGCATCCCCCGTCGAGGGCGCCTCGTGGACCTATGAGGGCTCGGTCCCGTTCGCCGACACCGTCGCGACGACGCTCGACGCCGACGTCCCCGTCGTGCACCGCTTCCGCTTGGAGAATGGGCTCCGGCTCCTGTTGCTCGTCGACCGATCGGCGCCCATCGTCAGCTACTTCACGTGGTTTCGCGTCGGCTCGAGGCACGAAAAGCCTGGAAAAACCGGCCTCGCGCACTTGTTCGAGCACCTCATGTTCAACGAGAGCGAGGCCTTCAAGGCCGGCGAGTTCGACCGCAAGCTCGAGGAGAACGGCGCCGAATCGAACGCCGCCACGTGGGTCGATTGGACCTACTATTACGAGTCGCTCCCGAAGGACCGGCTCGGCCTCGCCATCCAGTTGGAGAGCGAGCGCATGGCGCGCCTCGTCCTGCGTGAGCCGCAGGTGGTGAGCGAGAAGGAAGTCGTCGCCAACGAGCGCCGCATGCGCGTCGACGACGACGTCGAGGGGACCGCCAACGAGATCCTCTACAAGACGGCCTTCACGACGCACCCGTACCATTGGCCGACGATCGGCTGGATGGAGGACATCCAGGCCTTCACGCCGGACGACTGCGCGGCGTTCTACAAGACGTATTATGCCCCGAACAACGCCACGATCGTGGTGTGCGGCGACGTCCGCGAGGCCGACGTGCTCACGAAGATCCGCGACGCCTACGGCGCGATGCCGGCCTCGCAGATCCCGGAGGAAGACACGGTCCCCGAGCTGCCGCAGCACGGCGAGCGCACGGTCACGCTGATGAAGCCCACGGCGAGCGACAAGCTCGTCATCGGCTACCGAGGCCCGTCGCTCGGCGATCCGGATCACGTCGCGCTCTCGGTGATCAGCGAGATCCTGTTCGGTGGGCGCGCGAGCCGCATGTACCGCGAGCTCGTCACGACGCGCGAGCTCTGCACCGAGGTGCGTGGGTGGGCGTCGACGTTCCGCGATCCGGGGCTCTACGAGGTCTTCTACACGGCGCGCCCGGGCGTGCGCGGCGCCGACGTGCTGTCGGCCGCGGACGCCGTGCTCGCGCGCCTCTGCGACGAGGTCGTCACCGATGACGAGCTCGCGCGGGCGAAGGCGCGCCTCGAGCTCGGGCTCTTGCAGTCGCTCGAGACGACGAGCGGCAAGGCCGAGCAAATCGGCTTCTACGACACGATCCTCGGCGATCCGGCGGCGGCGTTCCGTCGCCTCGAGGCGTACCGACGGATCACGGCCGGCGAGCTCCGCACCGTCGCGCGGCGCTACTTCCGGAACGAGGCGCGAACCATCGTCCACGTCGTTCCTTCGGGAGCGGACGCATCGACGGACGACGAGGTGGCGGCATGAGCACGTCTCCGAAGACCGCGGCCTCGAAGGACGGAACGGGCAAGTCGGGCAAGAAGACCGGGCACGCGCTCGCGAAGCGCTTCGATCTCGGCGGCGGCGCGATCGGGTTCTGCGAGAGCTCGAACGCCCTGCCTCTCGTGTCGATCGTCGTCTCGCTCCGGAACGGCGCCGTCTCCGATCCCGCGGGCAAGGACGGCCTCTTCCGCCTCATGGCGCGCATGCTCCGGCGCGGCTCCGAGGGCATGACGGCCCTCGACATCGAGAGCGCGATCGACCAGCTCGGCGGCGAGGTCGGCCTCGACGTCGGCCCGTCGACGACGAGCCTCCACGCGCAGGTCATTCCCCGCAATTTGCGGCCTTTGTGCCAGCACGTGGCGCGTCACATCGGCACGCACCCCTTCGACGTAGAGCTGGCGGGGCGGCTCCGGCGCGAGAGCATCGCCGCGCTCCTCGAAGCACGCGACAACGATCGCTCGCTCGCGGGGCTCGCGTTCCGTCGCGCGCTGTTCGCCGATCATCTTTATGCACGGAGCGCCTCCGGCAAGCCCTCGACGCTCGAAGGGCTCACCCGGGACGACGTTCGCGCCTGCTACGCGCGGCATTTCGTGCGCTCGGAGCTCGTCGTCGGCTTCGCGGGCGCCATCACGGAGGCCGAGGCCGAAGAGCTCGGCCGCCTGCTCGTGAACGCCGTCCCCGAAGGACCGAAGCCGGCGCTCGACATCCCCGAACCCGCTCCCATCGGAAAGCGGCGCTTGGTCTTCGTCGACAAGCCCGAACGGACGCAGACGCAGATCCTCATCGGCACGCTCGGCACGTGGCCGCACGACGACGATCACTTCCCGCTCGTCGCGGCGACGGCGGTCTTCGGCGGGACGTTCACCTCGCGCATGATGCGCGAGATCCGGAGCAAGCGCGGCTGGTCGTACGGGACGAGCGCGCGGCTGTCGATCGAGCGCCGACGGCACGCGTTCACGATGTCGGCGGCGCCGGGCGCGAGCGATTGCGCGCCTTGCCTCGCGCTGGAGCTCCGCCTGCTCGAAGATCTCGTCCGTGACGGGATCAAGCCGAAGGAGCTCTCGTTCATCAAGAACTACCTCGTGCGCTCGCACGCGTTCGAGATCGACACGGCGCCGAAGCGCCTCGGCGAGGCCCTCGAAAACGAGCTCCTCGAGCTGCCCGCAGATTACCACTCGGGCTACCTCGATCACGTGCGCGCCGTGACCCTCGAAGGAGCGAACGCCGCGCTCGCGAAGCGCCTTTCATCGAGCGATCTGGCCATCGTCGTCGTGGGGACGGCGAGCGAGATCCTCGACGACGTCGCCTCTGCGATCCCGAACCTCGCCAGCCACGAGGTCGTCCCGTTCGATCGGGAGTAGTGGGAGTCGCGGGAGCAACGGGGGGCCGGAAGGTCGCCGACCGTCCCCCGTGCTCCCGCATTCCCCGCGCTTCGGTCAACCGCGCTTGGCGAGGACCTCGGCGAACTTCGTGTCGTAGCGCGCGGTCCGGAACTCCTCGCTCGCGAGGATCTTGCGGAGGAACGACACGTT
>JBGAHN010000029.1:0-42145 GCA_044226145.1 Labilithrix sp. | reverse complement strand
GGGACCGGCTTCGTAGGCCCGATCGGCAGAGCCGCGTCGCTCTTCCCCGATCGGCAAGCCCGCGTCGCTCTTCTCGCCCTTCAGGCGGCGACTTGAACGAAGTCGGGGCTCGGCCGCGCGAAGTGGTAGCCCTGGAGCAAGTCGCAGCCGAGCTCGCGCAGCGCGCCGAGCTCGTGGACCGTCTCGACGCCTTCGGCGACCAAGCGCATGCCGACGTCCTGGCAGGTGTCGACCATCATCTCGACGAGGCGGCGGCGGAGCGGTGACGAGGCGAGATCGCGCGTGAGGCTCATGTCGAGCTTCACGAAGTCGGGCTCGAGGACCGCGACGCTCGTGAGGCCTGCGTAGCCCGCGCCGAGATCGTCGATGGCGAGCCGGTAGCCGAGCCCGCGCAGGCGCCGCACGCGCTCGACGAGATCGCCGATCTCGTCGATGGGGCCACGTTCGGTGACCTCGAGGACGACGCGGTCGGCGTGCGCCGAGAGCGGGCTCGACTTCGAGAAGAGCTGCTCGTCGAACAAGTCGCGCACGTGCACGTTGACGAAGAGCGAGGCGTTCGCCGGCATCTGCTCGATCGCGTGCGCGCAACGTTCGCGGATCGTGCGACCGAGCTCGGGCAGGCGGTGGTAGGCCTCGGCGTACGACAGGAGCTGCGCCGGCCCGAGGAACAGATTCTCGCGGCTCCGCACGAGCGCTTCGTAGGCCACGGGGCCCTTCGCGGCGAGCGAGACGATCGGCTGGAACGCCATCCAGATCGACTCGAGCGCGCGGTCGAAGCTCGCGACCTTCGCGGGCTCCGGCGTCCGCTCGAACGGCCGTCGATGCATCTGCCGCGCGCGGGAGACGGCGCGGAGCAACGCCTCTTGCTCGACGGGCTTGGTGAGGTATTGCACGGCGCCGAACTCGATGGCTTCGCGCGCGCTGTCGATCGAGGGCACGCCCGTGATCAAGATCACGGGGATGTTGCATCCGTAGCTGCGCAAGACCGCGAGCAGCTCGGTGCCGCTGATCTTCGGCATCTGGATGTCCGAGAGGATGACGTCGTAGTGACCCGTCATCGCCTCGCTCGCGGCGGCGTGACCGTCTTCGACTTTCTCGACGGTGTAGCCGCCGGCGACGAGCATTCGCTCGATCGCGCGGAGCACGAGTTTGTCGTCGTCGACGAGGAGCACGTCGGCACGTTTACCGGGGGACGTGATGCGGCTTGGCGGTGAGGTGCTGTCCATCGAGTTGCGGTCGAAACGCCTCCGCGCATCGTCGAGCGATCGATGCGGACCAACGTGTCGCATCGATTGTGGCTCAACAGCGGTGGGTTCGTCACTCGCCTTCGTGGAATTCGACCAAACCTTTTCAGGTGTTACCGTTCGCTCGCCGGCGACGCGCGGGGGGGCACGTCGCGGCGCGCTTCGTCCGCCAGCTCTTTGGCCCATTTTCGCAGGCGCGCTTCGTCGGGACCTTCGAGCATGATGCGCAGCTTCGGCTCTGTCCCACTCCAACGCACCAGTACGCGTCCTTGGTTGCCGAGCGCGTCTTTCACTTTCGCGGTCCCGAGCGACAGGCGACGCATCTGATCGAGCGGCTTCCGAGACGCGAGCGTGACGTTTTCGAGGATCTGGGGGACCTTCTCCATCGCCTCTCTCGCGAGCTCCGAGAGCGGGCGCCCGGTCCGGACGACGATGGCGAGCACCTGCAGCGCCGCGACGATGCCGTCGCCGGTCGACGCGTGATCGAGGAAGATGAGGTGGCCGGACTGCTCGCCGCCGAGGTTGTAGCCGCCGGCGCGCATCGCCTCGACGACGTAGCGGTCGCCGACCTGCGTGCGCACGAGCTTGCCGCCGCGCTTCTGGATGGCGCGCTCGAGCCCCAGGTTGCTCATGACCGTGGCGACGAGGGTGTTCTTGGCGAGCTGGCCGTCGTCGAGCATGCGGCGCGCGCACATGGCCATGACGACGTCGCCGTCGACGATTTGGCCTTTTTCGTCGATGACGATGAGCCGATCGGCGTCGCCGTCGAGCGCGATGCCCATGTGGGCGCCGCGCTTTTTGACCTCGGCGCACACGTTCTCGGGGTGGAGCGCGCCGGAGTCCCGGTTGATGTTGACGCCGGTCGGCTTGACGCCGATCGAGGTCACGGTCGCGCCGAGCTCGCCGAAGACGAGGGGGGCGACGCGGTAGGCGGCGCCGTGGGCGGCATCGACCACGACGCGGACGTCGTCGAGCGACAGGCCGTTCGGGCACGTGGACTTCGCGACGACCACGTAGCGTCCGCCGGCGTCGTCGAGGCGCGAGGCCTTGCCGATGGCGGCGCCCGTCGGCCGCACGCCGAGCCGGGCGTCGTCGGCCATGAGGGCTTCGATCTCGGCTTCCTGGGCGTCGGGCAACTTGAAGCCGTCGCCGCCGAAGATCTTGATGCCGTTGTCCTGGAAGGGATTGTGGCTCGCGCTGATGACGACGCCGGCGTCGGCGCGCATGCTGACGGTGAGCTGCGCGACGGCCGGCGTCGGGATGGGACCACACAGGATGACGCGGGCGCCCATCGAGCAGATCCCCGCGGCCATGGCCTGCTCGATCATGTAACCCGACAGGCGCGTGTCTTTGCCGATGAGGATGCGCGGCGTGTGCGCCTTGTTTCGGCCGGCGACGAAGGCGACCGCCTTGCCGAGGGCGAGGGCGAGCTCGGGGGTCATCGGCGCTTCGTTCGCCGTGCCGCGAATGCCGTCGGTGCCGAACAGGTGCCGCACCGGCGGGGGCGCGGACTCCCGCGTGGACGCGCCGCTCACCGGGCCGTTCTTCGCGCTCTCGTCGCGCGCCTTCTTGCGGGTGGGCTTGGCGCTCGATTTGGGGGCGCCGTTTCGCGCGGTTCGTTTCGTCGCGGTGACCACGTTTCCCATGACTTCCTCGGGTGCTCCTGGCTCGTGCGCGTCCGCCACGAATTCAGTCGCGAAAATTCACGAACGCAAGCTCGAGATCCAGCTCGAGCGTCCGCACGAGGGCGATCGTCTTCTGGAGATCGTCCTTGTTCTTGCCGCTCACGCGCACCTGCGCGTCCTGGATGGCGGCCTGCACCTTGAGCTTCGCGTTCTTGATCGCGCCGACGATCTTGCGCGCAGGTTCGGCCTCGATGCCCTCTTTGACCTTGATCTTGATACGGGCGCCGCCCTTGCCCGCAGGCTCCGGCTCGCCGACGTCGAGGAATTTCAGGCTGACCTTCCGCTTGATCAGCTTCTCCTGGAGGACGAGGAACGCCGCGCGGGCGCGATCTTCGCTCGACGAACGGACGACGAGGCCTTCCTCCGTCTTCTCGATCTCCGTCTGCGTGTCCTTGAAGTCGAAGCGCTGCACGACCTCCTTCTGGGACTGCAGGAGGGCATTGTCGACCTCGTGCCAAGGCACTTTGGAGACGATGTCGAAGCTCGGCATGGGCGGGCAGGATACAAGAGGTGAGGGCCGAGCGTTCGGGCTTCTTTTCGACGCGCTGCCGCATCCGTATCGGGCAGGACGTATCGGCTGGAAACCATGATCCCGAACGGCGGCTAGAGCGCGACCGGAGGATCCTGCGGCAATCCGAGCAAAATGGCGCGCGCCTCCCCCACGAGGTAGAGCGAGCCCGTGACGATGACGAGGCCGGATGCTCCGGCTTGGGCGCGGGCCGTCCGGAGCGCGGCCTCGACGTCGGCGACGCCCATCCCCGGATGCCGGCGGGCGAGATCGTCGAGAGACGCGGCGCTTCGGCCTTTCGGAGCGACGTACACCCGACGGGTCGTCAGAGGTGCGAGGATGTCGAGCACCTCGGGCCAAGCCTTGTCGGCCATCGCGCCGAACACGAGCGCGCGAGAGATCGCCGCGGCGGCGTCGACGGCGTCGGCGGCGTCGAGGGCGAGGCTTTCGGCGAGCGCTCGTGCGCCGTCGGGGTTGTGAGCACCGTCGAGGAGATACGGGCCATCGGGCCGATCGAGGCGCTCGAAGCGGCCTGGCCATCGCGCGGTCGAAAGTCCACGGGCGACGACGGCGTCGTCGAAGCCGAGCTGCGCCGCGATGGTTCGCGCGACGGCGGCGTTGTGGGTTTGATAGGCCCCGCGGAGCGCCCGAGCGACGGGGGTATGGCCGCGCCGGTCGTCGATCGGATCGCGGCGGGGTTCGTCGAGCGGAGCGAGGGCGGGGACGATCGGCGCGCCCACCGAGCGCGCGACGTCTTCGACCACGCGCATCGGCCCTTCGGGCAACGGACCGACGACGAGCGGGCACCCGGGCTTCGCGATGCCGGCCTTCTCGCGCGCGATGGCTTCGAGGGTGTCTCCGAGGCGATCCATGTGGTCGAACGCGACGCGCGTGATCGCCGTGACGCGCGGCCGCTCGACGACGTTCGTGGCGTCGAAGCGCCCTCCGATGCCCACCTCGACGATCGCGAGATCGATCTCGCGCGCGCGGAAGGCGAGGAACGCGGCGAGCGTGGCCGTCTCGAAGAAGGAGAGATCGGGGCCGAGGGAGAGCGCCTCTTCGAGCGCGCGGACGAGATCGTCGTCGCCGATCGGTTCGCCGTCGATCCGGATGCGTTCGGCGAAGCGGCAGAGGTGCGGGGACGTGTAGAGGCCGGTCCGGAGGCCTGCGGCGCGCGCCATGGCTTCGACCATCGCCGCGGTCGATCCCTTGCCGTTCGTCCCCGCGACGTGGACGACGTCGAAGGCGCGTTCGGGATGGTCGGCGCGCGCGCACGTGTCCCGCATGCGCTCCAAGCCGAGCTGCATGCCGAGCGCGGCCCGTGCATAGAGCTTTTCGAGCGTTCGGCCGACGTCGGGGGAAGGGATCGTCATCGGTTCGTCGGGCGACGTCATCGAGCGTCGCCCGCTGGATTCGTGGAGGTTTTCGCGCGTCGTTCGGTCAGCGAGCCCCGGCGCCGTTCACGTGGCCCGCGCCGTTCGCAGCGCCGTTCGCAACCTCGCCCGTCCGCGCTCGTCCGCCGAGGTGACGAACGAGCATGCCGATCTCGCGCTTCATGTCGAGGCGGCTCGTGATGCGGTCGATCATGCCGTGCTCGAGCAAGAACTCGCTGCGCTGGAAGCCCTCGGGCAGGGTCTGGCGGAGCGTCGTCTCGATGACGCGGGGACCGGCGAAGCCGATGAGCGCCTCGGGCTCGGCGATGTTCACGTCGCCGAGGAACGCGAAGCTCGCGGCGACGCCGCCGGTCGTCGGATCCAAGAGGACGCTGACGAACGGGATGCTGGCGTCGCGGAGCCGCTCGCGCGCGGCCACCGTCTTGGCCATCTGCATGAGGCTCAAGATGCCCTCTTGCATGCGCGCGCCGCCCGAGGCTTGGAGCAGGACGACGGGCAGGCGCTTCTCGAGGCCGCGCTCGAAGAGGCGCGTGATCTTCTCGCCGACGACCGAGCCCATCGAGCCGCCCATGAACGCGAACAGGAACGCGCCGTAGGCGACGGGGGTGCCGTCGATCGATCCGAGGCCGGTCTCGATGGCGTCATGGGCGCGCGCCGACTTCTGCGCGGCGGCGATGCGATCGGGGTAGGGCTTGCCGTCGGTGAACTTGAGCGGATCGCCGGCCGCGAGATCGCCGTCCCACTCGTCGAGGGCGCCGCCGTCCAGCAAGAGCTCGCGCCACCGTGCCGCCGCGAGTTTGTGGTGCTTGCCGCACTGGGGGCACACCTCGAAGTTCTGCTCGAACTCGCCGGCGGGCATCACTTCGCTGCACTTGGTGCATTTGCGAAAGATCCCTTTGCCGAAGCTCGTCTTTTCGCTCGCGTCGAGGCCGGCGGGTTTCTTGTCGGGCCAGTTCATGACTTCGGCCGACCCTCTAGCACCGCTGCGGGGCGCCCGCATCCTAGCCGGCGTCCTACCCGGCGACAGGCGTGAGCGGGCGATCTTCGTCCCAGTCGAGGCAGCGGAGCGTACCCGGCGCGCTCTCGCGGTAGCGGAAGCCGCTCTCGGGGCACGTCATGACGCCGTTTTCGTCCGGGGGCGGGAGGACGTGGCCGTGCCGGCTGACCCATCCTTTGCGGCGCGCCGGCACCCCGACCATGAGGGCGTAGTCCGGGACGTCTTGCCGGGCGACGACCGCGCCGGCGGCGATGAAGGCGTAGCGGCCGATCGTGCCGCCGCACACGACGGTCGCGTTCGCGCCGATCGAAGCGCCGCGGCGAACGACGGTTCGCAGGTACTGGCCGCGGCGAACGATCTCCGATCGCGGGTTGTTCACGTTCGTGAAGACGCACGAAGGTCCGCAGAACACGTGGTCTTCGAGCTCGATGCCTTCGTAGAGCGAGACGTTGTTCTGGATCTTGACGTTCTCGCCGAGCACGACGTTCGGCGCGACGAAGACGTTCTGGCCGAGGTTGCACCGCGGGCCGAGCTTCGCCCCGGCCGACACGTGGCTGAAGTGCCAGATCTTCGAGCCTTCGCCGATCGACGCGGGCTCGTCGATCACCGCCGTGGGATGCGCGAAATAAGAGGAGGTCATGGTGGGCTCACGCGCGGAAGAACGCCGCGATCTCGGCGACGACGCGCGCGACGTCGTTCGGATCGAGCTCGGGGTAGAGCGGCAGCGCGAGCGATTCGTTGGCCGCGCGTTCGCTCTCCGGGAAGTCGCCCGGCCGGTGCCCCCAATCGGCGAAGCACGCCTGCAAGTGCATCGGCTGCGGGTAGTAGACGGTCGTGGCGATGCCTTTGGCCGCGAGGTGCGCCGCGAGCGCATCGCGTCGCGGGGTGCGGACGACGAACTGGTTGTAGACGTGGCGGATGCCCGGCGCTTCGAACGGCAGCTCGAGGAGCTCGGTCGGCAGGCGCGCGTCGGCGAAGGCCGCGCGGTAGTGCGCCGCGAGCTTCTGCCGCGCCGCGGTCCAGCCGTCGAGGTAGGGGAGCTTCGCGCGCACGATGGCGGCCTGGAGCGCGTCGAGCCGGAAATTGCCGCCGACGATCTGGCTGAAATATTTGGGCTTTTGCCCTTGGTTGCGGAGCAGGCGCACGCGCTCGGCGAACGCGTCGTCGTCGGTCACGACCATGCCGCCGTCGCCCATGCACCCGAGGTTCTTCGAGGGGAAGAAGCTCAACGTCGCGCCGCGGGTGCCGCGTCCCATGGGGCGATCGTCGCGGACGGCGCCGATGGCTTGCGCGCCGTCTTCGAGGACGGGGACGGAGCGGGCGTCGGCGATGCGCGTGACGGCGTTCATGTCGGCCATTTGCCCGAAGAGGTGGACGGGGACGATGGCGCGGGTCTTCGGCGTGATGGCCGCGTCGAGGCGCTCCGCGTCGAGGGCGTATGTGCGCGGGTCGATGTCGACGAACACGGCGCGCGCGCCGAGGCGAGCGATGCCCGTCGCCGTCGCGACGAAGGTGTAGGGCGTGGTCACGACCTCGTCGCCGGGGCCGACGCCGAGGGCCATGAGGCCGATCAAGATCGCGTCCGTGCCCGACGAGACACCGACGCCGTGCCTGAGCCGCGAGTAGGCCGCGACCTCGCGCTCGACGGCCTCGACCTCCGGCCCGAGGATGAAGTGCTGCGAGGCGATCACGCGCTCGATGGCGGCGCGGACGTCGGCTTCGACCGAGCGGAATTGGGCGTGCAGATCGAGGGTAGGGATCGTCATGACGCCTTTCCGCGGAGGAGGTGGTGGGCGGTGTCGTCGATCGGTGTCGTCGTCGTGGTGCGGAGTTTGTGGGCGAGCTCGACGGAGGGGCGCGCGACGTCGATGCCGTGCCCGCGACCCGCGAGGATCTCCTCGTAGACGCGCGTGTGCAGATCGGTGAACCCTTCCGAGAACTCGATCTCCTGGCCGTCGACCGTGATCGATCGGAAGGTCGTCTTCTTGCCGGGCTCGGCGGCGAACGGCAGATCGTCCCGCTCGACGGACAAGAACCAGCGGACGTTCGCGCGCTCGAGCCCCAAAAAGCCGGCCATGCGCCGCGGATCGGACAGGTGCACGCGCGTGGTCTCGGGGGTCCCGAAGAGCCACACGAGCAGGTCGAAGAAGTGGATGCCGATGTTCGTCGGGATGCCGCCGCTCTTCTCGAGCTCGCCCTTCCACGAGACGTCGTACCAAGGGCCGCGGGAGGTGATGTAGGTGAGCACGACCTCGTGCGGTTTTCCGGGCCGTTCGGCGGCGATCCGCTCCCGGAGCGCGACGAGCGCCGGGTGCACGCGGAGCTGCAAGACCGTGTAGATGCGCCGCCCGGTCTCGGCCTCGAGCTCCTGCAAGGGCGCGAGGTTCCACGGGTTCACGACGAGGGGCTTTTCGCAAATGACGTCCGCGCCGACGCGCAGGCCGAGGCGGCAATGGGCGTCGTGCAGGAAATTCGGCGAGCAGACCGTGAGGTAGTGGAGGCGCCCCTCTTCGGGGCCGCGCTTGAGTTTTTCGAGGTGCCGGTCGAAGCGCTCCACCTCTTTGAAGAACCGGGTATCGAACGAGTACTGGTCGAGCAGGCCGACGGAGTCCTTCGGATCGACGGCCGCGACCACGCGGTTTTTCGTGTCGCGGATGGCTTTGAGGTGCCTCGGGGCGATGTAGCCGCCGACGCCCGTTACGGCGAAGTTCTTCATGACGACGGGCTGGCTCTAGCTCGGAATGGTTCCGGCGAAAAGCGCACGGCGAGATGCTATCGTCGCCGCCTACGATGGAACACGAGCGACTTGCGCGCCTCGGCAAGGCGATCCTGGCGTGCGTCGTCCCGCTTTCCGCGCTGGCGCTGGGGTCGCTCCTGCCTTGGGCGCTCGCCTTCGTGACGGGACTCGCGGCCCTCTCCACCGTGCTCTTGTGGTGGTCGGGGCCCGCGCGCCTCTCGTCGTCGAGCCGCTTCGTCCTCGTCGCCGTGGCGCTCCTTTGGGGAGCGACGGTGCTGCAGTGCGTACCGCTCCCGGCCGCGGTCGTGCGCGTCCTGTCGCCCGCGACGGCCGAGGTTTGGACGCGCGCGTGGATCCCGTTCCGCGAAGCGCCACCCGCGTTCTTTCCCCTCACGTTGGCGCCGGCCGCCACCCACCTCGAGGTCCTGCGCGGCTGCTTCTACGTCTGCGTGTTCCTCTCCGCGCTCCGCGTGATGTCGCTCGACGGCGGCCGTGCCTTCCTCGAGCGCGTGGTCGTCGCCTCGGCCACGCTCGTCGCGCTCTCGTCGCTCGGTCACGCGGCCGTCCATGCCGAGCGCGTTTTCGGCCTCTATGCGCCGCGGGACGCCTACGCGTTCATCTCTGGCCGGTACGGCCCACTCCTCAACCCGAACCACCTTTCGGCGTACCTGAACATCGGCGCGTGCGTGGCGCTCGGCGTCGTGCTCGCGCAACGGCCCTCGATGCCGCCCGTCCTCGCCGGCGGCGTGGGTCTCTTGTGCGCCGGGACGAGCGTGTGGGCCGGTTCGCGTGGCGGCACGGGGGCGCTGGTGCTCGGCATCGTGCTCGCGCTCGCGCTCGCGTGGCGCATCCGTCGCCGGGCCGACGCGTCGTCGCGCTACGACGTGGTCCTCCCGGTCCTCGTCGGTGTCGCCGGCGCGGCGCTCGTCGGTTTCGGGACGTCGGACTTCGCGCGGCAGGACTTGTCGAACACGAGCCTCAGCAAGTTCGAGCTCGCCCTCGCTTCGCTTCGCCTGACCGGACATTCGCCGTTCTTCGGGGTCGGTCGCGGCGCGTTCGAAACCGTCTTTCCATCCGTCCAACGCGGCTACGGCGGACCGAGCTACGACACCTTCACGCACCCCGAAAACCTCGTCGCCCAGTGGTCGACGGAGTGGGGGATCCCGGTCACGGTCGCCGCGTTCGCGCTCTTCGCCTACGCGCTGAGGCCGGCGACGATGCTCCAGGCGGCGCGTCCTCCGCTCGGCGCGTGGGCCGCCATCGTCGCGTGCGTGGTGCACGACCTGGTCGACTTCCACCTCGAGGTCCCCGGCGTAACGGCGCTGGTCCTGCTCTGCGTCGCCCTCGTCGTCGGTGCCCGCGCCCGCTCGTCGCGTCCCACGTCGCTCTGGGACGAGAAGGTACGTACCGGCGCGTTCGCGGCGGCGGTCCTCTCGGTCGCGGCGTTCGTGCTCGCGGGGCGTGATTTCGACCACACGCTCGCGGAGGAGCGCGCGCGTCTTGGAAAAATGACGGCCGATACGAACGTCCCCGCGACGACGCTCCGTCGTGAGCTTCGGGACGCCATCGCCCGCTACCCGTCGGAGGCGTTTTTCCCGCTCATGGGGGCCGTTCGACGCGTCGGTGGCAGCGTCGTGCCGTGGCTCGCTCGGGCGCTCGAACGAAGTCCGAACCTCGGACGCGCGCACCTGGTGCTCGCGCGGGCCCTGGCGCCGGCCCATCGGGCGCAGGCCAGGCTCGAATACCGGCTGGCTTACGGATTGGACGTTCGGTTGCAGGTCGCGGTCCTCAAGGAAGCTCCGTCCCTCGTCGACGACTACGACAGCGCGCTCGAGTTGGCGCCGGACGGCGTCGAGGGGGCCCCGGTTCTCGATGCTCTTGCCGAGGCACTGTCGTCCACGAAGCCGGCGACCGCCGTGAAGGTCGACGAGGAGCTCGCGCGGAGATCGCCGAGCGCCGCGGGACCGTTCCGTCGCAAGGCCGCGGCGGCGCTCGCCGATCAACGCGCGCGCGCGCCCTGGTGCGTTCGCGATTCGTGCACCCTCGAAGGGATCGAGGCCGCCAAGGAGCTCGTGCGGCGCGATCCCGGCGCTTGCGCGCCCCGCGTGCTCCTCGCCGAGCTCCAGTTCGGCATCGATCGGGAGCGAGGGAAGGTGGCGGCGCTCGACGAGCTGAAGCTCGCGCTCGACGAGGTCGACGACCGAAGCGCGTGCAGCCGCGAGTTCATTCGCCTTTCGCTCGCGCACGGCGACGGCGGTCGTGCCGAGCTCGAGCTCGATCGCCTCGTCCGCGCCGGCTGCGGCACGGCGGGAGAGTGTTACGATCTCTACACATGGGCCGCGCGCACCGAAGAGTCCCGCCGCAACATGGGACGTGCCCTCGTCCTCTACCGACGTGCGGCGGAGCTCGATCCCGATCGGTACGACAACGTCGAGCACTTGGGTGATTTGGCCGAAAAAACCGGCCTCTACGGTGAGGCCATCGACGTGTTCAACCAGCTCGCGCGCCGCCACCCCGAGGAGCCACGATGGGCGGCGCGGGTCGGGGAGCTTCGTGCAAAGGCGTTGAGTCGGACGCTGCCGGGGAATGAGCCCCACGAGCGTCCGTGAAGTAGAAATCCCTGGGTGGTTTGAACGAACGCCTCGGCGTGGGCTCGGGGAAGGACCCGCGCGTACGTCGGATCGTTCCGCCGGGTCGTGGTCGGCGAAGGTGTCGTGCACCGTCGGCGCGCGCCCCTAAGCGTGTCCATACCGCTGGAATTCCCGAAGGAATTTTCCTAGGCTTCGCCGCGAACGGAGCAGCCTTTTGTTCCGAGCTACCTCAACTTTTCGCCCCTGAAGCGACAAGGGACGAATGGAGAGACGTTGATGCAAGATCTCAAAGCCTGCGTGATCGGCCTTGGCAGCATGGGCAGGAACCACGCGCGAGTGTTGGCGGATCTTCCAGGGGTGAGCCTGCTCGGCGTCGCCGAGCCAAACGAGAAGAGCCGTACCTCATTTCGACGTCCCGAGGGGGTGGAGATCTTCGCGGACTACCGCGAAATGCTCGACGAATTGAAGCCAGACTACGCGGTCATCGCGGTGCCTACGGACTTCCACTGCGAAGTCGCCTGCGAAGTCATGAACCGTAAGATCCACGTTCTCGTCGAAAAGCCGATCGCGAAGAAGGTGGAAGAGGCCGAGCGGATGATCGCCGTGGCGAAGGACCAGAACGTCAAATTGATGGTCGGCCACATCGAGCGTTTCAACCCTGCCGTGGCGGAGGTGAGACGCCGCGTCCAAGAAAAGGAGCTCGGTCCCATTTTCCAGCTCCACGCGCGTCGCCTCGGGCCGTTCCCGGCGAGGATCGCGGACGTCGGCGTCATTCTCGATCTTGCGACCCATGACATCGACGCCATGCATTTCGTCACCGGTTCGCGGGTCGTCCGAGCCTTCGCGGAGACGGCGCGGAAGGCCCACAAGTCGTGCGAAGACATGCTGTCGGGCCTGCTTCGCTTCGAATCGGGCGAGATTGGTGTGCTCGACGTGAGCTGGCTCAGCCCGAAGAAGCTCCGCGAACTGTGGGTGGTTGGCGAGGGGGGAGCCCTCATTGCGGACTACCTGACGCAGGAGGTCTCTTGGTTCAAGAACGGCCGAGTCAACGAGACATGGACGCCGGCGACGAACTTCTCGGGGGCCATCGAAGGTGACGTCATCAAGACGTACATCCCCAAGAAGGAGCCCTTGCGGGCCGAGCACGAGGCGTTCGCCAAAGCTCTGATCGACGATCGAGCCGCGCCCGTTTCTGGAGAGGATGGGCTGGCTGCCGTGCGCGTCGCGCTCGAGTTGATTCGTGCGGGCCAACAGCACGTCCCCGTCGCGCATCCCGTCCATGACCAAGGGGCAAAGTAGATATGACGAAGATTCGAGATGGGCGCTTTCTGGTGACCGGCGGCGCCGGATTCATCGGAAGTCATCTGGTGGACGCGCTGCTCTCCGGAGGGGCCGCTCACGTCGTCGTCGTCGACAATTTCTTCCTCGGAACCGATCGAAATCTCGATTCGGCGTCTCGCACGCACGGATCTCGGCTGAAGATCTACCGCGAAGACGCGGCGGACTTCCTCGCGATGGCCGCCATTTGCGACAAAGAGAAGCCGGACATCATCTGCAATCTCGCGACGAAGGCACTGGCCTATTCGTTCTTCAATCCGGTCGGTGCGTTCGACGTCAACACCCGCATCGCGTTGACGTGCCTCGAGCTCTTGCGCAAGGGCGCCTACGGGAGGCTGCTTCACCTCTCGAGCTCGGAAGTTTACGGAACGGCGCGCACGGTGCCGATGGATGAAACCCATCCGCTGCTCGCCGAAACGACGTATGCCGCAGGCAAGGCCGCGGCCGATTTGGCGCTCCAGTCCTATGTCCGTATGTTCGACGTGGACGCCACGATCGTGCGACCGTTCAACAACTACGGAGAGCGGCAGAACGACGGTTCGTTTGCCGCCATCGTTCCTTTGACCATGCGCCGTATCCTCGCTGGGGAGTCGCCGGTCATCGAGGGGGACGGCGAACAGACCCGGGACTTCATCTACGTTCGCGACACCGTCGACGCGCTGGTTCGACTCGTCGAGTCGGAGTGGCGAAAGGGAGACGTCGTGAACCTCGGATCCGGGAAGGAAACCAGCATTCGGTCGCTGGTTCAGGTCATTTGCTCGGTGATGGACTACCGAGGGCCGATTCTACATGCTCCGGCACGAGGCGCGGACGTTCGGCGGCACCGTGCAGGAATAAGCAAAGTCGAATCCCTGCTTGGCACCGTCTCGAAAACATCGCTCGAAGACGGAATCGCGGCCACTGTCGAAGGATATCGAGCCGAGATGGCGCGGGAGCAGCGAGCGTGATTCGGCTCACCATCCCGACCATCGACGAGGAAGACGTCGCCGCCGTCGTCGAGGTCCTGCGGTCTGGTTTTCTGGTCCAGGGACCACGCGTCAAAGCGTTCGAGGAGCGCTTCGCGAGCTACATCGGGACCAAGCATGCCGTCGCGCTCCCCAACTGCACGTGCGCGCTGCACCTGTCGCTCGTCGCGTTGGGCATCGGCCAGGGCGACAAGGTCGCCGTGTGCACGTACTCGTGGCCCGCGACGGCGAACGCCATTCGATTGGTGGGCGCCGAGCCCGTCTTCGTCGACATCGATCCCACCACGTTCAACATGGATCCCGTGCAACTGGAGCGCGTGCTCTCGAGCACTCCGGGCATTCGCGGGGTCATGCCGGTGCACACGTTCGGGGGCTCCGCGGACATCGAAAAACTCGTGGCGATCTCCGATCGCCATGGCGTGCCGTTGGTCGAAGACGCGGCGTGCGCGCTCGGTACCGAGCAAGGCGGCAAGAAGGCCGGCAGCTTCGGGAAGTTGGGGTGCTTCAGTCTCCATCCCCGAAAGGCGATCACGACCGCCGAGGGCGGCATGGTGACGACGGACGACGACTCGCTCGCGCGTTCGCTGCGGATGCTCCGCAATCATGGACAAGATCCGGACTCTCCCCGTCCCGACTTCGTGGAGGTCGGATACAACCTGCGGATGACGGAGCTCCAAGGAGCGCTCGGGTTGACGCAGATGAAGAAGCTGGAACGGATCATCGACGCCCGGATCCGCGGAGCTCGCATCTACGACGAGCTGCTGAACGGAACGGGAGTTCGACCTCCCATGGCATTGCCCGGCTCGAGGCATGTCTATCAGTCCTACGTCGTGCTGTTGCCCGTCGAATTCGCGGGCAAACGAGACGCCGTCATTGCGGCCATGAAACAGCGCGAAATCGAAACGACGTTGGGCACCTACCACATGCCGCTCATCCGTTCGTTCCGCGCGCGCGGCGGCCATTCCGAGGGCGAATTCCCCGTCACCGACGACGTCGCGTCGCGAGCGATGACGCTTCCGCTCTACGAAGGAATTTCGCTCGACGCGCAGCAGTTCGTGGTCACGGCTCTTCGAGAGAGTCTCCTGGAGGTCGACGAGAAGACGCGGTGACCCTGTTTCGCGCTCGTCTTCTTAACCCCGCACCCATTGGAGCGCACCCGCCGAATGGTCGTTCGTCCACGCATTTTCATCGGCACGGCAGACACGAGCTCCTGCCTTACCGGGCTGAGCAAAGGTTTTCGAAATCTCGGGTGCTCGGTAACAACCATGGTTACCGCACGAACCATCTATCAACCCGATGATACGTACGATGTCGTTCGTGGGCGTGAACTGGAAAAAATCTTCGATTACCCGACGTGGCCGAGGCTGCTTCGCGCGCCGTTTTCACGTACCGATTTGGCGCTCAGTTTCGTACTCAACGGCATGTTCACGCCGAAGTACCTGGAGCATGACGTGTTCGTATTCATCTACGAGCCGTGGTGGCCGTGCTCCGTGCTCTTTCCGCTACTCGCGAGGCTGAACAAGCGAATCATCGTCTACTATCTCGGATCCGATGTTCGGGACCTGAACGCGCTTTCTCAGGAGTACGGCATAGCGATCGATGGCTGGGGGCAAGACTTCCTACGCTATCCACTCAACAAGAAGGTGACGCGACTTCGATACGGTGAACTCTTCGCCGACACCGTCTACTCCCTGCCGGACCAAGCGGGGCTCCAAATACGTCCCTACTTTCATGCGCGCATTCCGCTCGACGTTTTGGATGATCTCGAGCCACACATTCCTGCCAGGCGCGTCCCGCGTATCTTGCACGCGCCTTCGAGGAAGGACATCAAGGGCACTTCGCACGTCCTTGCTGCGCTCGACACGCTACGACGGGAAGGCGTCGAGTTCGAGTTCACGTTGCTGACCGGTGTGAAGAGGGACGTGATTCTCTCCGAGCTCCGCGACAGCGACATCGTCGTCGATCAGCTCCTCCTCGCCGGGCCCGCCGTGTTGGCGGCCGAGGCGCTCGCCTCTGGGTGTGCCGTTGCCACCCGTGTGCTCAATCCAGAGATCGGCTTGCCGAACGGTCCCATTTGCGACCTGCAATTGGACAACATCGTCGACCGACTACGCCGACTCATCACGGACGTGCCCCATCGCGTCAGGCTCGCGGAGCAGGGCGTTCAATGGGCGCGTGACACGTTCTCTCCGACGAACGTGGCCTCGCGCATTCTCGAGAACCTCGAGTCGTCCAGGACCCCAGACTACGTCCCGGATTTCTACCTCAAGCATTATCGACTCGCGAAGGGCCATCGCCTCGGCAAAAAGGCGCGCCAGATGAGTACGAGCGTGCTCGAGCGTTTTCGACCCGACGCCAAGGAATACGTTCCGGATGCCATCGCGCGTGGACTCCTCGCTCCGAGTCATCACGAGCGTCGACGCTAGGAGCCGCACATGAGCGTTCTTCGTCGACTCCTCGGAGAAACCGCCGTCTACGGGTTGTCGACGGTCGTCGCGTCGCTCGTCGGATTCCTCCTGATACCGATATATACCCGCACGTTTTCACCCGCGGAGTACGGCGTCCTCGCCCAGATCAATACCGCGACGACGCTCGCCACGATCTTCGCCGTTTTCGGGATGGACAACTCCTCCGCGGTCTGGTTCTGGGAACATCCCGAACCGGAGGAGCGGGCGCGTACGTTCAGCACATGGTTCGCCTTCTCCATGTTCGCGGGGGCATCCGTAGGGGTGCTCGCCATTCTGCTTCGAGGGCCGCTCTCGCGAGCGCTGCTGCACGACGAGAGGTTGAATTACTTGTGGGTGGTGTTCGCGGCAAACGTCGCGCTCTTGAACTCCCCGCGAGTAGGCACGATTTGGTTTCGAATGCTTCGCCGGCCTCTCTCGGCCGTCACGATCACGATCCTCTCGTCGTTGGCATCGGCCTTTTTCGGTGTCTTCCTCGTCGTCTACGTAAAACTTGGTATCGCTGGAGCCGTCGGGGCGCAGCTCGCAGGGTCGGTCATCGGATTCTTCGCGACCGCGGTCGCGCTCCGAAAGGTCCTCTCGTTTTCATCGATCGATCTGGGCCGATTGAGTCCGATGCTTCGCTTCTCGGCGCCGCTCGTGCTCATGTCGAAGGTGGGATGGCTGGTGAGCTCGGCCCTCTCCTTCGTCGTCAACCTCATGTGTTCGGCGAGCGACGCGGGCTTGTATCAAGTCGGAAATTCCCTGGCGAGTTTCATCGGGATCGTCGTCTTCGCATTTTGCCAGGCGTGGTCTCCTTTTGCCCTATCCATTCGCGACGAAGGTGTGGCGCGAAGGATCTACGGTCTGGCGATCGAAGCATCGGCGGCCATGGGCATCCTTCTCGCTTATGGCATCGCGGTATTTTCGCTCCCGATCTTGCGAATCGTCGCGGGTCCTCAGTACCTGGGAGCTCGCTGGGTGCTCTCGTTTCTCGCGCTCAACACCGTGCTCACGAGTCTGCCGAGCGTCCTCAGCGTGACGTTCGCACGTGTCAAACGGACGCGACCGCTCGCCGGCGCCACGGTTCAAGGAGCCGTCGTGACGTTGGCCGGCGTATTCTTGACGACGCGCCATTGGGGGAAGGAAGGCGTCGCACTTTCGGTCGTCCTTGGCGGCGCGACCACGTGGATTCAGGCTTTTCGTGCGTCTCAGAGGGTATTTCCCATCACCGTCGATCTCCGACGAATGGGGGTGGTGGTCGGCGCCGCCGTGGTTTGGAGTGTGCTCTTCTTCCTCGTGGATCAGAGCTCGACGCTCCTTCGTTCCATCGGCGTCGGCGCTGCCCTTTTCGTGTCCTTCGGCGTGTTCGTGGTCGTCGTCTACCGCTCTTCCATTCGAAGCGCGCTCACCGAAATGCGCACGACATGAGGCGACGCGAGTGGCTCACTCTCGCGCGCCTCCGTCGGACGACCCAAAGGCGTTGTCCCACGATCTTGGTTCACAAAATCGCATGAGATCCGGCTGGAGAGGATAGGACGATGGCAAATCGAGTTCTATTTATGGGCAGCAAGCAGTTGGGGCTTCGAGTGCTGAAGGAGATTCATGCACTTGCCCCGGACAAGCTTGCTTGCATCGTAACGATTGACGACCGCTCCGACGTTCGAACCAAATTCGATGAGTTCGAAGAGTTCTCGAGGGCGGCGGGGTTGAAGATGCTCGTTGCCGAGAATCGGAGGCACTCCGAGCAGATGATAAAGGACGCCGCTCCGGATCTGTGTCTCGTCGTCGGATGGTACTGGTTGATCGGTGCCTCGACGTTGTCTTCGGTCCCGCGCGGATTCATTGGTATTCATAATTCCATTTTGCCCAAATTTCGCGGAGGGTCCCCCCTCGTCTGGGCAATGATCCGTGGAGAAGACGAGGTTGGCTTCTCACTCTTCTCCTTCACTCCTGGAATGGACGACGGTCCCATATGGGCACAGGGGCGAGTGCAGATCGACGTGCACGACGACATATCCACCGTCCTCGAGAGGCTGGAAAACGAAACGGTGGAGGTGCTTCGACGAGCCTATGTCCCGCTGCTGAGCGGAGAGCTCACGCCTTTGGAGCAGGACCATGAAGGCGCGTCCTACTGCGCGCAGCGGTTGCCGACGGACGGGAACATCGATTGGCGTCGATCTGCGCGTGACGTGTACAATTTCATTCGCGCGCAATCGGATCCGTATCCCGGGTCTTTTACCTATCTGGATGCTGCGCGAGTGAAGGTATGGAAGGCCAGGTTGTTTGATAAGACATATTTTGGGACGCCGGGGCAAATCGCGCGGATCTCGAGCGAGGGTGTATACGTGATATGTGGTGACGACCGCGCCATTTTGCTCGACGAGATCGAGATCGAAGGTCAGCGAGGCCGGGCCTCCGACATGATCAAGTCCATCAAGGGAAGGTTCTCGAACGCACCGAACATCGCGCCGCATGGCGCGAGCGTTGCGACGAATTGAGCCGTCGAGCTCGCGTCCGTCGAGGCGTCTCGCTGACGCCGCTCTTCCGCATCTCGCCTCTCCGCGCCGGCCGGGGAGAGTCCGCTTCGTATCACCCGATGGGCCAGCTTTTGGTCGGTGGGTCCGTCGGTCTCTCCGCCTATCCGCCGACGAGCTTCAGACTCTTCCCCAACTTTGCGATGCGGTTCCACAAGGGCCGCTCGGTCCCGTAGCGAGCGTGCGGAATCTCTGGCCGCGCGATGTATTCGTCGAGCTGCGCGCGCGACCAGGTCATCTTCTTCAAGAAGTACTCGATGTCCGACTGGAGCTCGGTCTCGGACGGATAGGGGCTCTGCGCCATCATGGAGAGCGCGGTCTCTCGTGAGATTTGTCCGCTCACGACGAGCGACGAGAGATGCACCTTCCGTTTGTCGATCCCGAACTTCTTCGGAAGGATGTACCCCTGGTAGAAGCGCGTGAGGATCGATTCGTAGTGCTTGTATGGATACGTCCGGAAGCCCACTTCAGACGTGAGAATGTCGATGCAGCGAGATTTGTGGTAATCGACATAATCCAAGAACGAAATCCACTGGATGCGCCGGACGGCCTTCGCGAACGCGTAGTCGAGCGTTCCGAGCGCAGGAAACGTCTCGATGCGGACGTTCGCGCGACGCGCGAGCGAGAAGATGTTCTTCTTGTCGTATTTGAACCACGTCCACGCCGGCGGCATCTCCATGCCTTCCGTGCTTGTGTTCGTCCCGCCCAGGATCCATTTGACGCCGCTGCGCGCCGCCATTTGGTAGTTCACCGCGAGCATGGCGTTGTCGTAGAGGAGCTCGACGTCGATCACGTCGGCGTCGAAGAACGCCTGCATGAGGCTCTTGTATTCGGTCCAGTTGATGACGTGGGTGTGCAGATCCACGCCCAACTTCCGGACGAGATTTTCGATGTTGTTCGCCGCCAACTCGGAATCCCAGCCGTTGTCCATGTGGACGGCGAGGGGGCGGAGGCCGTTCTGTTTCGCGACGTAGAGGGCGTACGCGCTGTCGGCGCCTCCGCTCACGCCGACGATGCAATCGTAGGGCTTTCCGCGTCCGTCCGACTTCACTCGTGCGACGAAATGATCGAGCCGTGACTTCAGCTCGTCAGGGGACGTCGGGATGGTCGTGCGGAGTCTTTTCTCGAAGTTCTTGCAAAAGTTACAAACGCCTTCGGCATCGAACACGATGCCGGGGGCGGTTCGATCCATGATGCAGCGCGAACATTGTTCGTAGGTAGCAGACATTTTAAGTTCCGAAGATTCGGGTAAGTTCGGGCGGGGGGGGATAGCTGATGAGCACGGCCCGATAAGGTCCCTGGAAGACGAACATGCTCCCCGCCGCTGCTGCGGATGCCCCGGAATCTTTGATCACGGAGCGAAGATGTTCGGGGGTCCACGCGCCGCCGCAAGCGATGACTGGCACGTGCAAGTGTTGCGTAAAGCGATGGACCAGCGCGTGGTCGTACCCTTCTTGGGTTCCGTCCCGATCGACGTTGTTGACGAAGACCTCTCCGGCGCCGAGCGCGACGAGGTTCGCCGCGTGCTCCAACGGGTCCTTGTTCGTCAGCGTTCTTCGCGTGCTGTCGAAGACGCGGTACTTGCCCATCCAATTCTTTTTCACGTCGACGCAGGCGACGACGGACTGGGAGCCGAGCTCCGCGGCGAGCTCGCGGACGAACTCGGGCCTCACGATGGCTTCATGGTTGATGGAGATCTTCTCGATCCCCAGGTTCACCAGCCGCTTCGCTTGTTCGACGGACGAAACGCCGCCTCCATAGCAGAGAGGCATGAAGCACTCGCTCGCGATCTCTTCGAGCAACGTGTAGTTCGGTGCTCGACCAACCCGGCTCGCCGTGATGTCGAGGACGATGAGCTCGTCGACGCGCTTGTCGTTGAAGATGCGGATGGCGTTGATGGGATCGCCCACGTACTTGCTCGCGCCGAACCGGACGGTCTTGACGAGACCGCCGTCCTTCAGGAGCAGGCAGGGGATGACGCGGGGGCGGAGCATCAGAACTCCAGGAAGCGACGGAAGAGATTCATTCCGAACACGTGGCTCTTCTCCGGGTGGAATTGGACCCCGCAGAGGTTGTCACGGAGGAACGCCGAGCAGAAATCGTCTCCATGGTTGGTCCGAGCGAGGACGTCCGTCGCGTTTCGGCAATCGACGAAGTAGCTGTGAACGAAATAGAACCTCTGAGGTTCGGTCGGCTCGAGGTCGAAGAGGCGACTCTCTTTGGCGGGAAGCGCCACGTTCCATCCCATGTGAGGAACCTTCATCCCGGGGTGCTTCGTCGCGTCGAAGCGCCGGACTTGCGCGTCGATCCAGCGGAGCCCGGGCCGTCTGCCCTCTTCGCTCGTGTTGCACATGAGCTGCATCCCCAAGCAGATGCCGAGGATCGGAACGCGACGTTCCAGGACGATCTCGTGGAGCACCGGGGTGAGCCCCATCTCCTCGAGGTTCGCCATGCCACGGTCGAAATGCCCCACGCCCGGAAGGATCAGCTTCGTGGCTTCCTTCAGATCCGCCGGAACGGAGGAAATGCGGGCTTTGCCACCGACCTTCGCGATCATGTTCGCGATGGATCCAACGTTTCCCATACGGAAGTCGACGATGGTGATCATTCGGCGGGCTGATGACGCCCTATCGCGTCCGTATAGCTGGTCGTCTGGCGTGCGACAAGCGGTCCCCGCGGTCGCTCAAGCTCCTGTTCGTTCGCGGATGGGGTACGAAATTTTTTTCGCGGTCCTCGCTTGAGGTCCGCCCGCGAAGCTCCGGCGTCCACGTGTGTCGCGGGCTTGTAATTGTTCGTTATCATTGGCATTTGTCGGGCCTTCTCCCCGCTGCCGGAGGTCGTGCCTTCCGCGCGGAGGGCTCGTGAGGACCGCGCGCGAAGCCGCTCTCGCTCGTCACCATCCCTGTCCAAGTGGAGCTGGCGTCACGAACGGGAACCGCGGTTGCTCGGGTCGACGCGCTCGTCGTCGAGGCACGCCGAGCGTCCGCTTCGAGGCCACGAGGAAGGGCGATGGACGGAAACTTTGCCGGTCGGTTTGGCCGTCACACGGAGCGACGGAGTGCAGAAATCAGCGCTACCGTTTCCTCCAAACCTATGGAACCATTCGCTTCCGGATGAGCGGCCCCGCGATTCGAAACGCCGCTCCGGTCGACGAAACGATGGTTCTTTTCAATCCCTCGATGGCGTCGTTCGACGCTCCTACCGTTGCGCGTGATCCCTTGTGGAGCACGCATCGTCCATGAGCCGGCCCGTCGTCATGACGGTCGTTGGGGCGCGACCGCAGTTCGTGAAAGCAGCCGTCGTCTCTCGCGCTCTCGCGAAGACCTCCATCGCCGAAGTCATCGTTCATACGGGACAGCACTACGATCCAGGGATGTCCGACGTTTTCTTCGAAGAGCTCGGCATCCCTCGTCCTGCGCACGCGTTGGGCGTCGGCGGCGGTTCCCATGGTCAGCAGACGGGGGAGATGCTCCGCAAGATCGAAGAGATCCTGTCCGCGACGAAGCCCGATGGCGTGCTGGTTTTCGGAGACACGAACTCGACCCTCGCCGCCGCGCTCGCGGCGTCGAAGTTGCATATTCCGATTGCCCACGTCGAAGCGGGATTGCGATCCTTCAATCGAAGGATGCCGGAAGAAATCAATCGGGTGCTCACGGATCACCTCAGCGATTTGCTCTTTTGTCCGACCCGATCGGCCATCGACAACTTGTCGAACGAAGGAATTCGCAACGGCGTCATCCACTCCGGGGACGTCATGTACGACATGGCGCTGGCGATGGCGCCCGTCGCCGATCAAACGTCGTCGCTGCGCCAGGACGTATCCTTTCGGTCGCCGTACGTCCTCGCGACCATTCACCGCGCCGAGAACACGGACGACCCCGATCTTCTGCGCTCGATCTTCGAAGCGCTCGGCGCCGTTTCCCACGAAATTCCCGTCGTCCTTCCCGTTCATCCTCGAACGCGCAAGGCGCTCGCGGAGGCGCGGATCGAGCTCGCGCGCGACGTTCGTGTCGTCGATCCGCTCGGGTTCGTCGACATGACGTTCGCGCTCCGCCACGCTTCCTTGGTCGTCACCGACTCGGGCGGCGTGCAGAAGGAAGCCTATTTCCACGGTGTCCCGTGCATCACGGTGCGCACCGAGACCGAATGGACCGAGACCGTATCGTCCGGTTGGAACCGACTCGCGCCGCCCGGTGACTCCGACGCGATCCGTGATTGCATTCGCCGCACGCTGGGCGAAGAGAAGCCCCGCACGAAGATTGCGGACTATGGCGACGGCCATGCCTCCGAGAAGATCGCGCGCGCCATCGAGACACTCTTGCGATGAGTTGCAGGATTGCTTTCTTGAATTTCTCGTCGGCGCACATCGCCGGCGTCGACGGCGCCATTCGAGGGATGAGCGACGGCGCCCGGGCCTCGGGGGTTCCGATCGACGTCATGGTGCTCGTGCCGGACACGTCGACCACCGACGACGCATCGATTCGCCGTGTGCCCTATCCCACGTGGCGGCGGGTGAGGCGCGCTCAGAACCTCTTTCGCTACCGCGCGATCGCGAACGCGAACATCGAGCGCTACGACGTCGTGTTTCTTCGTTATCCGATGTCCGTCGATCTCGATCCGCTCGCGCTCTTTCGACGCCGCTTCTTCGACAAGATCGCGACGGTCCACCATACGAACGAGCTTCGGGAGCTGTGGGCTTCCAAACACACCGCCGGGATCGCGGCCCGCGTGGCGTTCGAATGGGCGGGCGGGCGACGACTCTTGTCGCGGGTCGACGGGATCGTCGGTGTGACCGATGAAATACGAGCCTTCGAGCTGGGGCGGATGGGACGAAAGTCGGCCGCGACGAAGCCGAGCGCCGCGATCTCGAACGGGGTGAGCGTCGACAAAGTCCCTTTCACACGTTTCGTTCCGTTCGACGGTCGGACGCTTCGGTTGGTCATGGTGGCGAGCTCGGTCGCCCCTTGGCATGGATGGGACCGGTTGACGCGTGCCCTCGAAGCCCATCGCGGAAAGGTCCGGATCGTCATCGACGCCGTCGGTCACTTCGGACGGCAAGCCGGATCCGTCGAGCGCCTCCACGACAACGAAATTCGCTACCATGGATTGCTCCACGGACCGGCGCTGACCAAGATCTTGGAAGAGGCGAACGTCGGCGTGAGCAGTCTCGCCATGCACCGAAACGGCTTGTCCCAAGGGTGCGTGCTGAAGACGCGGGAATATACCGCGCGTGGGCTGCCCTTCATTTACGGCTACGAAGACATGGACCTTCGTCCGGAGGATCCCTTCTGCTTGCGAATGCCGATCTCCGATGCTCCGTTGGAGATCGATCGGATCGTCGATTTCGCGGAACGTGTCGCGCGTTCCCCCGAGGACGTCTCCGACGTCGCCCGACGAACCGCGACCGAACGCATGGATTGGTCCGTCAAAATGCGACAGTTCCACGACTTCGGGCGTCGGCTCCTCGCCTGACGCATCGGTCAGGAAACGTCCGCGTCGTTGGCGTTGCCGCGAAAGGGCTCCATCCCCGCGCGCATCGCATCCTGGCTGATGCCCGTACCGCGAACGACGACGCCGATCGTCTCCGCGATGATTCGCAAGTCGAGGAGCAACGAGCAGCGATCGACGTACTCGATGTCGTACGCGAATTTTTCTTTCCACGTGATCGCGTTGCGACCTCGGACTTGAGCGAGGCCGGTGATGCCTGGACGCACCTCGTGCCGACGCCGCTGCCCGGCGCTGTAGAGCGGGAGGTATTCCATCAGCAACGGCCGGGGCCCCACGATGCTCATCTCACCCTTGAGGACGTTGATGAGCTCGGGCAACTCGTCGAGGCTCGTTCTCCGGAGCCACGCCCCAAAAGGCGTGAGCCGCTGATCGTCCGGGAGCGGACGCCCCGCCTCGTCGAGGGCATCGAGCATCGTACGGAACTTGAGGATGCGAAACGGCCGCCCGCCGAGCCCTGGCCGGAGTTGGGAGAAGAGAACCGGTGATCCGAGCTTCGCGCGGACCGCCACCGCCGTCGCGACGAACACGGGACTCAGCACCGCCAGCGCCGAACCCGCCACAGCGACGTCGAAGATGCGCTTCCAACGCGCGGGCTTCATGCGTGTGTTCCCCGCGTCATCCGGCATGGCGATTTCGATCGAGGTCTTCGGTCAGTCTCGCGGCGAGGTGCCCTGCGAGGAGCGTCGAGAACTGGATGATTCGGCCACAGTGCTCGACGTGCCAGACGGGACGATCGGCGACGATGTTGCCCGAGAGCAGAGGACCGTTGACGTAGAGCCCCCGGGTGGCCTCCATGCCGTCGCCGACCGCGAGCCCACCGGCCGCGTCGGTGGCGCGGAAGACCCCCATTTTCAGCACCGAATCGATGAAGCGCGACGCGCTCGGAACGGCCATCGCGGAGGGCCCGCTGCAGTTGACGACGACGGACATCGGCCGGGCGAACGAGATCGGGTGCTTCGTCGTGGCGTCCTCGTACCAGACGACGACGCCGTTCGGTGCGGGGGTGACGCCACCATATCTCCCAGCGACGACCGACAATCGGTCTTGGTCGACGAGCGCGTCGGCGGCATCGCAATACTCGTCGCCGGCGCGCCGTTGCAGGCGGCCGATCTCCACGCCCGCGAACGCAGCGAACGCGCGTCGCTCCGCGGCGTCGAGGAGTGGGAGGAGCGCGCCGACCGCGCGCGAGATCATGGGGAGGCTGTCGGAGATCGAGACTCCTTCGCGCTTGGCCGCGGCGACGTCGTGCTTCGCCGCTTCGACGACGAGCGTTGCCTTGACGGAAGGCTGGGAGGCGAGCGCCTGGAGGTTCGTGGGGACGAATCGAGGCTCCGCGAGCGCGCGGTACCGCTCCGGAAGGCGCCCCTGAGGTGAGAGCACGTGAACCTTGGGCGCCTTGACGTCGATGGCGCGGACGTTCGTGAGCCCATAGAGCAGCTCGAGACAGCCTGCGTTCGCGCCGATGACGAGGATCTCGGGTCGCTCGTCGGTGCGCGCGACGTGCGCGGCGATGCGCTCGAGGGTTTGGTCCATGCCCGGCTCGTACGGGTCGTCGATGAGCAGCGCGTTCGCCTCTGCCGCATTTTCGCCGTCGAAGAGCCGCTTCGTGGGCGGCATCCCGATCGCGACGACCACCAGCTTCGAGGTGAGCTTCCCTTCGCCGGGGCTTCCATCGGGGCTCGCGAGGTCGAGGACGTACTCGCCATCGCGCCTTTCGAGGCGCGTCGCTTCGGCGGCGACGAGGAACGCTTCGACCACCCCGCGCTCGCGCCCCATCTCGAGCAGGGTGTTCACGCGCTCGGTCAAGTACCGCCCGTAGAAGAAGCGCGGGATGTGAAAGCCGTTGCACGCGCCGTCTTTCACGGCGCGTTCGGCGCGCTCGTGCCACTGCTCCGAGCGAAGGCCACCGTAGGCTCGTAGCTCGTCCAGGAGCGAGCTCGCGTTGCCGCGCATCCACGCGACGAACGCGGGAATTTCCGTCGCCGGGAGGAATTCGTCGAGCGGCGTGATGATGAGCGAGGCGGTCCCCGAGCGCTTTCCGTAGGCGATGCCGGTGTAGAACTCGCCCGACCGTTCGACGTGGACGATGCGAACGGGACGCGGAGGCGGAGCCTCCAGCAGACGCTCGACGAGACGAATGGTCGTGAACGAAGCCGCGAGGCCCGATCCGACGAACGCGACGTCGAAGGCATCTCCTTGGAGCTCTTGGTAGGGAATCGTCGCGCTCATTCTCTGTCCTCTAGACCGGTTTCGCCGCGATGCGATCGGGGCACGAAATACGCATTGGCGGGTTCGACCGGAGGGGGTTTCGGGTCGCTAGCTCGCCGAGCCGGAGGGAACGAACCGCGCCGGCACGCCGATCGCTTTCGTGTAATCCGGGATGTCCCGAATGACGACGGTCCCCGCGCCGATGACGCACCACTTGCCGATCTTCACCTTCGGAATGACCGTCGCGCCGGCGCCGATGAACGTCCCCTCGCCGACCTCGACGTGTCCGCACAGGGTCACGTGGGGTGAGATGGCCGCGTAGTCACCGATGACGTTGTCGTGGTCGACGCTCGCCGCGGTGTTGATGAGGACGTGATGGCCAATGACGGCGTTCGCCTGGACGACCGCTCGCTGGAGGATCACGGTGTCGTGACCGATACGAGCGGTCTTGGCGATGGTGGTCGACGAATGAATCGCGGTGATCCACGCGACGTCGCCGAGCATGGCGACGAGCTCTTTTCGTTCGGCGTTGTTGCCGACGGCGAGCACCAAGGGGCTGTCCAGGGGCGGAAAGTCCGCCGTGCCCGTGATGCGAACCCCAGGGATGGTGCGCTCCACCGCGAAGTGCTCGCGATTCGGGTAGTCGTTGACGTTGGCCTTGACCACGAGGCCCATGTCCTCGAGCACGTCCCGGACGACCTGCGAGTGACCACCGGCGCCGTAGACGTACACCTCGGAGCCTCGCATCGATGCGGCGCGTTCCAAGTGGGCTCGGCTGGGAAGTTTGTTCATCGGAGCCATGGGGCTGACCTTGCGTGACGCGCTCGGAAACACGGCGCTGGCGCCCGCTCCATCGGGGCGGAAGCGAATGAAAGCTCGTCGGGAAAGAAGGTGTCAAGCGCCGCGGAGTGGCCGGCTCGGCTACGACGTGCGGCCATCACGAGGCAGGGCGGGATTCGAGATGCGCGAGATCCGAAGGATTGGAGCGGCCGCCGTCGGCGACGGGGAGCGGGAGACCTCGCCGCGTGAGCAGCGAGCGGTAGTGCTCGAGCCACGCGTTCCAAACCACGCGACGACTGAACCTGCGCGCGGCGCGATCGCGCGCTGCCCGTCCGTGCGCCGAACCGAGCGCCGGCGAACGCAGGTAGGCGAGGATCCCTTGGGCGAGGGCCTCGCGATCCCCTTGGTTCACGAGCGTTCCTGTCTCGGCGTCGACGACGGCGTCGACGATCCCGGTCGAACGAAACGCCACGACGGGCGTCTGGGCGCAGGCCGCCTCGAGCAACGTGTTCGGGAACCCCTCCCGATAGGAAGGGAACGCCAGGACGTCCATCCGCGCGTACAGCGGCGCGACGTCGGCGACGTGCCCCGTCGGCACCACGTTCAGCGTTTGCTTCACCTGCCGGACGAGCTCCGGATCGATTTGCTCGTCGCCGAGATCGGAGCCCACGAAAACGAGCTTGGCGTCCGGGAACTCTTGGCGAACACGACGGAAGGCGTCGAGGACCTCCGAGACGCCCTTGTCGGCGACCATGCGACCGACGAAGCCAATCACGCGATCGTCGGGACGGATCCCGTGCTCCGCGAGCCTGCGCTGTCCTTCGGCGCGCAGCTCCTCCGTCCATCCGAAGTGTTCCGTGTCCACGCCGTTCGACGATCCATCGCCGACGACCAACGCCTTCGAGCGCGGAATGTGGCCACCGTCGACCGCTCGCCGGAGCAAGCTGGGACTCACGCACGCCACCTCGTGGGAGCACGCCGCCGCGACGTGCTCCGTGACGCCGAGGACGGCCCTCATCGGCCCGGTCACCGTCTCGAGCCTCAGCCCTCGAAGCAAGTAGACGCGAACCGGAACGGACGCGAGCCGCGACGCGATCATCCCCAAGAGCCCTGCCTTCGGGGTACCCGCGTTCACGATGTCGGGGCGCAGCTTTTTCAAGGCGTTCACGAGCTGACCGAGGGCGACGACGTCCCCCCGCGGATCCGTGCCGCGGGCCATGGGGACCGCGACGGTCGTGACGCCCTCGCGTTCGGCCACCCGATCGAGCAGCGCCCCGGGAGATCCGACGACGCTCACGTCGAATCCATGCTCGCGCATGAAGCCGAGCTGCCCCCGCAAGAAGCGATCCGCGGTGACCGGATGAGTGACGACGTACGTGAGACGGGGACGGCGCATCGAAGGTGCCCTTCTTTACTGCACCTACCGCACAAACACGAGTCCTCCGGGGTCGGAAAGCCCCAGGGTTTTCGCGTGATTCATCCCGCTCCGTGATGCCTCAGCCATGCCTGAAACATGAGCACGGACCACAATCGGGCTCCGAGGCGGCGTGTTCCCGAGACGTGCGCTTCCCACGCCGCTCGAACGATCGCCTCGTTCAAGAGGCCCTCTTGCTTCAATCGTTGCGGAGCCAACAGGTCTTCGGCCCATTCCCGGAGCGGGCCGCGGAGCCAGTCGTCCAGGGGAACACCGAAGCCCATCTTGGGGCGATCGATCAACGCGGGAGGGACGTGACGGTAGAGCACCTGTTTGAGCAGCCATTTGCCCTGACCGCGTCGCCGCTTTTGATGGAAGGGCAAGCGCCAGGCGAACTCGGCCACCCGATGATCGAGGAGCGGGACGCGGGCCTCGAGGGAGACGGCCATGGCTGCCCGGTCCACTTTGACGAGGATGTCGTCGGGCAGGTACGTCAGCGCGTCGAGGGCCATCGCTCGTTCGACGCGCTGCTCGAGATCCGGCCATCGTGAGGGACGGTGCAAGAGCGCGTCCTCGGCGGGGCGCGCACCGAGGACGAGATCGTCGACGCCGCGCCATTCCGTCAGGAGCGACAGGTAGAGATCGTCGAACGATCGAACGCCGCGGAGGCGTTCTTCGAGCTTGTCGAGCCGGTCCTCGGTGACGTGGCCTCGGGTCAGCTTCGCGACGACGCTCTCTCGACGACGCGTGAGCGCGCGCGCTCCGTCGATGGCCACTTGCCGCCACCCGGGAGGCGCCCAAGCGATCGTGCTCCAAAGCTTCGGGACCAACGAATAACGCGTGTAGCCCCCGAAGAGCTCGTCTCCGGCGTCGCCGCTCAAGACGACCGTGACGTGACGACGCGCCAGCGCCATCACGAGCGACGTCGGGAGTTGGGAGCTGTCCGCGAACGGCTCGTCGTAGATCTCCGGCATGCGCGGCACCACGTCCAGGACGTCGCCGGCGCTCATGTGCAAGGTGCAATGATCGGTCCCCAGGTGCTTGGCGACCGCCTCCGCGTAGGCCGATTCGTCGAACTTCTTCTCCCGGAATCCGATGCTGAACGTCTTGACCGGACGCGAAGACTGCTTCTGCATCAAGGCGACGATGGTCGACGAGTCGACACCGCCCGAGAGCAGCGCGCCCAAAGGCACGTCGGCGATCATCTGCCCTGCGACCGCGTCGCTCAGCACGCGCTCGAGCGCGTCGGTCGCGTCCGCGTCGTTCCATGTTTCCGGCGCGCGTGTCCCGCGAGCCGCGATCTGCGCGAGGGACCAATACGGCGTGGGCTCGCCGGCGCGCTCGCCTTCGTCACGCACGCGGAGCCACGTTCCGGGGGGGAGCTTGTGGATGCCCTTCCAGACCGAGTATGGGCCGGGGACGTAGTTGTGACGCATGAAGAGCGCGACGGCGTCGCGATCGATCGTCCGCTCGAACGAAGGATGGGCCGTCAACGCTTTCAATTCGGAGCCGAACAAGAACGAGCGCCCCTGAAATCCATAATAGAGAGGCTTTTCTCCGAAACGATCCCGGGCGAGCCATAGCTCTCGCTTTTCGCGATCCCACAAGGCGATCGCGAACATCCCGACGCACGCCTTCAGCGTCGCCTCGAAGCCCCACGATTCGAATCCGGCGAGCAGGGTCTCCGTGTCGGAATCGCCGAGCCAGTCGGGGCCGCTCGGCGCGCCGGTCAACCGCTCTCGGAGCTCCCGGTGGTTGTAGATCTCTCCGTTGAAGACGAGGACGAAGCGCCCCGACCTCGAGAGCATCGGTTGATGCCCGCGGGGGCTCAGGTCGAGGATCGCCAGGCGCCGGTGGCCGAGGCCGATTCCCGCCTGCTCATCGAACCACGTCCCCCGATCGTCGGGGCCGCGACGGGAGAGCGCATCCGTCATCTTCGGGAGCGCGTCTCGCAGAGACGTGAATTCGGATTTCGAGAGACCTCCCGCGATTCCGCACACGGCTCAACCCGCGACCCGTCGCCAAACGGCGTCGTAGGAGGAAACCATCCGATCGATCCCGTAACGGTCGACGGCGCGTTGGCGGGCGCGCCGGGAGCGTTCTTCGTGCGCGCTCGGATCCTCGTCCAGCGCGGCTCGGAGGTCGGCCGCGAGCCCATCGACGTCACCGACGGGGCGGATCCAACCCGTATCGCCCACCATCTCTCCGGCGTCGCCGCACGTGGTCACGACGCACGGCACCCCGCACGCGAGCGCCTCCGCGACGACGTTGGGGAAGCCCTCGGCGATGGAGGTCAGGAGGAACACGTCCATGGCGCTCATCAGCTTGGGGATTTCCTCGCGCGGTCCGAGCGCGATGATTTTCTCTCGAAGCTCGGGTTCGGGGAGGAGCTTGCCGAGGTAGTCGTCGTCGAACGTCAGCCGGCTCCCGACCAGGAGCAACCGCGCTCGCGGGTGGGTCCGCGCGACGCGCGCGAAGGCGCGCAGCAGCGTCGGGTGGTCCTTCAGGGGCTCGGCGCGGCCCACGTGCCCGACGATTTGCACGTCGCGGGGGAGGTTCAGCGCGCGAAGCACCTCGTCACGGGCGCCCGGATCGGGTCGCATGGCGTCGAGGTTCAAGCCGTTGGGGATCACTTCGAACTTGTCCGCGTAGCCGAGCCGTCGATGGACCCTCTTCGCTTCGTTCGCGCATGCGACGATGGTCGACGGGATCGAACGGGAGCTCCACGCGCACAGCCGTCCGAGCACCCGCGTGCTTCGCGTGGAAACCTGGGGGTCGAAATTGCTCTGTCGGACGCCCCAGCAGACCGGTACGCCCACGACCTTCGCGGCGATCCCGCCCCACAAATCGGCGTGGTACATCCACGTTTGGACGACGTCGGGGGTGGTTTCTTTCAGCAATCGAATCAACCGCGCCAACGTGCGGACGGAGTCGGCGGGCGACCGTATGCCGAGCGCGTCCACGCGAACCCCCAGCGCCGCCAACTTGGGGCCGTAGAGCCCCTCGTCGAGCAGGCTCACGACATGGCTCAACCGCGGCTCCGGCTGCGCCGCGATCAGGCGATACAACGCGTGCTCTGCGCCTCCTTGGTTCAGACCCGTGATGACGTGAGTCACTCTCATGCTGTCGAGCTCACTCTCGTGTCGGATGGACACATGGTGCCCTTCGAACGCCGGAAACGCTACGCGTGACGGGGTCGATACCCCACGACGCACCAATGGGGGACCGAGTCGCTGACGCGAATGTTCTCGAGCCCCGCTCGTCGCATCATTTGCGAAATTTGGTCGGCGGTGAACCGCTGCTCGAGGCGCGTCCCGAAGCGGTCGAGCGCGTCGTTGCGCATGACGTAGAAGCTGCGATGGCGGTAGGCGGAGAGGGGGAACGAATCGACGTTCATGCCGAGCCGTTCGAGGGCGAGGGCGGTCCGCGCGAGGGGGAGGTACACGCCCGCCGCGAGGACCTGACTGGCGCCGTAGCGGGGACCGTGAGGCATGCGCGAGATCACGTGCCGGCCCACGTCGCTCACCTTCCAGAGGGCTCGAAACCACGCGGGGCGGTTGTCGAACGCATAATAAAGGTAGAGGAGGAAGGGCGCCCCCGGCTTCAGCTTCGCGACGCAGGACCGAATCCCTTCGAGCGTGTCGGGAACGTGGTGGAGGACGCCGAGCGAATAGCCGAAGTCCATCGAGGCGTCGTCGAGCGGAATGGCGTCGACGCTGGCGTGATGAAATCGGCAGTTCGTTCGGTGGGCCAGGCGCCGCTCGGCGACGTCCAACGCGTCCTTGCTCGCGTCGATGCAATGCAGCTCCCCCACGCGCGCCGCGACGAACTGCGCCCACCGCCCGCTCCCGCAGCCGAGGTCGAACCCGCGCGCGTCCGGAGGCAGTTCCGCCCACGGAAAGACGTGAAAGTACTGCTCGAACATCGACGAGAGGTCTTCTTCCGAAGCCCCGCTCTGATCGAAACGCGACCATTCGTCGCCGAAACCATCGACCGTTTTTTTATCGAGATTGTTCAAGGAAGACCGCCGTTTACGTTATTTTACGCGAGAAGGCAAACCGGCCTCCAGCATCGCGCGGAGGGTGTCCGGGCCGTCGCCGAGCGTCGCCTCGCACCAAGCGGCGAGCGCGAACGCATGCCACAGTACGATCGGATCGGTTCGGACCCATTCGCGAAATCGGCCATCGGACAGCGCGTCGCTCGAGAGGATCCCGTAGCGATCGAGCCTCGTCTTTTCGAAGAGGCGCTCGCAGGCGGCGTCGAACGGGCCGCGGAGCCAGGCCTCGACCGGCACGCCGAACCCTTGCTTCTTCCGGCGCGCGAGCCGTTTGCCGAAGCGTCGCTCGTGGAGCTCGCGCAGGACGCGTTTTCCCTTCGTCGAGAGGACGAAACGTTCGGGCAAGCCGACGCCGAACTCGACGACGCGGTGATCGAGGAACGGAACGCGCGCCTCGAGGTGGTTCGCCATGCTCGCGCGGTCGACCTTCACGAGCATGTCGTTCGGCAAGGTGTTCGCGAGATCGCACGCGAGCGTGCGTTGAAGTTCGCTCCCGTGGGCGCTCGCGAACCGTTCGCGCGAGGCCTCGACGAACGACATGGCGTCTCGGGGTCGCCGGAGGAGGCTCTCGGTCCGGGCGAGCGGCGCGACCTGCGTGAGCTCGGCGTAGATCTCCGCATCGGCGCCGCCGAGTCCGCGCGACAGCCGACGGATCGTGCGGAGCGCTTCGGTCCATCCGCGTGTCCTGTCGGTCCGCGTGGGGATCTTCCCAAGGGCACGCGCGAACGAATCGCGAAGCGCGGGCGTGTTCGCGAAGGGCTTTCGGAGCAGCGCGACGAGGTGTTTCTTGTATCCTGCAAATACTTCGTCGCCGCCGTCTCCGCCGAGCGCGACTTTGTAGTCTCGTGCGACGTGTTCCGACAGGAGGTAGGTCGCCAGGCTCGAGGAGTCTCCGAACGGCTCGTCGTAGGCGAGCAAGACGTCGGCGAGCTTCGCGCGCGCGGTCTGCTCGTCGAACATCCCGACGTGGATCGGCACGCCCAGGATCTCCGCCGTGCTTCGCGCGAACGGCGACTCGTCGAAGCGCGGTTCACGAAAGCCGATCGAGTACGCCTTGAGGGACGTCGCGCTCTCTTCGACGGCCAGCGCGGTGACGAGCGACGAATCGATTCCGCCGCTCAAGAACGTCGCGATGGGGACGTCGCTCTCGAGGTGCTCGCGCACGGCGCGCCGCAAGAGGCGCTCGACCTCTTCGCACGCTTCGTCGAGCGAACGCACGCGCGCCGCCTCGGAGGAGGGCGACAGCGACCAATACGTGCGCCGTCGTCGTCGTCCCGTCGAGAGATCGACGTCCAGGCGCGTGGCCGGCGGAAGCCGTCGGACGCCGCGGTAGATGGTCGCGCTCTCCGGGATGAAGCTCCACGACACCATGCCGTGCGCGGCGTCGTGATCGATGTCGAAGAGGTGCCCGAACGAAGGGAGCGAGCGGTCGAAAGAGCGCAGCTCCGACGCGAAGGCGAGGGACGTCCCCGTATCGGCGACGAAGAGCGGCTTGATGCCGAAGCGGTCGCGGCTGAGGAGGACGCGGCGTCGCTTCCGATCGTGGATGCAGAAGGCCCACATCCCCACCAAGTGTTCTTCGACGCGTTCGGGATCCCGTTCGTAGAGCCGGAGCACGACCTCGGTATCGCTGCGCGTCCGAAATCGAACCCCCTGCTTCTCGAGATCGGCTCGAAGGGCAGGGGCGTTGTAGATCTCGCCGTTGTGGACGACGACGATCGTGCCGTCGTCGTTCTCCATCGGCTGATGGCCGTGGGCGACGTCGACGATGGCCAGACGGGTCATGCCGATCGTCGCGTCGGGATGGCTCGCGACGCCGCCGCCGTCCGGCCCACGATGACGGATGCGTTCAGCCATGCGCGCGACCACGTTCGTCGCCGCCGCTTCGGGAAGATCCGCCGCGATGAGTCCAACGATTCCGCACATTTCAGCGGGGCAACGCGTACCACGGCCTCCCGCGCGCGTCACGCCCACGCGCGTCGCGATCGGGGGCGTCGACGTCGTGGCGTCGGGACGTCGTGGCGATACGGTGACACGAAGAGAGGTCCCGCTCGCGAGGGGGCTGCGACGTGCCTCCGAAGGGAGCCGCGGGCAGCCTCTTTTCGCGGTGTCGATCGTCGACTAAGGTCGCCGCCGCATGGCCGGAACGCTCCTCATTTCGCTCGACTTCGAGCTGTTCTGGGGGGTGCGCGACGTCGCGACCCTCGAGGCCTACGGCGATCACATCCTCGGCGTGCGTGAGGCCATTCCCGCCATTCTCGACGCCTTCGCGTCGCACGGAATTCGCGCGACCTGGGCGACCGTGGGATTTCTCTTCTTCGACTCGAAGAGCGAGCTGCTCCGCGAGCTACCGGTGAACCGGCCACGCTACACGAACGCGGCGCTCTCGCCCTACGCTTCGATCGAACGAATCGGAGAGAACGAGTCGGACGATCCCTATCATTACGGGCGATCGCTCATCGACGCGATTCGGCGGGTCGACGGTCAGGAGATCGGCACCCACACGTTTTCTCACTACTACGCGCTCGACCACGGACAGACGGTGGAGACGTTTCGCGACGATCTGCGCGCGGCGGTTCGGGTCGCGCAGGGTCGAGGGATGGAGCTCCGATCGCTCGTATTTCCGCGAAACCAATACAACGCGACGTACATCGACGTCTGCCGAGAGCTCGGCATCACGAGCTATCGTGGAAACGAGGCGTCGTGGATTTACGAGGCGCGCGGCGGCGCGCACGACGTCGCCTGGAGGCGCGGGGCCCGGCTCGTCGATGCCTATGCCAATTTGTCGGGACATCATACGTATTCGCTCCGCGAAGTCGCGCGCACGGGCGCACCCTACAACCTTCCGGCGAGTCGCTTCCTTCGCCCGTGGTCCTCGCGGCTACGGCGGGCCGAGGAGCTGCGTCTACGGCGGATCGAACGAGCGATGACCCACGCCGCCCGTAGCGACGAAGCCTTCCACCTTTGGTGGCATCCCCACAACTTCGGGATGAACCTCGCCAACAACATGGCGAACCTTCGTCGCCTCTTGTCTCACTTCGACGGGCTACGAGCTCGTTACGGGATGGAGAGCGCGTCGATGGGCGACGTCGCGTTGCGCCTCGCCGAGGCCTCGGGATAGGAGTTCCGCATGAGCGTCGCCAAAAAAATCGTCATGGTCGCGGGGGAAGGTGAGTCGACGCACCTCGTCTATCACCGGCTCGCGCGGACCGTCGGCGTCCACAAGGTCATCCTCGAGAGTCCCGTGGACAGGCGCGAGTTCCTTCGCCGGCGGGTCAAGAAGCTCGGTCTGCCGACCGTTGCCGGCCAGTTGCTCTTCAAGGCCTTCGTCGATTTCCCTCTGCAGCGGACGGCTACGGCCCGCGTTCGTGAGATCAAGCGAGAATTCGACCTCGACGACGCCCCGATCCCCGAGGAGCACGTCCTCCGAGTTCCTTCGATCAACGGCCCGGAGGCGCTCGCACATCTCCGCGCGCTCGATCCCGCGGTCGTCGTGGTGAACGGGACCCGCATCATTTCGAAGAAGCTGCTCCAGGCGATCGCTGTTCCGTTCATCAACATGCACGCCGGGATTACGCCTCTTTATCGGGGCGTGCATGGTGGCTACTGGGCGCTCGCGAACGGCGATCTCGAACATTGCGGCGTCACGGTCTTCCTGGTCGATCCGGGCATCGATACGGGCGCCATCATCGCTCAAGCGACCATCCGACCGACGGCCGCGGACAGTTATGTGACCTATCCGATTCTACAGACGGCCGCGGGCATTCCGCTTCTCGTCGACGCGGTGAAGGCCGCGCTCGACGGCACCCTTCGCACGGCCGCGCCGCCGGCGGGTACGTCCCGATTGTGGTCTCATCCGACCCTCGGTCAGTACCTGAAAGCTCGTGTTCGGACGGGCACCCGATGACGTCGGACGAAGCCGTCCACGTTCGGTGATCTCGCGCCCGACGGGGCCTTCATCTCTTGTAGAGCCTGGGGTTCTTTGCCATTCGACCCGGCAGGTCGAGCGTGTTCGGCGAGGCTCGTCGACGAACTTTGGGGCGGGCTGCGGCGGCCTGCTCGTCTCCAGGACTGCGCGTCGTGATGATCGCGAGCAAACATCCGTAGAACGGAAGAAAAGGAGATCGGTAGCGCGCAAGGCTGCCGAAATTGAGCGTCGTCAATCCGACGAAGGTGCACCCTATGAGCGTCACGACCGCGCACAAGACGGCGATCGGCGAGGATTGAATGTGTCGGAGGAGCCCTCTCCCCCCATGGAGCTTCAGGGCCCGGAAGAGCAACACCGCGATGAACGTCATCTCGAGTGCGCTGACGAGCATGAGCGGATTTCGTACGTCGAAGAGCTGCGGCCGAAGGAGCGCGTTCACCAGCCCGAGCGGAGCCATGACGAGTTGGGCGGCGAGAGAGCGTTCCACGGGAGCTTCCACCTCGAAGGAGGACCCACCTTCGACCGCGGCCCACGATTGCTGTTGGTGGGCGATGGTTTCGCCCAGATTCTCTAGCCCCAAGCCGGGCGCGAGGCGGGTGATCCCCACCATCCCCGCGCCCAACACGACGACGCCGATCGCCAGGTTCATGGGCCCGACGAGACCGACCTCGGCCCCTTGCGCCTTCTGGACCCGCTCGACGATGAAATAGACGGTGAGCCCGAGGAGCAGAGGTGGCAGCGCAGGAGCGCGGAAGAGGGCAATGGTCGTCAGTCCGACGATCCCGTACGGGATCGCGCGAATCTTTCGCTGGCGTGCAGCTCGCCACGAACAAGCCGCGAGCGCCGTGCCCATGAGGCAAAAGGACTCCTTGTGGAAGGCCGCCGACCAAAATGCGATGGATGGGAATAGGACGACGGCCGCGAAGATCCGCTGGGGGGGCACGTGTGGGCATTCGTCTCGGAGCACGTCGAAGAGGGCAAAGGTGCTCACCATCGACAGCCCGGCGACGAGCGCATGCGCGGCGTAGGTCGATCCCCCCATGAGGAACGTGAACCAGGCGGCGGCGGCGCTCATCGATCCGGTGTTGGTGCCTGCGCCCGTGACGGCGTTGTCGAAAAAGCTCGGTCGATGGAACAAGAGCGCCACGAGCTCGCCGGATATCCAGTTGAACTGGAGATCGAGCATCTGCGCGAGCTCGAGGCCGTTGAGGCGGTACGTGTCCGCGTCGACGCCGAAGAAGAATTGGACGATGGCGCAGCCGGAGTACTCCGCGAACGCGAGCCAGACCAAAGCCCCCGTCGCGCGGCCGAACCTCGACGACACCGCGGCGGTGATGAACGCGAAGCTCGCTACGACGAGGACGACGGCGGCGATATCAATCATGGGAAGCTCGACGGAGCGACGAAGCCCCGGCCCTAGACCGACGTCGACGGATCGGACGACCGCGCCGGAGCTCGTGCGCTCGCACGCGGCCCGACCGATCGTACGATATCGATGATCCGCTGCTGTTCGAGGGCCGAGAGGCTGCTCGAGCTCGGCAGGCAAATCCCTCGCCGGAAGATGTCTTCCGCGACCGCGCCGCCGAAGGATGGGCACGAGCGAAAGATGGGTTGCAGGTGCATCGGCTTCCACACCGGTCGCGACTCGATGTCTTCCTTGGACAGGGCATCGATGAGCTCGTCACGTGTCGCGCCGAACGCTTCGGCGTCGATGAGAAAGACGCTGAGCCAATTGGTGTGGCGTCCATAAGGGGCCTGAGGCGTGAGCTCGATCCCCGGCAGATCCGCGAAGGCGTCGCGGTACCGGAAGGCGATGGCGCGGCGCGCGGACACCCGATCTTCGAGGACGTCGAGCTGCCCGCGTCCGATGCCGGCGAGGACGTTGCTCATCCGGTAGTTGAAGCCGATTTCTTCGTGCTCGTACCAGGGCTTCGGTTCGCGCGACTGTTGAGACCAGAAGCGCGCCTTTTCGACCCACGCTCGATCGCGCGCGACGAGCAGTCCGCCGCCCGAGGTGGTGATGATCTTGTTGCCATTGAACGAAAACGCGCTCACCGGGGCGCGCGTACCCACGTGCGCGCCTCGATAGTGGGTCCCGACGGCTTCGGCGGCGTCTTCGAGAACCGGGACGTCGTAGCGAGCGCACACGGATTCGATGCGGTCGAGATCCGCGCTCTGGCCATAGAGATGCACGACGACGACGGCGCGAGGGAGCTTGCCCGTCTTCGCCCGAGCGGCGAGCGCCTCTTCGAGCACGTCGGGATCGATGTTCCAGGACGTCCGCTCGCTGTCGATGAAGACCGGTCGGGCGCCTTGGTACAAGATCGGATTGACGGATCCGGCGAAGGTCAGCGTCGCACAGAAAACGTCGTCGTCCCGTTCGACCCCGAGAAGTTTCAATCCCAAATGGATGGCGGCGGTCCCGCTCGAGAGCGCGACGCAAGGGAGCCCTCCGAGGAGCTGCTCCGAAAAGGTCCGTTCGAAGGCCTCGAGGTTGGGCCCGATCGTCGATACCCAGTTCGTCGCGAAAGCTTCCCGAACGTACTGCTCTTCGCGTGAGCCGATGTGCGGCGCGGATAGGTAGATGCGTGCCATGCGGGCGCCGTGCATCCTTGCTCGCCTGCCCGGTTGGCGCAAGCGTTAGCCTCCGACGCGGGAACCCCTGCCGTGGTTGCGGAGCTCGTCGATGGAGGTCGAGCGGAGAAACTGCCCGAGGTACGTCGGCAAAGACCGGACGGCGAAAACCGTCGGTCGTCGTCGCGTCGATCAATGGATGGTGGCGCGTCCGCCGTCTTCCGTGGTCTCGCGGGCCCCCGAAGGACGTCGTCCCGTGCCGTCCCCGTCATATTCCGGAACCAGATCGGCGAACGCGAGCTTCACGGCCTCGAGATCTGCGCCGTCCGACACCGCGTGGAGCTGCTCGAGCCCGCGCTCGACGTCGGCGAGCTCGTTGCGTCGGGTCTTGCCGACGAAGATCTTCGGGTGTTGCGTCTTGTCGACGGCCTCCTCGTCGACGGAGAGCTCTTCGAACAGCTTTTCGCCCGGGCGGATGCCCGTGAAGCGGATCTCGATGTCGTGGTCCGGATCGAGCCCCGACAAGCGAATCAAGTCGCGCGCGAGCTCGACGATCTTCACCGGCTCGCCCATGTCGAGCACGAAGATCTCGCCGCCTTTGCCCATGGCGCCCGCTTGCAAAACGAGCTGGCACGCCTCCGGGATCGTCATGAAGTAGCGCGTCATCTCCGGGTGCGTGACGGTGACCGGGCCGCCCTTGGCGATTTGCTCGCGGAAGAGCGGCACGACGCTGCCCGCGCTGCCGAGCACGTTGCCGAAGCGGACCGTGACGAACTGCGTGCGCGAGCCGTGGGAGAGCGCCTGCGTGTAGATCTCGGCGACGCGCTTGGACACGCCCATGATGCTCGTCGGGTTGACGGCCTTGTCGGTCGAGACCATGACGAATTTCTCCGCGCCGAAGCGCGCCGCGAGATCCGCCACCTTCTTCGTCCCGAAGACGTTGTTCTTGATGGCCTCACCCGCGTTCACTTCCATCATCGGCACGTGCTTGTGCGCGGCCGCGTGGAAGACGACGTTCGGGCGCTCGTTCTCGAAGATCGACTCGAGGCGCCGCCGGTCGCAGATGTCCGCGATGTACGGGACGACGTCGATGTCCGGATGCTCGGCGCGGAGCACGCGCTCGATCTGGTAGAGGCTGTTCTCCGCCTGCTCGACGAGCAGCACGCGGGCGGGGGAGTGGCGGCAAATCTGGCGGCACAGCTCCGAGCCGATGCTCCCGCCGGCGCCCGTGATCAGGACGGCGCGCCCGTGGACGAACGCCTCGATCGACGCCGTGTCGAGCGAGACGGCGTCGCGCCGGAGGAGATCTTCGATCTTCACCTCCGTGAGCTGGCTCATCGTCACGCGCCCGTCGATGACGCTGTCGAGGCCGGGAACGATGCGGATCTGCGCGCCGATGGGGCGGCACAGCTCGAGCACGTGGCGCACTTCGCGTCCGCTCATCGACGGGATCGCGAGGATGATCTCGTCGATCTTCTCCTTCGCCGCGATGTCGTTCAGGCTCGCGATGGGGCCCAGGACCGGGACGTCGTGGATGCGGGCGCCGTGCTTCGCGGGGTTGTCGTCCAGGAAGCCGACGGCTTCGTAGCGCCGCCCGTAGCTCCGCACGATCTCGCGCATGAGCATCTCGGCGGCGTCACCGGCGCCGATGACGAGGAGCCGCTGCCGCGACTCGGCCTTCGGCGTGGCGTTCTCGACGGCGACCTCGCGCACCGTGCGGATGCTGAACCGGACGCCGCCGACGATGAGGATGCCGAAGGCCCAATCGAGGATGAAGATCGACCGCGGGAAGGTGCCGGACGACGTGTAGGCCCAGGCCGCCCAGAAAATCACCGACGACAACGTCGCGGCCTTGAGGAGCGAGCGCAGATCGCGCGTCCCGGAGTAGCGCCAGAGACCGTGGAAGAGGCCGAGCCGCCAATGCACCACCGTGCGAATGACGAGGGAGAGGGCGAGCATCTGCGCGACCAGCGGCCGGTACGCGTTCGGGAACGAGAAGTCGAAGCGGAGGGCGAAGGCGAGCAAGAGCGACGCCGTCCACATCACCAGGTGCGTGGCGACGACGAAGATGCGTCGGTATCGGACGATGATGTCTTGCACGGAAAAGCTCTTTTGAAACCGGGACGAAGCGGCACCGATGGAGAATGTCTGGGGGGCGGAACCCCGACGCGCCGCAAAGGATCACCCCGAAGGAGCGACGGACCGCATCCTCCTCCTCCGGCGGTCCGAGCGCAAGCGAGCGCAAGGATGTCGCGGGGTTCGTTACCGCTTCGTCACAAGGCCGGGGGGCGTCGCGGGGGACGTCGGGCGGCGTTCGGTGGTGGCGGGAGCGTCCCGTCGCCGGTCCTCCTCCGGGAGCAGGGGACAGGGGCATGGTGCCGCGGTGAGGACCCTAGGCCGCTGACTGGACGCGCCGCGGCGCGTGTAGGAAACTGCTCGCCGTGGACGCGAAGCCGTACGAGCCCGGTCAGAAGCTGCCCGGAACGGTCTACCGCGTCGTGCGCCACCTCGCGACGGGCGGGATGGGGAGCGTCTACGACGTCGAGGACGTCACCGTCGGCAAGCGGTACGTCCTCAAGACGCTGCATCCGCAGCTCTTGTCGCGGCAGGATCTCGCGCGGCGCATGGAGGCGGAGGCGCGGACGCTCGCGAAGCTCGAGCACCCGAACATCGTCGAGGTCGTGACGGCCGGCGTGACGACCGGCGATCTCAAGGTGCCGTTCTACGTCATGGAGCGGCTCAACGGGCAGAACCTCCGCGTCGTGCTCGACAAGAAGAGCGCGCTCGATCTGCCGCATTGTTATCGCATCGCCATCGACGTCCTCGACGCGCTCGAGCACGCCCACGAGAACGCGGTCATCCACCGCGACGTCAAGCCGGAGAACATCTTCCTCCACCGCAACCCGAACGGGACGACGGTGACGAAGCTACTCGACTTCGGGATCATGCGCCTGCTCGATCGCAAGTCGAGCCAGACGCAGGGCAAGTTCATCGGCACGCTCAGGTACGCGTCGCCGGAGCAGATCCTCGGCGGCGAGCTCGGCCCGGCGACGGACATCTACTCGCTCGGCGTCGTGCTCTACGAGATGATCTGCGGGCGCGGGCCGTTCGACGACGTCGGCGACGCCTACGCGATCGGGGCCGCGCACGCGCAACGTCCGCCGCCGCCGCTCTCGCGCTTCGTGCACGTGCCGGGCGCCGTCGAAGCGCTCGTCATGAGCGCGCTCGCGAAGGAT
>JBGAHN010000243.1:0-6031 GCA_044226145.1 Labilithrix sp. | reverse complement strand
CGACCCTTCCGAGGCCCCTGCGGTCGGGGCCCCATCGACGCCGACCACGGGCGTCCGGACGACGGGTGCGACGGGACCGTCGGGGCGTCCGCCGCGCGAAGCGGCCGCGAAGGCGCGTGCGGCATCGCCGGATTCCTCGGCCACGGCCGCCTCGACGACCGCGAAGACGGACACTTCCTCCGAAGGTGCGACGATGTCGTCTTCGGTGTCGAAGCCGGCCGTCGCGCCGTCGAAAGCGAAACCGAGCGGGAAGCCGAAAGACGTCAAGCCGGAGGACGTCGGCTTCGATTGAAGGAAGCGGCGTTCATCCTCTCGTCTTCCATGAAAAATCGGCTATCGTTGGGAACGGTCGATGGCGTCCGAACGCGAGGATCCGGAGGACGACTTGCGCAAGACGATGCGCATCCCCGTGAGGCGAGGAGGCGTCGACGAAGACACCCCGACGCTCTCGCGGCCGGTGAGCGCCGTCCAGCGATCGCGGCCTCCGCGCGCGCCCGCGCGTGACAACGGGCCGTCGACGCCGCTCCGCACCGGCGAATCGGGCGGCCGCGCGAACGCTTTCTACGCTCCGGCGCGTCCCCACGCGGTCCCCGCAGCGCATTCGCCGACCGAGGATCCGCGCGCGCCGGCGGTGATCATCAACGACGAGATCGACGAGAAGACATTGCCCGACATATCGTCGGTCTCGCCGCTCGTCCACGACACGCTGCCGGGGAGCGACGAGCTCGACACGACGATTCCTTTCGCGAACGGCGTCCAGGCACGTCCGCCGCGACCGCCGGGGCCCATGGTTGGACGGCGCGAGCCGTCGCCGCTCGATCGGACGCAGGTCTTGCCGCGCACGAAGGCCGCGCAGTCGATGCGCAAGACGACGATGATCCTGAAGAAGGGGCCGAGCTCGCGCGACAAGCTCCTCGCGTTCGTCGGCGTGCTCATCCTGACGACGGCGTGTGGGATCGCGCTCATCGCTTGGAAGAAGCCCGAGTGGTTCGGCATCGGCAAGGCCCCCGTCGATCGCACGCCATCGTCGGTGAAGACCGCGCCTACGTCGCGGTGAAGGGCGCGTCCACGTTGCGGTGAAGGGCGCGGCCACGTCGCGGTGAAGGTGGCCGCGCACGTCGCGGTGAAGGGCGCGGCCACGTCGCCGCGGATCATCGCCGCGTGCGCATCGGGATCGGTGTGTGCGTGTCCTCGGGCCAGGGGTGACGCGGGTATTTGCGCATCAGCTCGCGTCGGATCGCCGGGTAGTGCCGCTCCCAGAACCCCGCCAGATCCGTCGTGACCTGCACGGCGCGCTTGTTGGGCGCGAGCAAGTGCAGGACGATCGGCACGCGTCCGGCCATCGGCGGCTTCGTCATTCCGAAGAAGTCCTGGAGGTACGACGCGATCCACGGTGGCTTGTTCGGTTCGTACGTCAACGGCGTTTTGCGGCCGCTCGCGAGCGTGATGCGCTCGGGCGCGAGCTCGTCGATGCGTCCCCACGCGCCGACGCGGCTCTGCAGCTCGCCCAGCACGTTCGCCGCGCGCAGCTCGTCGAGGCGGCTCTTGCCGACGCAGAGCTCCCGGACCGTGGCTTCCACGTCGGCGTCCGTCGGCGCTTCGATCGACGGATCTTGTTCGGCCGCGAACCGGACGCGCGCGAGCCAGCGGTCGAGGGCGTCGTCGGGGCAAAGATCCCGAAAACCGCGCGCTTTGACGGCCTCGAAGAGGACGTCGGCGACGCGGGGATCGCGCGCGTCGAAGCCCGGTGACTCGACGATCGCGAGCGACTCGTAGAGCATCTTCGAGCTCCCGACGACCGCGCCCTTCGCCTCGTCGAAGGACACGTCGGCGATCTCGCGGATGCGCGTGTCGAAGAGCTCGATGAGCCACTCGGGTTCGATCGCGCTCGCGGTGCGCACCTTCGTCTTGCCGAAGGCGACGTCGGCGGTGGCCGCGACCATCCACGGCGCGTCGCGAACGACGCTCGTCTCGGCGAGCTCGGCGCCGCCGCCTTCGGCCATCGCGAGCTCGCGCGAGCCGGGGGATTTGCGCCGCGCGACGCGATCGGGGAAGCCGGAGAGGACCGAGAGGAGGAGCGCGTCGTCGTAGGCCGCGCCGATCGGGGCTTCGCCGGACGATGCCTGCGATTCTTTGTCGCGCGCGCGCTTCGGGCGGTCGTCCACGAGCCGCTCGAGCTGCCGGACGGCTTGCGCGACGTGCCGAACCGCGCCCATGTCGAGATCGGCGGCTCGCACGGCGTGCGCCGCGAACGAGGACGCCTCGACTTCGCGGTAGAGGTCGAGGAGGGCGAGCAGATCGCTCCGCTCCGTCGCGTGGTCGAACGCGCGGTGGCCGCCGTCGCCGAACTTCGTCTTCCCTGAGGTCCGGAGATCGCGCTCGCCGAGGAGCGCGGCCACGGCCGCTCCGTCACGCCCGACGCCGCGCCGTTCGGCTTCGACGAGGACGCGCGCTTGCCGCGGGTGCAGCGGGAACGCGAGCATGCGTCGCCCGACGTCCGTGAGGGCGCCGTGCTCATCGAAGGCGCCGAGGCGAACGAGGAGCGTCTCGGCCGCGGTCTGCATCGCCGGCTTCGGAGGATCGAGCCATTCGACGTCCTGGGCGCCGGCGGCGCGGAGCTCGAGGACCGTCTGCGCGAGGTCGATGCGGTGGACCTCGGGGGTGTCGTGCTCGGGCCGCGCGTCGAAATCGGCGCGCGTGAAGAGCCGCAGCGCCCGGCCCGCGCGCGTCCTACCGGCCCGACCCGCGCGCTGCGCGAGCGACGCGCGGCTGGCTTTCTCGATGCCGAGCGTCGGCAGACCCGACCAGGGCGCGTGCCGCGCGACGCGGACGAGGCCGCTGTCGATCACGGCCGCGACGTCGTCGATGGTGACGCTCGACTCGGCGACGTTCGTCGAGAGGATGACCTTGCGCCGCGCCGACGGTGCGACGGCGCGATCCTGCTCGGCGGGGGAGAGATCGCCGTGCAGCGGCAAGAGGACGAGATCGTGCTCGCGCGCGAGTTTGTCGCACGCTTGCATCGCGTGACGAATCGCGGCCGCGCCGGGCAGGAAGACCAGGACGTGGCCGTCGAGGCCGCCCTGGACGAGCGCGCGCACGGCGGAGGCGACTTGGAGATCGAGCTTTCGGTCGTCGGGCGCGGGGAGGTGCTCGATCGCGACGTCGAACGCGCGACCCTCCGAGCGGACGACGGTCGATTCGAGGAAGGAGGCCACCTGCGCGGCGTCGAGCGTCGCCGACATCGCGACGAGGCGCAGATCCGGGCGGCGCGTCCGCTGGAGCCGGCGGAGGAGCGCGATCGCGACGTCGCCTTGGAGGTGGCGCTCGTGGAACTCGTCGAGCACGACGGTGTCGATCCCGCGGAGCTCCGGATCGGCGAGCCATCGCCGCGTCAGGACCCCCTCGGTGACGAAGCGAATGCGGGTCTTCGCGCTCGAGACGTCGTCGAAGCGAACGGTGTAGCCGACGGTCTCGCCGAGCCGTTCGCCGAGCTCTTCGGCGACCCGACGGGCCGCGAGTCGGGCCGCGAGCCTTCGGGGCTCGAGCACGAGGATCTCCCCCTTCGCCCCGGCGTCGAGAAGGGCGCGCGGCACGCGCGTGGTCTTGCCGGCGCCCGGCGGCGCTTCGACGACGACGCTCCGGCGGCCGTCGGGAGAGGCGGCGAGCGCGTCGAGGATCGCGGGGAGAACGGGGTCGATGGGGAGGGGGCGATGGCTCACGGCGCGTCGATTCGGTACACTAGCGCCCGTGCGCGTCGCCCGGAACGTTCCTCTCGCGTCCCTCACGACGTTCGGGCTCGGTGGTCCCGCCGATCGATGCGTCACGGCGAGCACGGAGGCTGAAATCCTCGAGGCCGTGCGCGACGTCGACGCGCGCGGCGAACCGCTCCTCGTCGTCGGCGGGGGGAGCAACCTCGTCGTCGCGGACGCCGGATTCCGAGGCACCGTCCTTCGCGTCGCCTCGCGCGGCGTCGACGTCGTGCGCGACGGCGCGACCGTTCGCGTGACCGTCGCGGCCGGCGAGCCGTGGGACGCGTTCGTCGCGCGCGCGGCCTCCGAGTCGTGGTCCGGCGTCGAGTGCCTGGCCGGCATTCCCGGGCTCGTGGGCGCCGTCCCCATGCAGAACGTCGGCGCCTACGGGCAAGACGTGGGCGAGACCATCGCGTGCGTCTCGACCTGGGATCGCGTCGCGAACGCGCGCGTCGACTTCGACCGCGAAGCTTGCCGTTTTTCGTACCGCCACAGCATTTTCCGTGGGCGCGATCGCCACGTCATCCTCTCCGTGACGTTCGTGCTCCGAGCGTCGCCGTCGAGCGCGCCGATTCGCTACGCGGAGCTCGCGCGGGCGCTCGGGCTCCGCGACGCGGCGTCGGCTCCCGTCGGACGCGTCCGCGAGGTGGTCACGGCGCTCCGTCGAGGCAAGGGGATGGTGCTCGATCCGGACGACGCGGACACGCGGAGCGCGGGCTCGTTCTTCACGAATCCGATCTTGGACGCGGCGTCGTTCGAGGACCTCACGCACCGCGTCCGAGGCGTCCTGCGTGAAGGCGAGAAGTTGCCCGCGTTTCCGGAGCGGGACGGGCGCACGAAGATCAGCGCGGCGTGGCTCATCGAGCGCGCGGGGTTCACCAAGGGCTTCGGCGAGGGCCGCGCGCGCGTCTCGACGAAGCACGCGCTCGCGTTGACGAACCGCGGAGGAGCGACGACGGAGGAGCTCTTGAGCCTCGCCCGCACGATCCGTGACGGCGTTCGGAACGCGTTCGGCGTCGTTCTGGAAAACGAGCCCGTCTTCGTCGGCGTCACGCTTTGAGGTGGCGCTGAGCGGGGCGGCGCCGAGCTATTTCCGCCCGGCGTCCTTGCTCGTCCCGGCGTCCTTCGTCGAGGAAGACGGAGGCGTCCCTGCATCTTTCGTCGAGGGCGCCGCCCCCGCGTCCTTCGTCGCAGGTGCCGCGCCGGCGTCTTTCGTGTCGCCGAGCACCCCGGGGATCTCCGTGAGGTTCGGCATCAGGACGATCTCGATGCGCCGGTTTTCGCGCTTCCCGGCCTCCGTTCGGTTGTCGGCCACGGGCTCGTATTCGCCGTAACCCGCGGCGATGAGCTGCGCGGGGTTCATCCCTGCCTTGATGAGGCTCTGCGCGACGACGAGCGCGCGCGAGGTCGACAGGTCGAGGTTGTTCATGAACGGCGACGTCGGCACGCCGACGGGGACGTTGTCCGTGTGCCCCGCCACCATGAAGCGTCGCTCCCGCACCTGCTTGAGGATGGCCGCGACGTCGCGCAACGCGTCGACGCCGTCCTTCGACAGCTCGGCGCTCCCCGACTCGAACAGGACGCTCGCGGGCAGCTTGACCACCATGCGGCCGTGCCGGACGACGACGGCGAGCCTCCCGGAGTCGATCATCTTGCGGAATTTCGCCGTCAGCGATTGGAACGCTTCGAGGCGCTTTTCGGCTTCTTCGTGCTCGGCGCGGAGCTCACGGAGCTCGGCCTGCGAAGCGTTCGCCGCCGCCTCGCTCGCTGTCCGGAGGGCCTCCTTGTCGGCGCGCTCCCGATCCCGCTCACCACGGCACGCCTCGACCCGCGCCGCGCAGGCTTGCTCGGCTTCGTCGCGTCCGTCGCCTCGGACGCCTTCGCGCCCGCGTCTTTCGTGTCGCCGAGCACCCCGGGGATCTCCGTGAGGTTCGGCATCAGGACGATCTCGATGCGCCGGTTTTCGCGCTTTCCGGCCTCCGTTCGGTTGTCGGCCACGGGCTCGTATTCGCCGTAACCCGCGGCGATGAGCTGCGCGGGGTTCATCCCCGCCTTGATGAGGCTCTGCGCGACGACGAGCGCGCGCGAGGTCGACAGGTCGAGGTTGTTCATGAACGGCGACGTCGGCACGCCGACGGGGACGTTGTCCGTGTGACCCGCCACCATGAAGCGTCGCTCCCGCACCTGCTTGAGGATGGCCGCGACGTCGCGCAACGCGTCGACGCCGTCCTTCGACAGCTCGGCGCTCCCCGACTCGAACAGGACGCTCGCGGGCAGCTTGA
>JBGAHN010000028.1:0-42928 GCA_044226145.1 Labilithrix sp. | reverse complement strand
GCTCGTCGACGCCGGCGGCTTCGTCGGCAGCCCGGTCGACGTCGGCCGTCGCGTGATCGCGCCGCTCCTTCGCGCGCGTCGCCGCGCCGCCCTCGACGTCGTCGTCCTCTCGCATCCCCACCCCGACCACTTCGGCGGCATGAAGACGGGCCTCGACGCCGTCCGCGTCGGCGAATTCTGGGACACCGGCCAAGGCGAAAACGAAGGCGCCGGCGGCGACTACGCCCTCGTCCTCGGAGCCATGCGCGCCCGCGGCGTCCGGATCCTCCGCCCGCGCGATCTCTGCGGTGCGCGCGACGTCGGCGGTGTGCGCATCGAAGTCCTCGCGCCGTGCCCCGATCCGACGAGCGACCGCGGACCGAACGACAACTCCTTCGTCCTCCGCCTTCGCTACGGCGCCCGCTCGGTGCTCTTCGTCGGCGACGCCGAGCACGCGGAAGAAGCCGATCTCCTCGCCGTGCGCCGCGACCACCTCCACGCCGACGTCCTCAAAATCGGCCACCACGGCAGCCGAACCTCGTCGTCCGACGCGTTCCTCGCCGCCGTCGCGCCGCGCGCGGCCGTGATCTCGTGCGGGGTGCGCAACCGCTTCGGTCACCCGCACCCGAACACGCTCCGCGCCCTCGCCCGCGCGGGCATCCCGACGTTCCGCACGGACCGCGACGGCTCGGTGATCGTGACGACCGACGGCCTCGCCCTCGACGTTCAGTCCCTCTCGACGACGCCGATGTAGGGCAAATTGCGGTATTTCTCGGCGAAATCGAGGCCGTAACCCACGACGAATTTGTCTTCGATCGTGAAGCCCAGGTAGTCGACCTTCACGTTCACGCGCGCCCGCGCCGGCTTGTGCAAGAGCGAGCACACCTTCACGCTCTTGGGCTGCCGCGTCCGGAACAGATCCATCAGGTGGGCGATCGTCAGCCCGGTGTCGACGATGTCTTCGACGATGAGGACGTCTTCGCCCGCGATCGGCTTCGACAGGTCTTGCGTGATCTGGACGACGCCGCTCGTCTCCGTCCCTTCGCCGTACGAGCGAACGCCGAGGAAGTCGATGCGCAGGTCGTACAGCTCGATGGCGCGGCAGAGGTCGGCCGCGAAGAGGAAGCTCCCCTTCAGGACGACCACGAGGACGAGGTTCCGGTTCGCGTATTCGCGGGTGATCTGGGCGCCGAGCTCGCGCACGCGAGCGGCGATGACCTCTTGGGAAAGCATCGGGACGAGACGTTCGCTCATGACGTGCCTGTGTCGCCCCAAGACGCGCTGATGTAAAGGGGAAGAACCCTCGCAGGGTGCCGAATCCGGCCACCTCTCGAAAAAACCGCTCCCATGAACAAGCGACTCGCATTTCTCGAAAAGGTCACGAAGGAAGGCTCGCAAGATCCGCTCGCTTGGTACGGGCTCGCGATGGAGTATCGCAAACTCGAGCGGTGGGACGAGGCGCTCCAGACCTTCTCGGCGCTCCGGACCTCGCAGCCCGACTACGTCGCGATGTACCTGATGTGCGGGCAGATGCTCGCCGAGCTCGGTCGCGCGGAAGAGGCGCGCACGTGGTTCGAGGCCGGCATCGAACGCGCCCGCGCGAAGGGCGACGGCCACGCGGTGAGCGAGCTCGAGTCCGCGATCGCGTTGCTCGATTAGCGGGGACCCGAAGCGGGCTCGCCGTCGCTCGCGAGCGTCGAGATGGCGTCGACGAGCGCTTCGACGTCGAGCGGCTTCGGGACGTGGCGATCGAACCCGGCTTGCACCGCGCGCGCGCGATCGGCCGGCCCCGTGTGCGCGGTGACGGCGATCGCGGGGGTGCGCCCGCCGGCCTCGTCGGAGAGCTGGCGGATGCGTCGGATGAGCGCGTAGCCGTCTTCGTCCGGCATGGCGATGTCGGAGACCAGCACGTGCGGTTGTTCGCGCGCCAAGAGGTCGAAGGCCTCGCGGGCGTTCGACGCCACGAGCACGGTGGCGCATCGACTCTCGAGGATCGTACGCAGCAACTCACGTGCGTCGTCGTCGTCGTCCACGGCGAGCACACGGACGCCTTCGAGGGATGATTCGTTCCGCGACGTCGCGATGAAGGCGCGCGGCGAGTCGGCGTGACACGAAGAGCTCACGTTATACATAGTAATGGCTCGAGGTGATGGAAGGGGCAGTCTTCCGTGGCGGCGCGATCGCAATTTGAGGTCATCGTCGAAGCGGCACTCTCGTCGCAAGAGGCGCATCGCCGCAGCCCGAGCGCGGGCTCGGAGGACGGACCTGGGCCATGCGACAGAGCATGAGCCGCAGACCCAGCAAAGGGTGCGCCAAGGCGCGATGATTCCCTTCGTTATCGCTGGCGAATGGTCCGCGACGCTCCCTTCGCAGCGTCCCACGATCGCGCTTTCGGCGACGAAGTGGGTCACGATGGCGCCGCGTCGTTCGCTCGCGCGGCGCGTGGGATCACGTGCTCGTTCGCCCGTCGTCGTGTCGTTGGCGTCGTTCGTTCGGCGCCGATCACCGATTTCGACGCAAAAAGATTCGTGAAATCTCAGCCGCCGGACGAGCGGGGCTTTCGCGCTTCCAGCCGGGTACGGATACGTGCCTCTTCGCCACGATCCGTCGGTTCGTAGAGCTCTGCACCGACCAGCTCGTCCGGCAAATAGGTCTCGCCAGGGACGACACCGCCGTCATGGTCGTGCGCATATTGGTACCCAGCACCGTAGCCTTCCTGCTTCATGAGCTTGGTCGGTGCATTTCGCAACTTCATGGGCACCGGCAACGAGCCGTGCGCGTGGACGAGATCGCGTGCGCGGTGCCACGCATTGTTGACCGCGTTCGACTTGGGAGCGCACGCCAGGTAGAGCGCCGCGTGCGCCAAGGGGTAGATGCCCTCCGGGAGCCCCATCCGGCGGAATGCGGCATCCGCGCTCGTCGCGACGACGAGGGCTCGGGGATCGGCGTTTCCGATGTCTTCGCTCGCGAAGATCATCATGCGCCGCAGCAAGAAGAGCGGATCTTCGCCGGCTTCGACCATGCGCATGAGCCAATAGACGGCGGCGTCGGGGTCCGAGCCGCGCATCGATTTGATGAACGCGCTGATGACGTTGTAGTGCTCCTCGCCGCTCTTGTCGTAGAGGAGCGGGCTCCGCTCTTCGGCGGCCGCCACCGTTTCCTCGGTGATCCGTGCCTGCGCTTCGTCGCCGCGGCGTGAGCGCGCGTATTCGGCGGCGGCTTCGAGCATCGACAGCGCCCGGCGCGCGTCGCCGCGGGCGATCTTCGCGATCAGGGAGAGCGCCTCGGGGGCCGCGACGAGATCGTCACCGCCGACGCCGTGCTCGCGATCCGTCGCCGCGCGTTCGAGGATCGTGACGAGCGCCTCTTCGGAGAGCGTCTCGAGGCGGAAGACTTTGCACCGCGAAAGGAGCGCCGCGTTCACCGCGAACGAGGGGTTCTCCGTCGTCGCACCGATCAGTGTGATCGTTCCCGCCTCGACGTGAGGCAGAAACGCATCCTGTTGTGCTTTGTTGAAACGATGGATTTCATCCACGAAAACAATCGTGCGCTCGCCGCGGTACGCGAGGCGATCCTTCGCCGCGGCCACGATGTCGCGGAGATCTTGGAGGCTGCCGAGGACCGCCGAGAAGAGGACGAACGTGGCGCGCGTCCGCGTCGCGATCACCTTGCCGAGCGTCGTCTTGCCGACGCCGGGCGGACCCCAGAGGATCATCGATGGGACGCGGTCGCGTTCGATCGCGGTCGCGAGCGGACGTCCCGGCGCGAGCAGGCGCTCTTGACCGACGTAGTCGTCGATCATCGCCGGTCGCATGCGTTCGGCGAGCGGGATCGCGCCGCTCTCCTTGGCTTCGCGCTTCGCAGCGGAGGCGAAGAGCGTCCCTTCGCCACCTTGGTCGCCAAAGGAGGAGCGGCCGGAGTCGTGCGTCCTTCGCGAGCGAGCGTGCGCCACGTCGAGGAACTTAGCAAAGCATGCGCCCGCGTGCGAAGCGCCGATCGAGGACTTCGTCAAGTCGCTCGTCGATGGACCCTTGCCGAAAGATCGACGACCGACGAGCCGTCCGTTTCGGTCGTCGCTCCGCTTGTGTCGAAGGCCGAGCACGGGCATGAAGATGGGTGATGTCGAGTCCGCGAGCCGTCGTGATCCCGTTCGGCGTTCCCGACGACGGCAAAGGACTCGGCCTGGGCCTCGCGGCGCTCGTTCATTCGTTCGCCAGGATCGACGGTGAGAGCGTCGCGCTCGCGCAGCTCCTCGCCGCGAAACCGGAGGACGACGACGCCGAGCCGCCACGCGCGACCGAGCCGCGCGCGGTCGAAGCGTTCGTTCCTCCGCATGCGTGGCGGGATCTCGCGGGGGCGTCGCCGCCTTCGCCGGGCGTGAACTTCGTGCTCACGGGGATCTTCGAGCCGCCGACGGACGGGCGCGGCCTCATCCAGCTCCTGGCCTTCGAAGCGAAGGATGGGCGGACGCGCGCGAAGGTCGAGGCGCCGGTCGACGACGAGAACGCCGGTCGAGCGCTCCTCCGCGCGTTCGACGAGCTCTGGTCGCAGCTCGGCGGCGAGCTCGGGGGCATTCGCGAGATCGGCGATCTCTCGTGGGACGCGCTCGAGAGCGTCCTCCACGCCGAGCGGTGCGCGCTCCACGATCCGCACCGCGGCGGACCTCACGATCGCCTCGCCGCGATGATGCACCTCGGGCGCGCGATCGGGGACGCGCCCGAAGCGCATTTGCCGGCGTCTCGCCTCGCCGCGCTGGCGCTCGAAGCGGCGACGGAGGGGCGCGATCCGAAGCTGACGGAGGCCGCTCGCCGGACGATCGCGCGCGCGACGAAGGACGCGCCGAGCAACGTGGCGCTCGCGGAGGCGTCGGCGGCGCTCGCGCTACGAACGGGGGATCTCGACGAGGCCGAGCGGCGCATCGAAGACGCGCTCCGGATCGACAGGGCGCGGGCTTGCCTCTATGCGCTGCTCTCGGAGGCGCGCCGCATGCGTGGCGATTTGGACGGCGCGCTCGCGGCCATCGAGGAAGGGTTGCTCCACGACGCGTTCGATCCGCTGCTCAACACGGAGCGAGGCATCGTCCTGTCGCGACGCGGGAAGCCGACGGAAGCCGAGAACGCGTGGCGCATGGTCCTCGAAGGACAGCCGCTCTACCTGCCGGCGTTCACCAACCTCGCTTCGCTCGTGATGGAGCGACGTGACGTCGACGCCGGGACGCGCCTGGTCGACGACGTCCTCGCGTACGCGCTCGTCGGCGCGGCGCACCCGGAGGTGCTCCGTCACGCGATTCGCCTGACGCTCGCGGCCGAACCGGACGGCACGGCCCGCGCGGCGCGCGTCGCGAAGCTCGCCGAGGCCTTGACGCTCCGCGCGCCGAACGATCCGTGGGCGTCGCTCGTCTTGGCGCGCGCTCACCTGAAGCTCGGGAGTGAAGCGCTCGCGCGGCGGAAGCTCTCGCACGTCGAAGCGCTGGCGCCGAAGTCACGCTTCGCCGCGGAGGCCCGATCGCTCGGCTTCGCGATCGAATCGCCGCGTGCCTCGCTCGAAATCGAGGCCGTCTTGCGCGCGGCGTACCGCGCGCCCGAAGCAGATCTGGAGATCCTCGCCGTTCGCGCGCGGCGCCTCGCGTCGTACCACGACGTGTGGCACGCGTACTTCGCGCTCGGGATCGTCGAGCGGAGGCTCGCGCGCTGGCGTTCGGCCCGCGACGCCTTCGCCGAAGCCCTTCGTCTCGCTCCCGGCGCGGGCTCGGCTCATGCCGAGATGTCGGGCGCGTGCATCGCCCTCGGGGATCCGCGCGCCGCGCTCGAGCACGCGCGAACCACCTGCGAGCTCGACGGCGACACCGCGCGATCGCTCGCCGTGCTCGCCACCGCGCTCTTGGCGGCGGGTCACCGCGAAGAAGCCGGGGCCGCGGTCGATCGGGCGCTCTCCCTCGACGCGACCGACGAAGCCCATCGGGCGCTCGCGGAGCGCATTCGCGCGGAACGAGCAGCGCCGTCGCGAGGGCTCTCGCGTTTGCGCGACGTCTTCGCGCGTCGCCGCACCACGTAGCACGCGCGCCGCCTTCGCGCCGCGGACCGCGATCTTCGGCGAGCGGTGGATCGCAGGCGCCTTCGCGTCTCGGCGACCGACGAAGCCCATCGGGCGCTCGCGGAGCGCATTCGCGCGGAACGGGCAGCGCCGTCGCGAGGGCTCTCACGTTTGCGCGACGTCTTCGCGCGTCGCCGCCCGTAAGCGAGCGACGACTCCGCGACGCGGACCGCGGCTCCCTCGCGTCGTTCGACGTCGTTCATCGCCGCGCCGCACGAACGACGTTCGTCGTCCTGCAGCATGAGTGGCGCGATCGATCCTTCGTTTTGTCCGCCGAGTGATCGCTTGCCCCACTCCCGAGCGTCGGCGACGATGCGCGGTCCGATAGGGGCCTTCGAACCTGGCCCCGCTGGAGGAACCATGTCGAATCGATCCGTCGTTGCCGTGTGCGTGCTCGCTCTCCTGCTCGCGGCCTGTCCCAAGAAGGAAGAAGCCTCGACCGAAAGCGCGGCCGCCGACACGGCGACCGCAGCGGCGACCACGGAGACGCCCGCCACCGCAGCGCCGTCGACGGCGGAGACCGCAGCGCCGTTGACGGCGGAGACCGCGCCCTCCGCTGAGAAGGCCGCGCCGAAGAGCGGAAGCACCGCCGCGGCGAAGAAGGACGACGACGACAAGCCCGCCGACGCAGGTTCGGCCGACACGTCCACCGACGCGGGAGGCCCGCAGACGTGCTGTTGCGAGATCGCCGGTCAGCCGCTCTCGCAGCTCGGCATGAGCGAGTGCACGAAGGGCAAGAAAGGCCAATGCGTGAAGAAGTCGAAGTGCGAAGCGGCCCCTCCGCCGGTGGACGCGGGCCCGCCTGCGCAGCAATGCTGTTGCGAGAGCGACGGGAAGAAGGCGCTCCGCGGCCAGAGCGAGTGCACGAAGGGCGGCGCGGGCAAGTGCGTGAAGTTGGCTGAATGCAAATAGGCGTGCGCGCCGCGACGTGATCGCGCGCGTCAGGACTCGGCCGCCTCCGGGAAACGACTGGAGGCGGCTCGGTCGCTCGGCGCGAGCTAACGTTCGCCGAAGATCGCGGTGCCGACGCGCACGATCGTCGCGCCCGCCGCGATCGCGAGCTCGAGATCGCTGCTCATGCCCATCGACAATTCGGGCAGCCGCGACCGACCTCCGTGGGTTCGCCGGAGGGAGACGAGCGCCTCGAACGCGCGCCGTGCGCCTTCGAGATCGTTCGGCGGGACGGTCATGAGCCCGCGCAACCGGAGCGACGGGAACTTCTCCACGGCCGACACGACCTCTTGCATCGTCGCCGGCGTCGCGCCGTGCTTCTGGGCTTCCCCGCCGACGTTCACTTCGACGAGCACGTCGAGCGGCGGAAGGTCTTCCCCGCCGAGACCTTCTTTGGCGGCTCGCTTGCCGAGCTCCTCGGCGAGCCGCGTGGAGTCCACCGTGTGCACGAGGTGGGCGATGCGCACGATCTGCCGCGCTTTGTTCGTCTGCAAATGCCCGATGAAATGCCACTCGACGTCGACGAGATCGGCGAGCTCGTCGGCCTTGTCGACGAGCTCCTGCACGTAGTTCTCGCCGAACGCGCGTTGCCCCGCGTCGTAGGCCTCGCGGATCGCGTCGGCGGACTTCGTCTTCGACACGGCGACGAGCTTGACGTCCTTCGGGTCCCGCGACGCCGCGACCGCGGCCCGCGCGATCCGGTCGCGGACGCTCGCCAAGCGCTCGGCCACGCCGCTCAAGCGCGCCTCCACGCACGCCGCTTGCGCGCGTGCCACACCATGACGTCCGACGTCGCGACGAGCGGGCCACCCTCGAAATTCCCGAAGACGTTCGTGACCTCGAACCCGTTGTAATGGAGGAGTGCTTCCCATTCGCGAGGGAAGAACTGTCTGTGCACGAGCGGCGTCATGAACCGGCGATCGTCGCTCGATTTTCCGTGCCGATCCACTGGCTCGAAGAACATCGATACAAAGGCGATTTGACGTACGCGATCGTAATCGAAGAGCTCGTGGTATTTGACGCGCCCCTCCGTTGGATGGACGAACGCCGGCATACGGAAGGGCTTGTCGGGACGCCGGATGAGGTCTTCGAGCACGGGCATCGACAGATCGACGACGAACTCGCCCCGCGGCTCGAGATGCTCGCGCACCCGCGCGAGGTAGCGCTCGACGTCGTCCCGCTCGTAGAGATGAAGCGCGGTGTTGAACGTGGAGAGCACGAGGGGGAAGCGCTCGTTCAACCGAACGCTCCGCATGTCGCCCCGCTTGGCCTTCACGCGCGCGCGGACGTCGGCAGGTTCGCGCGCGAGCTTCCGCTTCAGATCCGCGAGCATCGGCGCCGAGCGATCGACGCCCGTCACCCGGACCCCCGCGCGCGCCATCGGGATCGCGATGCGACCTCCGCCGATGCCGTACTCGAGGACGCGCCCGCGCTCGGCCGCGAGCTTCACGTAATACGCGACGTCGTCGACCTGACCGCCGTAGGCGTGATCGTAATACGCGGGATTTTCGTAATGGGCGCTCGAGCCGACCTCGAGCTCGCGATCACGCCCCCCGCGTCGCGATCTCAGTAAAGGCCCGACCGGTTCATGTGGTCGATCCAGTCTTGGACCGCGTCGTTGCTGCTACGGTCGAAGTGGACCTTGCCCGCCGCGATCTCACGGAGCGCGGTGACCGCCGGCTTGTTCTTCGAGTGAACGAGGGGCACCGCTCCCTTCATGAGCTGCCGCGCGCGACGGGCCGCCAGCACGACGAGGGCGAAACGGTTCTCTTCTCGCTCGAGACAATCTTCAACGGTAACGCGCGCCATGGCACTCTCGCTCGGCATGCGGCCGACACCCGGAGGCGCCGTCCGATTTACGGGAAGGCGGAACGTAGTCGTAGGTCTCCGGCCTCGCAAGCTTTTCCAAAGATTCGAAGCAGCGAACGACTGAACATTCGTAGGGTATTTCGATGACGTATCTCTACTTTGCGCGGCATGGTCGAACGGCGGACAACGCCCGGCGCGTCTTCCAAGGGCAATCCGGCGGAGGTCTCGACGCCCATGGTCGTGCGCAGGCCGAGCGGCTCGCCGCCCGCGTCGCGTCGCTCGCCCTCGACGCCATCGTCACGAGCGATCTGCTTCGCGCGGTCGAGACGGCGCGCATCGTCGGCACGGCTTGCGGGCTCGATCCGGCGCTCGAGAGCGCGCTCCGCGAGGTCGACGTCGGCGCCTGGTCGGGCAAAGACCACGAGGAGATCGCCGCGCAGTTCCCCGACGAGTGGACGGCCTGGTCGCGCGGCATCGACGTCCGCAGGGGAGGCGGCGAGACCTATGCGGAGCTCGCCGAGCGCGTCGAGGCCGCGGCGTTGCGAACGGCGGCTCGGTATCCGAGGCGTCGCGTGCTCGTCGTCTCGCACGGAGGAGCGATTCGCAGCTACGTCGCGAGGCTCTTGGGGCTCTCGCGCGAGGGCTTCCGCGCGCTCGGAAACATCGAGAACACGGCGCTCACGCTCGTCGAGATCCCCGTTTCGGGCTCTTCGGGGTCGACCGTTGGCTCGTCTTCGGGCGACGAACGACCGCGGCTCCGCTTCTTGAACGACGCCTCGCACCTCGAAGGGCTCGAACCACCGTCGGAACCGCGAGGCCCCGCCGCGACGACCCACGGAGGAGCGCCGCCCAAAGCGGAGTGAAGGCCCCGAAAAGCACGGCACCGCGAAGATGCGCGCGTGTCGCATCCCGCGGTGCTCGTCGTTCCGGATGCCGTGCTTCGAACACGGATCACTTGGCGCGTTCGACCGCGTCCTTCAGATCCTGCCATTCCTTGTCGACGCGCGCCTTCGTCGCATCCCAGGTCGACGCGCTCGACGTCTCGATCGACTTCACGTCCTCGCCGAACGCCATCCGCTGCGCCTTGAGCGTGGTGAGCTGGCTCTCGAGATCCGTCTTGGCCTTGCCGGTGGCCTTCTTGGCCTTCGCCTCGAGGTCGGCGAGATCCTTGTCGATGGAGTCGAGGTGTTCCTGCGTCGTGTGGCGATAATCCTCGCGCGTCTTGGCGAAGTCGTTTTGTGCCTCGGCGATCTTCTTCTGGGCCTCGACCTCCGCGGAGGTCACTTTGCTCGTCGCCTCGGTCGTCGCGTTGTCGATCTTCTTCTGGGCTTCGGCCTGGGCCTTGTCCGCCTTTTCTTGAGCTTCTTTCGCGGACTGATCACACGCGAACGTCGTGAAAGCGGTCGTAGCAGCGAGAACGAGGAAATAGCGATTCATGAATGTCTCCCGGATCAATTGAAAACGTCGGTTTTCGAATTCGAATGACTTCGCGACTCGAACGAGAAGCGCGCGCGTGCTTGCACGTGGCGGGCCATGCGACGGCGACTCGTCGACGCGCGGCACGAAGCCTCGCGGCGAGCGGCGCGCACCATCATCGTCACTTGACGACGATGACGTGCTCGGCGCTCTCCTTCCCTTGGTAAGTGGCCTTGATGTTCGTGGTGCCGATGTCGACGCCGGTCACGACGCCCGTTTCGGAGATCGTCGCCACGTTCGTGTTGCCGATGCTCCAGACGAGATCGCCATTCTTGGTGACGTCGAGGGACGTGCCGTCGGCGTACTCCACCGTCGCCGTCACTTGCATGGTCTGCCCCTTGTCGAGCGTGATGTCGCTTCCGATGTCGAGATCGGAAATGGCTTTGCCGTTGCTCGAATCGACGGAGGCTTTGTCGTCGCTGCACCCGACGGAGGCCGCGGACAGCGCGAGGAAAGCAAGGACGGTGGCACGACGGAAAAAGGCTATCGGCATGTTTGTTTTCTCCTCCCAGTGCTCGAACGGGAGCACCGGTGAACGGGATGGGCTCTTCAGCAAGCCGTGTTCCATGCCCGTCGAAAATCCACGAAAGCTCGGGCTTTCATGGGCGGAAATGGGTCGCGAACGGCGGCGCCCCTCCGCGCGAATCGCGGTGCCGACCGCGCGCTTCCGGGACATTCTGCGACGTCGATACGCGCGTGACACGTCCGCGTGACATGACCGCCCGCCGCGACCGCATGGCATGCCTGCGTGACGCACCCGCGTGACGTGCCTGCCCGCGTCGCCCGCGTGACCTGGCTGACCTGGCTGCTCGACGCGCCTGCGCGTTTGCGTTCGTGGCGCCGGGTGCTAGACCGCGGTGCTCGCTCGCATCGCACGCGAATCGGCCGATGAAGGATCCGTCGAAACGTCTCGAGACCGTCCGCGCCGCGCTCTTCGGAGGGGTCGCGTTCGTCTTCGTGGCGTGCGGTGTCGCCGAGTCGCTCGTCGTCGAAGGCGGTGATTTCGCCGGCGCCAAGGCGGACGCGTATTGCGATCGGCGCTACGTCGCCGATGGCGCGCAGCGTGCTGCTTTCTGCCAGGAGATCGTGGACACCGTCGCCGCGAGTCAGTTCGCCGACGATTGCCGCACGAAACACCGCGCGTCGGCGGGGGCCGGTCCTTGCCCGCGCGAGCACATCGTTGCGGGTTGCAAGCTTCTCGAGAAGCACGAGGACGGCTCGCAGGTATTCGACTGGTACTACGACGTCACGGACATCCTGGTCGAAGCTGGCCCGAACGACGGTCCGGAAGGTGGCCCCACGTTCGACAGCCGTCCCACGAGCGTCGACGCCGTCGCGGCGATGTGCGCGGATCCGTCGCGCTACGAGCACGGGGCGGAGCTCGTGATGCCGTGATCGCGCTCGGGTTCGCGCTACGTTTTTGGGCCCTCGAGGCACCGGCGGTTGGGTCGACGGCGGAAATCGCGCCAGCGGAGGTCGCGCCGGTGGAAGTCGCGCCACCCGCAGAGGTCGCGCCGGTGGAGGTCGCATCCGCCGAGGCGGAGTCGCGTGCGAGCGCGGCGAACATCCTGTTTCTCCAAGCGCTCGGCAGCGGACTTTTCTATTCCCTCAACTACGAGCGCTACGTCGACGCGTGGAGGGTCGGTTTTCGTGTCGGTGGAAGCTTCTTTTCTTTGCCCGTATCGAAATACGGCGCGAGCGAAAACCTCGTCGTCCTCACGTTCCCGGTGACGGCGAGCTATTACGTCGGAGCTCGGAGTCACAAGCTCCAGCTCGGATTGGGCATGACGTTCCTCTACACGGACGCGTCGACGGACACCGAGGGCATCCGTTTCGAGAACGATCGGACGGGGTTCGGCGCCGCCGCGACGGCCATCGTGGGGTATCGGTACATCCCCTCGGACGGCGGGTTTTCGTTCGGAGCCTCCTTCACGCCGCTCCTTCGCACGACGAAGTTCCTGCCGTGGGGAGGCATCGACGTCGGGTATGCGTTTTAGTCGAATTCTCCTCGGCGAGTGGTGTCGTTTGACGGCCGGACTCGCTGGCCGAAATCGTCACGTCGTCCCCGCGCTCACGCCGTTCGCGCTTGGCGATCGTAGGCGGTGCTCAAACGCCCGAGCGCGATGGCGCTGAGGCACAGGCCGATGTCGCGAAGCGCCACGTCGTAGGCGCGCCCCAACAAGAGCAGATTGAGGACGATGAGCCCCATCCACACGGCGACGACATACCCACCGATGCGTGGCTTGAGCGCCACGACGAGGCCGGCCACGATCTCGACCAGACCGACGGCCAACATCGTCCCGTGCGGCGAGAGCGGCGATAGGCTCGCGTACGCAGGGGACAAATAGGCATCCCAATTCGTGAGTACGTGGAAGAACTTGTCGATGCCGGCGACGATCGGCGCGACGATGAACGCGACGTGCAAGAGCTGATAGGCCTGGTACGCCGGGTTCTGTGTTCGCGCGCCGGGCGCGCTCGGAACGTCGTGGAAGCGAGCGGTCGTGTTCACGAGGACCTCCTTTTTCGTGAACCGCGAAGCATCTCCCGCACCACATTCCCTACGCGGAACGACTTTCAGTAGGGAAATGGGAGCCTGTCCTCTCTCCGGAGCTTGCGTGGGGGGAAGCAGGGATTGGCTCCCGAAGAGAAGCACGTAGCGCGCAGATACGGCTTGGAGCAACGAAGAGGTTTGACGCCCCAGACCCAAGGGGCTGTCCGAGATGACCACCTCGTACGCGTTCAGCTCGGCCGCCGTAGCTTCCCCGTCGTCGTCACCGTTGCGGTCGGCGTCGGCGAAGGGTTGGAAGAACGCTTCGCCGTTTCGCGCTTCTTCGGGACTGATTGGTTGAAACGAAAGAAACCGTTCAGGGGTAAGAGGAAGAGGTGTCGTGGAGAGCGCATCTTTGCGGACGTCCACGCTTCCGTCGGCGTAGGCATAGCCGAGCCCTGCGAGCCCGAGATCCACCCGCACCACGCGGTCGTCCTTTTCCCCGACGAACGTGACGATGACCGACGGACCGACCTTGTCCGGTCGAGAATAGTACCCAGCCTTGATGTCGTCGGCGGGTTCGGAGAATCGCCTTTCGAGATCCTCGGTGATGGCCAATTCTCGAATGTCGATCTCGAAGCGCGTGTCTTCGAACAAATAGGTCGGAGACAAATTGATCGTCAAGTAGGCCGCCGCGATCGGCGCGCCGGGCGAGTAGATGTCTACGGGATCGCGGCCGCTCCATCGGTAATAGAGCGTGTTCCCGCCGCTTGCAAAGACGTAGGCCGAGACGGCGAATCGCTCGAAATGAACCGTCCACCCGTCGCTCGTGACGAAGGGTTCGCCGCGGGCGGCGGGCGAAGGTTCGGTGTGGAACCCCGCGGCGCCTCGCGGTTCCGGCTCTTCGGCGGCCGGCACGCACCCGGCCAAGAGCGCCGAAAGCGACGCGGCGGCGACACGGCAAACGGAGCGCACGAGGTTCATAGTCCCGCCTCCAAACCGAGACTCGGCGCGACCACCGGTCCGAATTCGTCATTTTTGCAATTCGAGTTCGAATCCGAAGAATCGACGCAGCGCGACGCGACCACCTCTTTCGCGGCCGTCGCGTTGAGCACCTCGAGGACGAGGGAAATCCACGCCTTCGAGCGGAGCGTCCAGCGCTTCTCGATCCGCACGTCGATGCGCCGAAAGCTCGGGAGTCGACCCTTCGTGGTCGTCGTGGTCTCGGCGGACCCGTTCGGAAGCGTCTGGGGCCATCCGGCGTACGTCAGGAACCGCGCCGACGCGCGCCAACCTTTCCCCAGATCCGCGACGCCGCCGATTTGCCAAACGTAGGTGCGGTCGAACGGCGCGACCCTCGCGGGCAAGAGACGGCTCGACCCGATCTCCGACCGCATGAGCGTCAAGCTCGTGAATGCCGAATAGCGTGCGCTCAACTTTCGCCCCAGGAAGGCCTCGAGCCCGTACGCCTGCGAAGGGGAATTGCTCGAGAGCTGCGGCGTGTCGACGTCGATCTCGTCGCGGTCGGGAGAAATGTCCCGAAGGTTGAAATAGCTGTGATGAAATCCAACGGCGCGAAGATTGAATTCGAGTGGGAGCGTGAGGTCGAGTCCGGCGCTCTTCTGATAAGCGAACGACAATCCTCCCGGCAGGCCGCTGTACCCTACCGCCGGGACGGGGATCGAGAAGGCGGGGGCTTGGGGCGCCACGCCGAGGGCCGAGAGGAACGCGAGCTTCTTCGTCAAAGGAATGCGCGTCGAGAGCCGAGGGCTCGGCCCGAGCGCGGTCTTGCCGGCGCTGGTGAACAGATCGGCGCGCGCGATCGCCGTCACTTCCCAACCGGTGAAAGGCCGATAAATCGCCGAAAACCAGGCGCCCGTCGACGTGTCGAGGCGCGGTGAGAAGAGGGTGAGCGCTTGCTGGTATTCGCGAGGATCGGCGGCGTAGGGGCTGGGGAGATCGCCCGCGTAGTTCTCCGCGAGGAAATCGGCGCCGACCTCGAGATCGGCCTTCGTGCCGACGGGCCACGTGTGGCGACCGCGGACGCCCGTGATCCAGTTCTGTGCGAACCGCGAGCCCTCCAGGCGCGTCCGATCCAACCCGACGGTCGCGGCGATGCGGCTGACGGAGCCGTCGTCGCCGCGGCGGTCGAGCCGGAAGTCCGCGCGGTGGAACTCCGACGCGAAGAGCACGCGCTCTTTGCCTTGCTTGACCTCCGAAGCATAGTCGAACGCACCGAAGGTGAGCACGCTCGCCCGCCATCGATCGGAGATTCGATAGCTCGCGCGGGCATTGTAATCTCGATAATTGATCGTGGTGTCGGGCGCGAATAGGGAAATGAGCGCGGCCGTGTACGAATACCGCCCTCCGACACCGACGGTCGCGCGCCCGTCGGCGAACGGTGCTTCGACGTAAGCACCGGCGTCGAAGAGCCGGAGCTGCGCCTCTCCGTGCAGGCCGTCGCTCGGATCGCGGGTCCGTCCGGCGACGATGCCGCCGGCGTACCGCCCGTACCGCGCGGGATACGCCGCGGGGTGGAGCGAGACCTCTTCGACGAGCGCTGGTTGGATGACGCCCGGTCCCAACCCGAAATGGAACAAATACGGAACACGAACTTCGTCGACGTAATAGCCGACGGCCGCGGGTGGGGCTCCGCGGATGTAGTAATAAGGCAATCCCGAAATGACGGGGACGACGCCGGGGAGGACGTCGATGGCTCGAAACGGATCCCCGAACGCGCCGGGGATCACGCGGACTTCCGCGCGGCCGATTCGGTATTCCGTCGGCGTGCGTGGAGTCCGCACACCGGTCACTTGGACTTCGCTGATTTCGCGGATCGCGGGCTCGGCCGGCGCGTCCGGTGGAGAGGAAGAGCCGGGGGCGGCGCCCGAACGATCGCCGTGTGGTTCGCCCGTCGTCGGAGCGTTTCCCGAAGCGGGAGACGCGGGCTCCGTCGTTGCGCGCGGTCGTTCTTCGGGGGGCGAGAACGTGACGGAAATGCGGATTCGCGATCGGACGGACGTGTCGGCGCGTCGCGCGGGCTCGAAGCGGTAGTTCTGGACGACGCGCACGGCGGCTTCGTCGAACCCTTCGCGGCCTTCGACGACGGTGACGTTGCCGACCGAACCGTCGGCTTCGACCACGACCTCCAGGAGGATGCTCGCGGGGCCGTCGACGTTCGGCGGGTATTCGGGGGGTTCGCTCACGACGAGCTTCGGCGGGACGAGCACGGGCTCGCTCGCGGGCGCTTCCGGCTCTGCGTTCGCGGGGCGCGCCGCGAGCACGCCGAAAAATGCGAGCGCGAGGCAGCGTCGTCGGAGCCGAGAGCCGAGCATCAGCGTCCGTACTTGCTACCACATCCCTCGGCGAAGGCCGTTCCAAACGTCGGTAAAACGTCGGCAACGAGCCTCCGCCGAAAGCGCTTCGAACGTCGGTCGTGCGCCGTCGAACGAAGGCTCGTCGACGACCTCAAACGGCTTGCGACGCCGTCGCCGGGTGCCCGTTGGCTTGCGAACGGAGCTCGACTTTCGTCCAGCCAGGATCGCGCCGATCGAACGCCTTGTAGGCGTCGATGGCCGCCGAGAGCGGCTCCCGTTGGCTCAGGATCGTCGCCGGATCGACGCGCCCTTCGCGCACCATGTCGACGAGCATCGGCACGTAGCGACGATGGTTGCAGTTTCCCATCTTCATGGTGAGGTTCTTCTGCATCGCGCGGCCGATGGGGAACGTCCGCGCCGAATCCGGGTAGACGCCGATGATCGAGAGCGTCCCGGCCTTCGCCAACGACTCGACCGCCCAGTCGAGCACCTGCGAGGGCGCGTCTCCCGGCGTCCATTGGCCGTCGACGACGTTCGTTCGCGGCGCGATGCGTTCGAGCTCGTGCCGAAAGTCGTCGGCCTTCTTTGCGGCTTCCTTCGCGCCTTGGCCCGCGTGAGGGCAATTCGCGTCCACGCCGACGGCGTCGATGGCTCGATCGACGCCGATGCCGCGCGTCATCTCGTGGATGATGGCGACCGGATCCTCGCGATTGAAGTCGATGATCTCGGCGCCTTGGTCGCGCGCCATGGCCAGGCGCGAGGCGACCGTGTCGACGGCCAGGATTCGGCCGGCGCCCAAGATCTTCGCGCTCGCGATGGCGAATTGGCCGACGGGACCGCAGCCGAAGACCGCGACGGTATCGCCCGGCTTGATCTCGGCGAGTCGAGCGCCGAAATAGCCCGTCGGGAAAATGTCCGAGAGCAAGATGGCTTGGTCGTCGGAGACCTCGTCGGGCAATTTGACACACGTGACGTTCGCGTACGGAATGCATGCTTTCTCGGCCTGCAAACCTTGGAATGGTCCCGAAGATTCCGGTCCTCCGAAGAACGCGCTCCCCGCGCCGGGGCCGTTCGGATTCGCGATGTCGCATTGCGCGTAATACCCGGCGCGGCAATACACGCACGTCCCGCATCCGATGGTCGAGCAAATCACCACGCGCTCGCCGATGGACAGATTGCGGACGTCCTTGCCGAGCGTCTCGACGACGCCGACGCCTTCGTGACCGAGGATCGTCCCCTCCTTCATGCCGGGCATCGTCCCGCGGATCATGTGGAGGTCGGTCCCGCAAATCGCGCTCGCGGTGAGACGGACGATGGCGTCGGTCGACTTCTTCAGCTCGGGCTCGCGAACGTCGTCGAGCCGAATGTCACCGACACCATGAAAGACGACGGCCTTCATCGTTCCTCCTTTTCGTGCACGACGCGCGTGCCTTTCTTGTCGTGGATTCGTGGACGAGCGGCGCGCAGCTACGCCGTGGGCGGCGCTACGCCGTGGGGGAGGGCGCGTGGACCGTCTTCTGTTTTCCGACCGGCGGCATGCGCATCTCCTGGGTCATGTCGGGCTGGCGTTTGCGCGTGAACGGCGGGAGCTTCACGGGCGCGTGGGTGCGCGCGGACTCGGCGATGGCTTCGAGGACGCGGACGTCGGCGAGCCCTTCTTCACCGGAGGGTTCGGGTTCGGTGCCGTCGAGGATGCATCGCGAGAACGTGACGAGCTCGGGCGCGAATTGGTCGCGCGCGGTGAACAGCGTCGAGGTGGTCTTGCCGTCGACGGTGAGGTAGTGCGTCAAATCCCCGGTGTACGTGTATCCGGGTTCGACGCGAAGCTCGCCCTTCGAACCGACGATGCGGTACGCGTCGACGTCGGCCGAGCCTTGGCTCGCGGTCCATTGCGCGATCCGATCGCCCGGAAATCGCAGGAGCGCCGACGTGGTCGCGTCGACGCCTTCGAAGCGACGGTCGCCCTTCGACATGAACCCGAAGACTTCGATGGGCTCTTCTCCGAAGACGTGCCGCGCGGCGTTCACGCAATAGATGCCATTGTCGAAGAGGGCGCCGCCGCCCACGTTCGCGCGCGTGCGGATGTCGCCGGCGCGGGCCTGCTGGCCGAACGTCGAGCTGAAGAAGACGAGATCGCCGAGGCGCCCGGAGCGGGCCAGCTCGATGGCGCGGAGCGTGGCCTCTTCGAAGTGGAGGCGATAGGCCACCATGAGGAGGGTCGACGCCTCGTCGCATGCGTCGATCATGGCCTTGCAATCGGCGACGTTCATGGCCATCGGCTTCTCGCAGATGACGTGAATGCCGACCTTGGCGGCGCGGACGGTGAGTTCGCGATGCATCGTGTTCGGCACCGCCAGGTACACGGCGTCCGCGCGGCTCTCCTCGAGCACCCGCTCGAGCTGATCGTAAGAGCCGCGATGCGCGACGCCGTAGCGCTCGCCGAGCTCGGAGAGCTTTTCTCCATCGGACGAGACGAGCGCGCACAGCTCGGAGTTCTCGGCGGCGTGCGCGAAGCTCGGCAGCACGGCGACCTGCGCGATGTTTCCCAGCCCCACGACGGCGTAACGGACGCGATCGTTGCGATCGCGGTCACGTGACGAAGGTCGAGACGGCGTTCGCTCTGTGGGTTCCATGCGCCGCACGTATGCATGGTGGGTACCAAAGGGAGTGGTCGCGCTTTCGTATCTGTCGCGCTTCGAGTCACTCGTGGTCGAACATGCGCTCTCGGCGGCCGTCGTGCCCCGCGAGGTGATGCATTTCGCCATGGCGGTCGACCATGGCGGTCGACCATGGTGGTCGAGAGGAAATCGCATGCATGCGATCCCAGTATGCGATTTCATTTTTTGAAAAACATCGTTCTTCGGTTTTCAAAAAAATGGCAATTGAGTGACGAATGTCTTCATGCCATTTTTGAATCCATGATCCATGCTTTCCGTCGTTCGTTCGGAGTTTCGAAATCGAGCTTGGTCGTTGGTTCGGCTCTGGTACTCGCCCTTCCGTTCGGTGGTTCGCTCGCGGCGTGCTCGTCGAGCGACGGAGACACGTCGGTCGTCTCGGCCGACGCGGGATCGAACACAGGGATCGACGACGCCAGCTCCTCGACGGACGCGGACGTCTTGGAGCCAGACGACGGGGGGAGCGATTCCGGCGCGAATCCGACCGACGCGGGAGGAACGGATGCCGGGTCGACCGACGCGGGCCCGTGCTTCGCGTCGGACGGCACGCCCATGATCGGGACGGCGACGGCGACGGTCGCCGGCAAGCCGCTCGGTCCGTTCGATGTCTACCAAAGCGGCAATCTCCGCGTGGATGGCTGCTTCACGGACGGCGAAGGGACGCCGTGGCGGCTCGAGACGGCGATGGTCGGCCTGCCCGCGACGGCGACGAACCTCGCCCTCAACGTGTCGTCCACGTCGCCGCCGGCGTTCAACGGAGCGCTCTCCACGCCGACCGCCGCGCACACATGGATCGCCGTCGCTTCGCCCGGCACGGGGACGGCGACGCTCGAGAGCTACGACGCCTCCGCGAAGAAGCTCAAGCTGAGCGCGACGATCACGGCGAAGGACGGGACGGCGGTCACGCTCGCTTACGATTTGACGTGGTGATCGATCGGCACGACGTCGCGACGCCTCATGGTCGAATCGTCGCGACGTCGTGCGCTACCAGACGACTTCCACGGAGAGCCCTGTCGCCCGTCCCGCGAACGGCACGACGCGAACGGCGGTGTCGCCCGTCGTCGCGATCGGTTGATGCAACGCATAGGGAACGGCGAATCCGATCGCCGAACCCACGCCCATCCCCACGAGCACGTCGGTCAGATAGTGCTTGTCCGCGGCGATTCTGAGGTAACCGGTCGACACGGCGAGCAAGCCCCCGACGGCCCAGACGACCGGCGCCATACGATAACCGCGCATCTGCGCGACGGTTCCGGCCGCGACGGCGAGCGAGAAGAGCTCCGTCGTGTGCCCCGAGAAGAACGACACGTTGTTGTCGGACGGCTGCGCCACGCTCCCTTTTCGATCCGGCGCGAGCGCATGGATGAACGGACGTTCGCGACCCACGACGAACTTCGTGAGCTGGTTGAGATCCATCGCGAGCACGGTCGCTTCGAGCACCACGAGCGCGTCGACGGGCGCATTTTCGATCGACCGATCGTGCGACGCGACGAGCGCGTTCGTTCCGAGGATGGCCAACGGAGCGAGGCCGAATCCCAAGACGTCGCTGATCGTGCCCGGCGTCTTCGTGTCCGACCATTTGAGGGCGCTCCGCGCGCTCGCGTCGATGCCTGGCGGATTGCACCAGCGACATGCCTCGGGCGCCAGCTCGCCTTTGAGCACCTCGCTCCCGAGCCAGAGCAGTCCACCGGCCGCGGTGACTCCGATGTCGGCGGCGAGATCGTACCGAAGCTTGGTCGTGCGCTGCGCGTGGGCCGCATGCGACGTGCCGGCGATCCCTCCGAAAACGAAGAACGCCGCGGCGACGCGTTTCCTCCTCGCGACATCGCGTCTGCTCGCAACGTTCGCCACGTCGAAGACGGTAGCATGCCGTCGTCGCGAAGATTACTTCATCCCAAGATGCTTCTGGAGGAACAGCGTCGTCCGCGCCGCGAACGCCACTTGATTCGGACGTCGATCGAGCGAGTGTCCCTCATCGGATGCGACGAAGTACTCGACGGGGATACCGCGCTTGCGAAGCAATGAGACGATTTGGTCGGACTCGGATTGAGGAACGCGGGGATCGTTCTTGCCTTGAAAGACGAAGAGCGGATTCCTCACCTTGTCGATGTCACGGAGGGGAGAGATGGAATCGAGGAACGCGCCGTCTTTCTCCAACGAACCGAATTCCTTCGAGAGGATTTCTCGAATTTGCTCCGTCGTCGTCGCCATGAAGGAGCGCCAATTCGAAGGGCCCACGAGGTCGACGCCCGCGCGCCAGAGGTCCGTTTGCCTCGTCATCCCCATCAACACCATGTAGCCGCCGTAGCTGCCGCCCCAGATGACGAGGCGGGTAGGATCGGCCCACGCGCGTCCCTTCGTCCATTGCGCGACGGCTTCGATGTCTTTCAAAGCATCGAGGCGTTTGGGGCCGTCATCCGCTTGTTCGTAGGCTCGACCGAACCCCGTCGAACCTCGAATGTTGGGCTCGACGACCGCGAATCCGTTGGCGGTATAGAAACGAACGAGTGGCGAATAGCTCATGGCAGAAGACGCCGCGGGGCCGCCATGCACCATCACCAAAACCGGCAATCGACCGGCGGCGCCGCGCGGAACGTAGGTGTTCACCGGAATTTCGAGACCATCGTGCGCCTTGATCGATTCGATATGGACGTCGAGCTCGGGGAGGTTCGCCAAACCAGGTCGAGCATCCGCTCGGAGCGCGGTGACCTTCCCGGATTCGACGGAAACGGCGAAGAGATCGCCGGGGCTCGTGGGAGAGGCCCAACGAAGGACCAATGTCTTGTCGTCGGGCGCGAACGTCCCGAGCGCGCCATCTCCGAGGGGGAGATCGGCGGCGCGCGTCCTCTTCATCGAGGCAACGTCGACGAAGCGAACGAAGTGCCGATTCCCAGCATCCACCAGAATGGCGGCGAGCTTCCCACCGTTCGAGAGGACCACTTCTTGAATGGCTCCCGTCTTCGGCTCTTCGTCGACGTAGCGACCGACCTCCTTGCCCGTCGAACATTCGATTTTGAGGAGGAGGTCGTTCTCGGAGCCACCATCGGTGGCGACGAGGCAATGCTTCCCGTCGTGCAGGAACGTCGCGTCGTGAATCGCCGCTTCGCCGGAGAGCGGATAGACGATCTGGTTTGCGCCTTTCGCCAAATCCACCCGCACGAGGTCCCCTTGCGAGAGCGACATGGATCGGAGGAAAAGCCCCGTCGATCCGTCGGCGCTCACGGCGATGAGCTCACCGGAACCTTTGTCGCTGTACAGAAGGCGGGGCTTTTCACTCCCGTCGACGTTCACGGAGTAGACGCGGGTCGAACTCTCTTTTTCGCCGCGGGCCGAGAAGAAGACGACCCCGGGTCGAGTTCGAGCGAACAACGGTCGGTCTCGTTGGAGACTCTCTCCGGGCGTAAGCTCACGGAGTTTGCTCCCGTCCACGTCGACCGCGAAGATGGAGAACTTCTCGTCGGCTCCCTTGTCCGAGGAAAAGATCACCGTGTCCGAGCCCGGCGCCACCTCGAGGAAGGAAATGCGCTCTTGCGTCTCCAAGAGTCGACGAGGCATCGACCGCGCGTCGTTGCTCTGCGCCGCGTAGGCTTGGGGCAGACCGTCCCTGTCGGAGAGGAAGAGGAGGGTCTTGCCGTCACGCGAGAGGCGCGGCCTTCCGTTGCCGAATGCACCGAAGATTTGTTCGGCTCCTCGCGAGAGAACCGTCAACGCCTCCCGATCGGCCTCCGACACCTCGTCCGGCGTGGTCCCTCCGGCATTCGCGGTCGCGGGGATGCTCGACGCGCCCTTCGACGAGGGAGGCGAGGCCGGAGCCGGATTCGAGGTCGTCCCACCACACGAAGCGGAACTGAGGGCCAATAAGGTGATGCCAATGCCCACGTGCCAAAAGCGGGTTTCCATCCTCATGCGTCGCTTTTCGCACGACTCGAAGCCGTCGTCGAGATTGGAGAAACGATGGGCGTAAGCCTCACCATCGGAGACGGCCGTATCCACGAAAAATCTTCATTTGGATATGGCGCGGGTCGCGGGTGAAGAGAGAGTCGACGATGACACCGGCCGGCCCGGTGATGACATCGGCGTCGACCTACGAGCCCCGGCGCACGCCGACGCGACTTCCCGCGTTCTCGTGGCGGATCAGTCGGTCGACGCATCCCCCGCGTCGTCGCTGCCGTCCGAGCTCGCGTCGTCGCCGCCGTCCAAGCTCGCGTCGTCGCCGGCATCGGCGCTGGCGTCGCGGTCGAGCGATACGCATTCGCCGTCACGACATATCCCGTCTTCGTACGTCTCCGGTTTCCAGCACGAAGTCCCGTCGCTCGCGAGCCGTGTGACGAGGGAAGGGGAGCATGTGATCTCGCGACAGGGAATGCTCTTGCCGGTGTCGTCGAGGTCGGCCACGGTCGTGAGATAGCCGTTTCCGTCGCAGGCTGGCTTGCTGCAGTCACCGTCGACTTCGTCCTCCAGCGCGCCCGTCGGATAGGACGAGACGGCGCAGACGTTCGCCTCGCAACGAGCCACCACGCAGCGAGGGTCTCTATCGCGGAGGAGCTCGAGGGAGAATCCCGTATAGCCTTCGCAGTCTTTGTCCGTCGAGCAGCGGACCTCACCCAGATGGGTCCCGCAGCCTTCATTGTCGTCGTTGCCGCCGCAGGCGACGATAAGGAGAGCGACCACGAACAAAGCACGAAGATTTCGTGAAAACATTCACATGACTCCAGCAAGGGACATATCGGTCGAGCTGCCGTCGGTTTTCTTCCAGCAGCGGAGATGTGGAGATGTAAGGACGGGCGCGAGGGATCGGATCGAAGCCCTCGCGAGACTGGGAAACGTCGAAGCGAGACCTCGCGCTATTGGCAGGCCGACCACGTCGGGAGTACGCATTTGTCGTCGCGGCAATTGACGAACGCTTCGCAGCGGACGGTGTCGCCGCAAGCCTCGCCGACCTTGGCGTTCACCACGCACGTCCCCGGCTCGTCGGCGTTCGGCGTGATGCACGACGAGCCCTTGCCGCAATCGATCGGCGGGCCGTCATCGAAGGCCTTCGGGCACGCGCCGTTCGGATCCGCGAACGTCGTCTTCTCGCATTTGCCCGAGGTCTTGTTGCACGCGATCAGCGCTGGGAGATCGCAGTCTCGGTCCGTGCTGCACGTGTCGCCGACGTTGCTGCCGGTCTTCTTGCAGGTGCCGCCGGTGCACACGAGGCCGTTCCCGCAGATGCGAAAAGTGTCGCACGGCTCGTCGAGGTACGCTGGCGCGTAACAGTTCTTATCGCAGTAGCCGCCGTGTCGGCACTCGCGGCTGCTCGAACAAGATTCACCGGCATTCTTCCGCGTGACGCACGTTCCACATGCCGTCGAACTCCCTGTGCACGTGCGGCTCTCACACTCGAAGTCGCTCCGGCAAGGTGCGGCGATCGGCTTTGATGCCGCGAGCCGTGGGAGATCACACGTTGTCGACCATCGTGGACCGTAGAGATCGTCGCACGTGAGCTTGGCGAGGCAGCTCGCATATTCTTCGGCGTCGTCCTTGCGGACCTCTGTATCCGTGGGGTAGCTCGCGAGACAGTTCTCGCGAAACCGTGGCTCGCACTCCGTCGCCGACGCCCAGAGATTCGCGGTCGCTTCGGGAGTGCATGTCTCCAAGTAAGCACAGATCGTTTTCGCGGTGTTCGAGCAGACGTCCGCCACCGACGCGGTCGCGATGGGCGAAGCAGCGTCGCTGGCGTCGGGAGAGGCGACGTCGACGTCCGCATCCGGCGAGGACGCGTCCTGCGAAGACGCATCCTGCGAGGACGCATCCGGTTCTTGCGACGCGCCGGGCGAGTCGTCGTTCGAAGAGCCGCACGCGATCAAGGCGACGAAACAAGAAAGAACCTTGAGAGGCCCGATCGTGAGAAGGTTGGTTGAACGCACCACGCCGCCGTAAGCATGGCCCGTGCCCACGATCTCCGCGTGGCCTCCGCGTGGCGAATACCTCTCCAAGGATCGAAGCGCACGGACGGCGAGTCTGATCACGCGATCATGTTCTACTCGTCGGTGTGGTTCTCCATGCACATGCGCGGGGTGGAAGCCGCAGTGCTCAGATCCTCCGCGACGTCCGACGTGTCCAATGCGCACAATGGCGCTGCCTGGACCGTCGAGCCGTCCGATCGTCGCGCAGAGCCGCGCTCTCCATGAGCTTCTCGCGGATCCTCAGGTCGACACCGTTGCCGATCTTGAGGGCATCACGAACGCGCCTTCGCGAAACATCGAGGTCGACGACGTTCAACGTCGAGCCGAACCTCTTGCCGCTCCTTTTGCTGCGACGCACTCCGATGAACCGTCTGCGCTGCGAGCTTCGCCGGGGCACAACATCTTGCACGGCCTGAAGCGCTGGCTTCGCAAGACAGGCGTCCGGTGGAAGGAGCTCCACGAGACCACGCGGACGTCGAACGGATCCGTGGCACGATTTCCGAGCGACCGGCATCACGTGGATGGCGGTTCGAGGTGACGAGCCGATCCGGATCGTGAACCGCGCGGGACCCGAAAACATCGCGACGACGCAGACCTACATCCGTGCCGCGGAAGCCATCCGCGAGGGCTTCGGAGAGATGTTCCCGTCGCTCCCGAAGGCACTCTTCGCGAGTGCCGGCAAAGCCCCAGCGTGAGATCAATCAATCTCGATTCGTCAGAAATCCGGCCGCACGTGGCGAAAAGCCGGCGAATCTTTGCGGAGAGGGCGGGATTCGAACCCGCGGTCGGGTTTTAGCCCGACGCCCGCTTAGCAAGCGGGTACCTTCGGCCACTCGGTCACCTCTCCTCGTGAGTGGACGCCCTCCTCTACTGCGGTCGCGGCCGGTGCGCAACTCCCGCATGCTCGAACCTGGCCTGATTCCGCCGCCTTCGGGGGCTCGAGCGACGGGTCACCGCCGTCGTTTCGGCCTTTTTCCGGGGCATTCCACGCTCGGCGGTGCGCGGTGGTGCCTCCGTGAGGAGCCTTTGAGCTATGGTCGCCGGCCCCATGGCCGAAGCTTGGCTCCGAGATCTGCCGCCCGCGGACGCGTCGGCCGACGTGCTGCTCGACGCGTTCCTTGCGTACGTCGCGGCGCGCGGGCTCGACCTCTACCCGGCGCAGGAAGAAGCCATCCTCGAGCTCTTCGCGGGGAGCAACGTCATCCTCAACACGCCGACGGGATCGGGCAAGTCGCTCGTCGCGGAGGCGGCGCACTTCGAGACCCTCGTTCGTGGCGGGCGGTCGTTCTACACGAGCCCCATCAAGGCGCTCGCGAATGAGAAGTTCTTCGCGCTCGTCAAGACGTTCGGCGCGGACAACGTCGGACTCATGACCGGCGACGCGACCGTCAACCGTGACGCCCCGATCGTCTGCGCCACCGCCGAGATCCTCGCGAACATCGCGCTCGCGGAGGGGCCGCGCGCGGACGTCGATCTCGCGGTGCTCGACGAATTCCACTACTACGCCGATCGCGACCGCGGCGTCTCTTGGCAAATACCGCTCCTCGCATTGCCGAAGACGCGTTTCCTATTGATGAGCGCGACGATCGGAAATCCCGAATCGTTCGAACGCGGAATCACCAAGCTCAACGGCGCGCGCACCGCCGTCGTCCGCTCGACCGATCGGCCCGTGCCGCTCGATTTCGAATACCGAGAAACGCCTCTCCACGAGACCGTCCAAGATCTCGTCACGAAGGGGAAATCGCCCGTCTACATCGTCAATTTCACGCAGCGCTCGGCGGCCGAAGAGGCGCAGAATTTGATGAGCGTCGACGTGTGCACGAAGGACGAAAAGAAGAAGATCGCCGAAGCCCTTGCAGGCGCGCGGTTCGACAGTCCCTACGGACGTGAAATCCAGCGGTTCATTCGTCACGGAATCGGGATTCACCACGCGGGTCTCTTGCCCAAATACCGACTCGTCGTAGAGAAGCTGGCGCAAAAAGGGTTGCTCAAGGTCATCAGCGGGACGGACACGCTCGGCGTCGGCGTCAACGTCCCCATCCGCACCGTGCTCTTCACGAAGCTCTGCAAATTCGACGGACAGAAGACGGCCATCCTCAGCGTCCGTGACTTCCAGCAGATCAGCGGTCGCGCCGGTCGCAAGGGCTTCGACGATCAAGGCAGCGTCGTCGCGCAGGCCCCCGAGCACGTCATCGAGAACCTCCGGCTCGAAGCGAAAGCCGGCTCCGATCCGGCGAAAAAGCGCAAAATCGTCAAGAAAAAGCCGCCGGAATGGGGATACGTGCATTGGGACAAGAGCACCTTCGAGCGGCTCATCGCGTCGCAGCCCGAAGAGCTCGTCTCACGCTTCTCCGTGTCGCACGGCATGGTCGCGAGCGTGCTGTCGCGCGAAGAAGACGGCGGGTGCATGGCCCTCGGGCGCCTCATCCAGGCGTCGCACGAGCGGCCCGCGCAGAAGAAGGCGCTCGGGCGCACGGCCTACGAGATGTTCCAGTCGTTGCGCGACGCGAACATCCTCTCCGTCGACACCGACGAAGAAGGTCGGCGGCGCGTTTTCGTGAATACCGATCTCGGTGAGGACTTTTCGATTCACCACGCGCTCTCGCTCTACCTGCTCGATACGCTCAAGCGGCTCGTGCCGTCCGATCCGGCGTACGAGATCGATTTGCTCTCGGTCGTCGAGTCGATCCTCGAGAATCCCGACATCATCCTCGCGCGGCAGCTCGACAAGCTGAAAACGGAGAAGCTCGCGGAGCTCAAGGCCGCCGGCGTCGAATACGAAGAGCGCATGGCGGAGCTCGAAAAGCTCGAATACCCGAAGCCGCAAGCCGAGTTCATCTACGGGACGTTCAACGCGTTCGCGGCGCTCCACCCGTGGATCAAATCGGAGAACATCCGGCCGAAATCGATCGCGCGCGACATGTACGAGCAATTCATGTCGTTTTCCGAATACGTGAAGGAATACGGGCTCGAGCGCGTCGAGGGGCTCCTCTTGCGCTACCTCACGGACGTGTACAAGACGCTCGTTCAGACCGTGCCCAAGTGGGCCAAGACGGACGCGGTCGAGGACGTCGTCACGTACTTCGGGGCCATCGTCCGCCAAGTGGACGCGAGCTTGCTCGACGAGTGGGAGCGCCTGAAGAACCCGGCCGAGCGCATCGAAATGGCGACGGCGCGCGAAGACCTGGAGCCCGTCGGATCGCAGGACGTCACGCGCGATCGGCGGGCGTTCACCGTGCTCGTCCGCAACGAGATCTTCCGCTTCGTGCGCGCGCTCGCGCGGCGGGACTGGGTGGAGGCCGCGCGGGTCGTCGCGCCGCCGGTCGACCCGTCGTCGCCCGCCCCGAACACGGAGGTCCGCGAGGCCGCGCGCATCGAAGCCGCGCTTGCGCCGTACTTCGCCGAGCATGCGGCGATTCGGACCGATCCGGAGGCGCGGAGCCCGCGGCACATGGATCTCTCCGAAGGCGACGAGGATGCGAAGGCCTGGCGCGTCCGGCAGACGCTGCTCGATCCGGAGGACGACAACGACTGGTATTTCGACGTGTCGATCGACCTCGAGGCGTCGCGCAACGCGGCGCGGCCCGTCCTGGTGCTCGAGCACGTCGGTCGGTGAGCCCGCGTGACCGTGCGCTCGCGCCGCGCGATCCGACGGGCATGCCGGCCGGCGGCGGGGCTGCTACGATGGAACGTCGAGAGGAGCGATCGTGGCCATCAAGCGGAAGCTGCCTGTCTTGAACCCCGGGGACGTGCCGCCGAAGGGAGCGCCGGCGATCTCCACGAAGCCTCGCGCGCCTGGCTCGAGCGCGTCCGATGCGAAGCCGACGATCGAGCGTGCGCGTGCGCGCCTGGGGGGACCCATCGGGGACGTCCCGCCGCTGCCGGGCTTTCCGGGTGGCATGCTCGTCGAGATCACGACGGAGGTCGATCGTCCCCTGGCGGTGGTGCTCTTCGCGAGCACGGAAGAGGTGTTGCTGTTGGTCGACGCCGAGCGCGTTCGTCGCGTGCTCCCGACGGCGATCGCCGCGACGTCACGCATGCCCTCGGATCTGCTCGCCGAGCTTGCCGTCGACGCACGCATCTTCGGGTGGCTCGTCGAAGGTCAAGAGGTGTGCTTTACGCGACCGATCCCCGCGTCCTCTTCGGCTCCCGCGACCTTCGCGGCTCCCGGCGCGCCGCCGAGCGGTGAGGCGAACTCGTCCGGCCGAGGTTCGATCGCCTCGATCGAGCGAGGAAAGCTGATCGCCAAGTGCCGCTACGGCGGCCTCGTCGCGAAGAGCGACGGAAAGATCCTCGCGGTCGGTTTCCGAAATTTGTGTCCGGCGACGACGACGGGCACGGTGTGAGCGAATGAAGACCACGCGCTTCGAACTCCGGGCGGAGCTCGCCGCCGTCGTCGATGGGCTCGTCGCCGCGACCGACGAAGGCGCTTCGATTTCGCTCGACGCCATCGGCGAAGCGATCGGCGCGCTCGCGGTCTCCCAGGTCGAGATCGATCGCATCTTGGACGTGCTCGAAGAGCGCGGCCGGCGTGTGACGTCGAACGACGGCGGTCACGGCGAGCGTCACTTGCATCGGGTGCTCGAGGCCGCCCGCGCCCTCGTCGCCGAGCTCGGTCGCCGGCCGAACACCGCCGAGATCGCAGAGCGCTCCGGGCTCGGGGTCGAACAAGTGCGCCACGCACTCGCGCTCGCCCGCATCATGCAGCGCTGACGAGACGCGGCGGTGCGCGAATTTCGGCGCGGTGTCGTGGAGCCTGACGTCGCTTCTCATTGAAAATATTGCAAAAAAGCCAGTTTTCAATTGTTGCCATGAAAGCAACAATGGGTTGTCCACTCGCCCGGTGTTCAACCGGAAACGCGTGACTACGATGAGCGGCCTGAGGAGGTCCCCCATGACTCAAGCAACGACGGTTCTTCCGACCACCCGATCCGTGCAGCGAACCGTGCGTGGCATCCCGACGAGCGACGGCGCCGGCGTGAAGCTCACGCGGGTGCTCGGGACGTCCGAGCTCCGGCGTGTCGACCCGTTCCTCATGCTCGACGAGTTCCGCTCGGACGAGCCGAGCGACTACCTCGCCGGGTTCCCGAACCATCCCCACCGCGGCTTCGAGACGTTCACGTACATGCTCGCGGGCAAGTTCCGCCACCGCGACAACCACGGCGGCGAGGGCCTGCTCGACGCCGGCGGCGGTCAGTGGATGACGGCCGGTCGCGGCATCGTCCACTCCGAGATGCCCGAACAAGAAGAGGGGCTCGTGTGGGGGTTCCAGCTCTGGATCAACCTGCCGGCCGCGGAGAAGATGCGCGCGCCCGGCTACCTCGACGTCAAAGCGCAGGACATCCCGCGCGTGAAGCTCGACGGTGGCGCGGAGGTGCGTGTCGTCGCGGGGCGCATCGGCGATGTCGTCGGACCCATCCCCGCGCGCACGACGGAGCCGGTGTTCTTCGACGTCTCCGTGAGCGACGGCGCTGCGTCGTCGGTGCCGCTCCCGCCCAAGCACGCGGCGTTCCTCTATGTGTTCGACGGCGAGCTCCTCGTCGGCGACGCGGGGCGCGAGCGCAAGGTCTCGCGAGGCGAGCTCGCGGTGCTCGGTGAAGGCGAGCAGGCGCGCGTCGCGTCGGCGGGCAAGGGTGGCCGAGCGATCCTCGTGGCGGGCAAGCCGATCGGCGAGCCCATCGTGCAATACGGACCGTTCGTCATGAACAAGCCCGAGGAGCTCGAGCAGGCCGTTCGGGATTTCCAAGCCGGCCGCTTCTGATCGCGTTCAGGTCGGGCCGTGCGGGGCCGTCGCCGCAACGGGCTGGGCTTTGGTTCGCCGAAGCCTGGCCCGCACGCGATCCGACACCACGTAGAACGCGGGGACGACGACGAGGCTCAAGATCGTCGAGACCGTGAGACCACCGAGGACCGCGGCCGCCATCGGGCTGCGCGTCTCCGTGCCGGGACCGAGCCCCAGGACGGGCGGCACCGCGGCCATCATCGTGGCCACCGTCGTCATGAGGATCGGCCGCAATCGGAGCGGCCCCGCCTTCTGCATCGCCTCGCGCGCGGGCAGCTTCTCGTGCTCGTGCACCTGATCGGCGTATTCGACCAGCAAGATCGAGTTCTTCTTCACGATCCCCATGAGGAGCAAGAGGCCGATCATGCTGAAGAGGTTCAGCGATTTGCCCGTGAGCACGAGGCCCAGCACGGCGCCCGAGATGGCGAGCGGCAAAATCGTGAGCACCGTGACGGGCTGCCAGAACGAGTTGAACTGGCTCGCGAGGACCATGTACGCGACGAGCACGCCGATGAGCATCGCGAAACCGAGGCCGTTCGTCGTCTCCTCGAGCTGCGACGACTGACCACCGGCGACGACGCGGCAGCCCACGGGCAGCTCGCGCGCGAGCTCGTTGACCTTCGCGATGGCCTCCGCCTGCGAGTGCCCCGGCGCGACGTTCGCCGAGAGCCGGATGGCGCGCTCGCGATCGAGGCGGCTGATGGTCTGCTGGACGGGCGTTTCGTTCGCCGTCACGAGCATCGACAGCGGGACGAACCCGCCCGATTGGCTCCGGATCATGACGCCCGAGAGATCTTCGGGCCGCGTGCGCTGCGACGCGAGCAGGCGCATGCGGATGTCGATGCGCCGCCCGCCGCTCGAGAATTTGCCGATCGTGTTGCCGCCGACCAGGGCGCTCACCGTGGTCCCGAGCTCGCTCACCGAGACGCCGAGCTCGGTCGCGCGCCGGCGATCGGGCACGAGCTGCAACTCCGACGCGCCGACTTGGTAATCGCTCGTCAGATCGGCGACGGCCCCGCTGGCTTGGAGATCGCTCATCATCTTCGTGGCCGCCGCGACGAGCGCGTCCCAATCCGCGCCACGAATCGTGAAATCGACGGGGGAACCGCCCTTGCTCGAGCCGAATCCTTGTTGCGAGGGATCTTGGATCGACGCGCGCAATCCGGCGATGCCCGATAGGTCTTTGCGCAACTCCTGCATGAGCTCTTGCGCCGACTTCTTCCGTTCTTCGGGCGGCACGAGCGTGAGCGAGATTTGCCCCGACGAATCCGACAACGTCACGAGCGTTCGTGCGATTTCGGGATATTTGGCAATTCGCTCTTCGGCGCGCGCGAGCAGGGGTTGGGCGGCCACGGCGGTCGCGCCGGACTCGGTCGAGAGGCGCACGTTGAGCCGGCTCTGGTCTTGCGACGGAATGAACTCGGTCGGAATGCGCGTCGCGAGGAAGCCCGAGGCGGCGAGGAGCACGACCGCCGACACGAGGACCTTGACGGGGTGCGCGAGCGCGACGCGCAAGGTGCGCGCGTAGAAGCGTTCGAGGGCCGAGAACGCGCGGTCGACGGCCAGACCGAGGCGGCTCCGGCCTTCGCGCGACGTTTGCAGCATCTGCGCGCAGCGCGCGGGCGCGAGCGTGATGGCCTCGAAATACGAGAGCATGACGGCGATCGACAAGGTCACGCCGAACTGGAAGAAGAATTTGCCGATGACGCCGTTCATGAAGATGACCGGCATGAAGATCGCGATGACCGCGAGCGTCGCGGCGAGGGCGGCGGTCGTGATTTCGTGCGTGCCTTCGGCGGCGGCGCGGACGCGATCCTTTCCCATCTCCGCGTGGCGGAAGATGTTCTCCATGACCATGACGGCGTCGTCGACGACGAGGCCGACCGCGAGGGAGAGGCCGAGGAGCGTGAACGTGTTGAGCGTGAAGCCGCAGAAGTAAACGACCGCGATCGTGCCGAGCAGCGACATCGGGATCGCGAGCACGACGTTCATCGTGCTCGAGAGCGATCCCAAGAAGAGCCAGCAAACGAGCGCCGTCAGCGCGACGGCCATCGCCAATTCGAGCTCGAGCTCGTGGACGGATTCGCGGATGAACACCGTCGAATCGAACAAGACCTCGACCTTCATCCCGTCGGGGAGCGACGCTTGGATCTCGTCGACCTTCGCGCGCACGCCGTCGGCGACCGCCACGGCGTTCGTGCCGCGCTGCTTGAGGATGCCGAGCGCTTGGACCGGCACGCCGTCGAGGCGCGCCACCGAGGTCGTGTCTTGGAAGCCGTCTTCGACGAGCGCCACGTCTTCGAGGTACACGGGCGTCGGCTTCGTCTTCTTGACGACGAGCTTGCGGAACGACTCCAGGTCGAGCGCCTCGCCGAGCAGGCGCACGTCGAGCGAGCGACCGCCGGCGTCGAGCGAGCCGCCGGGGACGTCGACGTGCTCGCTCCGGATCGCGTTGATGATGTCGTTCGCGACGACGCCCTTTTCGGCGAGGCGACTCGCGTCGAGCCAGATGCGGACGTTGCGGTCGACGTAGCCGTTCAGCGTGATTTGCCCGACACCCGGCACCGTCTGCAGGCTCTCTTGGACGCGGTAACGCGCGACGTCCGCGAGCATTTGCGGCGAATACGGGCCCGTGACGGCGACCTGCAAGATCGGTTGATCGTCGGGGTTCGACTTGGAGACGGTGGCGGCGGGGACGTCTTTCGGGAGCGAGCGCTGGGCGGCGGCGACGCGCGCCTGGATGTCTTGGAGCGCGAGGTCGACGTTGCGCGACATGTCGAACGTCACCGTGATGCGCGCGCTGCCCGATCGCGCGGACGACGACATCTGCTGCACGCCTTCGACCTGGGAGATCGCTTGCTCGAGCGGATCGAGGATCTCGCGCTCGACCTCCGTGGGCGAGGCGCCCGACCACGACATCGAGACGGAGATGTTCGGGTAGTCGACGTCGGGGAACTGGCTGACGCCGATGCGCGTGAGCGCGACGATGCCGAAGAGCATCGTGGACAGCATGATCATCCACGCAAGAACGGGGTTCTTGATGGATACGTCCGTGATGTTCACGGCGTGGCTCCCGTCGGGGCCTGCGTCGGGACTTGCGTCGGCGCGGCTTCCGACGCCGCGCGTTGGACGCCGCCGTCGCCACTTCCTCCATTCGCGCGACCGCGTGCGCGCGCGGCCCCTCCGTCACGAGGAGCGCCGTCGCTCCGGTCGGCGTTCCCCGCGGCGTCGTCCGGCAACGAAGGCACGCCCCCGTCGACGGACGTGACCTTCGACGCGCGGACCTTCGCGCCCGGTCGAAGCGCCTCGGCGCCGCGGACGACGATCCAATCGCCCGCGTGGAGCCCGCTCTTGACCTCCACCCAGCCGTCCTTCGTGTTCATGCCGAACGAGAGCACGCGTTCGGAGGCGGTGTCGCCGTCGACGACGTAGGTGACGTAGCCGTGGTCCGTCGCGCGCGTGGCCGAACGTGGGATCACCGGCGCGCTGCGCGTCGCGCCGATGTCGAGCTGGACGTCGCAGAACGAGCCGGGCCGCAGCCAATAGCGGTGATTTTCGGCCTCGATTTTCCCGGTGACGTTGACCATGTGCGTCTCCGGATCGGCGGAGCCCTCCGTGAGCAGGATCTTCGCGGTGAACGTCCGCTGCGTCTCGCGCATCGTGAACGTCGCGACCATGCCCGGCTTGATGCGCGGCGCGTCTTGGGGCTCGACCTGGAACTTGAGGAGCATCGGATCGCTCCGGAGGAGCGTCGCCATGACGTAGCCCGTGTTGACGTATTGCCCGGTCTCGACGGTTCGCGTCTGGATGACGCCGTCGATGGGCGCGCGTACGAACGAGTCGCGGAGGTTCAGCTCGGCGACCTTCAGGTTCTCTTGCGCGACCGCCACGTCGGCCTGCGCCGTGAGCGTCTTCGTCTTGTAGGTCGCGAGCTCTTCGCCGGGGATGAGGCCGGGGTGCTGGTCGCTCGCGCCTTGCCGTCGCGCGACCATCGCCTCGGAGTCCTGGAGCGCGGCTTGGGTCTTCGCGAGCGCGGCCTTCGCGCTGTTGACCGAGAGCCGGAACCGCTCGGAGTCGATGACCACGAGCGTGGTTCCCTTCTTCACCTCTTGCCCTTCGCTGAACGCGACGCGATCGACCGCGCCGGCCACGCGCGCCGTGACCTGCACGCGCTCGAAGGCCTCGACGGTCCCCGGCGCGGTGACGATGTAGGCGAGCTGCTTCGACTCGACCTCCAAGATGTCGACCGGAAACACCGTGGCGTTCGCTCCGCCGGCGCGACCCTTCTTCGCCGCCCCCGCCGCGCCGCCCGTGGGATCGGCCGACGCTCCGCCCTTGTCCTTGCACGCGCCGAGCGCCGCCGTCGCCAGCACCGCGCCGAGCGGCAAGGCCATCCATCGAAGCCGTCGTATCCGTTGCGTTCGTATCCGTCGCATTCGACTCCGCGTCCGACTCATGGCGATGCCGATCCTTTCCCGTCGTCGTCGACCGCATCGAGACCGAGCGCGAAGCGAAGGTCGAGGTAAGCTTGTTCCATCTGCAATTTCGCCGTGGCGCGCGTCACTTCGGCGTCGAAGCGGCTCGCGTTGGCGTCCGTGAGCTCGATGGCCCGCGCGAGGCCCTGTCGGTAGAGGATCTCCGTCTCTTCGACGTTGAGCTGCGCCTGCGCGAGCGCATCGTTCGCGATGGTGTACGTGTCGCGCGCCGCGCGGAGGCCGGCGACGGCGATGCGCGTGTCGGTCTCGACCGAGCGCCGCAAGAGCTGTTCGTCGAGGGCTTGGCTGTCGGCCTGCGCGAGGCGCGTCTTCCGATCCGCGTAGCGCGCGCCCGCGTCGAAGATCTGCCACGTGAGGTTCAACGACACGTTCCCGCTCGTCAGCCGCTCGGTAGCGGCCGGATCCGGGATGACGCGGAGCTGCGCCTGCGCGCCGAGGCTCGGGATCAGCCGGTAGAGCGGCTCGCGCGCGCTCGCCCGAAGGGCCTCCGTTCGCTCGTGCGCCGACCGCAGATCGGGCCGCCGATCGCGCGCGGCGTCGAGCGCCTGCGCGGGCGTGCTCCCGAAGCGTTCGGCCGACGACGTCGTCCGGTCCGGCGCCGCGAGCGGCCCTTGGACGCGCTGTCCGACGAGGAACCCGAGCTGCAAATACGCCTTCGACACGTTGCCCTGCGCTTGCGCGACCGAGCGTTGGGCCGTCGCGAGGGCGATGCGCGCGCGGGTCGCGTCGTTCGTGCTGGCGAGCTGCGCGTCGACGCGAGCCTGTGTGTCGTCGAGATTGCCTTGCGCGCGCTCGGCGCTCCGCTTCGCGGCCTCGAACACGCGTTCGGCCGTGAGCACTTGGAGGAACGTGCGCGCCGTGTCGAACCCGAGCACGCGGCGGTCTTGCGCGGCGCCCCACTTCTCCGACTCGAGCTGGTGACGCGATTGCGCGTACTGCGGGAACGCGCTCGGGTTGAGCAGCGGCTGCGCGAGCGTCAACGTGCCGTTCGTCGTCAGTTGGCGCCCGTTCCGGTCCGCGGTGTCTTGCAGACTTCCGCTGCCGCCCGCCGTCAGCGACGGAAAAAACGCCGTGCGCGCGCGCTCGAGCTGCCCCTCGGCGGTCTCGATGCGGAGCGGAATTTTGCGTGCGCGCTCGTTGTTCGTCATCGCGAGCCGGATGGCGTCTTCGAGGCGCAACGGCGGCGCTTCGCTCTTTTCGAGCCGCGCCGTCTCCGCCGCGGCCGCCTCGGGGCTACCCGACGGGGGCTCGGGCTTCGCTGGAGCTTCGGTCCGCGCCGTCGCGTCGGCGGTACCGGGCGCGTCGGCCGTGCCGCTCCCTTGGGCGTGCGCAGGCCGCGCCGCTCCGAGGAGTGCGACGAGTGCGAGGAAGTAGCCAGACCTCGTGAAATGAATCAACGGACTCACCTCACGCGTTGTCGTTTCGCGGGACACGAACGACGGTTTTTCGGACGCCACACGGCGCTCATGCTCGGTTTCGGACCGTGCCGACGCAAGCTTCCGGAGCTCGCGCGCACCTCGATTCCGACGAACCGCGGATCTTCGACGACGTCGCGCGGGTGTTTGCGTCCGAGAGGCGTGCGCGGCATGGTAGGCCCCGATCGTCCGCCCCGCCTCGTCGGCGCTCGAAAAGCGACGTCGCGCGGGGTCCTCTCCTCGCAGCGATCGCGCAACGACCCCGCATGGCGACGACCTCCCACCCTGTCTCCAACGATCCCTCCGACGACACCGCGACGCTCGAGCTCGGCGTCCTCGGAATGACGTGCGCGGCCTGCGTACGACGGGTCGAAAAAGCGGTGAAGGCGGTCCCCGGGGTGCGCGACGCGAACGTGAACCTCGTCACGCATCGAGCCACGGTGGCGTTCGAGCCAGGCACGGCATCGACGGCATCGGAAGACGCGGTGGCGGCGGCGATCGCGCGCGCCGGCTACGAGCCCGTGCGTGCGTCGACACCGAGTCACGACGCCGACGAACCTTCGAGCGCCGTGCCTTCCAGCACCGTGGTGGACGCCGCGCCCGCGCCCGAAGTCGCCGACGAAAGCGCCGTCCGAGCGGCCGCGATGGCCGCCGCCGAAGATCGCGAACAGCGTGCCCTCCGGCGCGACTTCGTCGTGGCCGCCGTGTTCACCGTTCCGCTCTTGGTCATCGGCATGTCGCACGGGTGGATGCCGTGGACGGAGACGCCGTTCGGTCGCGTGCTCCAATTCGCGCTCGCCGCGCCGGTCGTTTTCGGGCCGGGGCGGAGGTTCTTTCGGCTCGCGTGGACCGCGCTCCGCCATCGTTCGGCCGACATGAACACGCTCGTCGCGCTCGGCGTCGCGGCCGCGTTCGTCGATTCGACCGTCACGGTCTTCGCGCGTTCCGGCGCGCACGTGCACGCGGTGCACGCCGCCCACGCCGGCGCCGCAAACGTCGACGCGCGTGGCGCCCACGTCTACTTCGAGGCCGCCGCGGCCATCATCCTGTTCGTCTTGCTCGGGAAAATGCTCGAGGCGCGCGCCCGAAAGCGCGTCTCCGACGCCGTCCGAAGCCTCGTTTCATTGCGACCCAAGACGGCGCACCTCCTCCGAGACGGTCGCGAAGAAGACGTCCCCATCGGCGCGCTCCGCCGCGGTCATCGCGTCGTCGTTCGACCCGGCGAGCGCATCCCTGCCGATGGGAAGGTCGTCTCCGGCGCGTCGGCCGTCGACGAATCGATGCTCACCGGCGAGAGCTTGCCCGTCGACAAGACCGAAGGCGCCCCCGTGGTCGGCGGCACGTTCAACCAGACCGGCGCGCTCACCGTCGTGGTCGAGGCCGTCGGCAAAGGCAGCACGCTCGCGCGCATCGTCGAAGCCGTCGAGCAAGCGCAAGGATCGAAGGCGCCCGTCGCGCGGCTCGCCGACACCGTCAGCGGTGTGTTCGTCCCCGTCGTGCTCGTCATCGCGTTGCTCACGTTCGCCGCGTGGCTGTTCGTCGAGTCTTCGTCGAGCGGCTTCCCGACGGCGTTCGCGACGGCCACCGAGCGCTTCGTCGCCGTCCTCGTCATCGCGTGCCCGTGCGCGCTTGGTTTGGCGACGCCCGCGGCCGTGGCCGTCGGGACGGGCCGCGGCGCCGAGCTCGGCATCCTCTTCAAGGGCGGCGCCGCGCTCGAGACCGCGAGCCGCGTCACGCGCGTGCTCCTCGACAAAACAGGCACGATCACGAGCGGAAAGCCCACCCTCGTGGACGTCGTCGATCGAACCGGCGAAGGCGACGCGCACCTCCTGGCGCTCGCCGCCGCCGCCGAGCAACCGAGCGAGCACCCCGTCGGCCGCGCCGTCGTCGACGCCGCGATCGCGCGCGGTCTTTCGTGGAACGAAGCGCGAGATTTCCGGAACGTCGTCGGGAGCGGCGTCGAAGCCACCGTCGACGGTCGCCGCGTCCGCGTCGGAAAGCCATCCTGGCTCCGCGCGCTCGGGATCGATCCGAGCGCGCTCGAACCGGACGCCGAGCGCCTCGCCGCGCAAGGCCGGACGCCCTTCTACGTTTCGATCGACGCGCAGCTCGCGGGCCTCCTCGCCGTCGCCGATCCGGTGACCGACGACGCGCGCGCCGCCCTCGACGAGCTCCTCCGCATGCACGTGCACGTGGCCATGATCACCGGCGATCGCACGACCACGGCCCTCGCCGTCGCCCGAGAGCTCGGCATCGCGGACGTCCACGCCGAGACGAAGCCGGAAGACAAGGCGCGCATCGTCACCGAAGCCCGCGAAAAAGGCGGTCTCGTCGCGATGGTCGGCGACGGCATCAACGACGCGCCCGCCCTCGCCGCCGCGGATCTCGGCGTGGCCATCGGATCCGGAACGGACGTCGCCCTCGCGACGGCGGACGTCGCCTTGCTTCGCGGCGGGGTCCGCGGATTGCCGACGGCGCTCCGCCTCGGCCGCGCGACCCTGCGCACGATTCGCCAGAATCTTTTCTGGGCCTTCGTCTACAACGTCCTCGGGATCCCCTTGGCCGCCGGGCTCTTCTTCCCTTGGACGGGCTTTCAGCTCTCGCCGGTGTTCGCGAGCGCGGCGATGTCTCTCTCGAGCGTGTCCGTGGTCGCGAACGCGCTTCGTCTCCGGAGGTTCGATCGATGAAAGAAACGACGCTCGAAGTTCGAGGAATGACGTGTGGAAACTGCGTGCGACACGTCGAAGAGGTGCTCAAGGGCCTCGAAGGCGTCGGCGGCGTGCGCGTCGTGCTCGGTGAAGGCAAAGCCTTCGTCCAGCACGATCCCGACGCCGCCACCGTCGAGCGCATGGTGGCCACGCTCGACGACGCCGGCTACGAAGCGCGCGCCGCGACGGCCTGAACCGCCGCGACGCCGACGTTTCTCACAGCGGTGCTCAGTTGCGTTGAGATTCCGAACGAGGCCGAGGAGGGCGCGAGCACCGGACGTAAGCGTACTTTCGTACGTGCGCCCGGAGCGCAGCGCCCGACGAAGGGATCGTTCGGAAGATCAATGCAAATGAGCGCCGCTGTCAGTGGCCCGTCGAGTCCGCGCGTCGGTTCGACTCGAAGAGGAACCACGTCCGGCGCTCGGTCTCGTCGATCCAGTTCTCGATGAGGCTCGTCGTCGCGAAGTCCATGCTGTCGCTGCAGACCTCGTGCGCCTCGCGCAACCTCGACGCGAGCGCCTTGTTGTCCTCTTGCAGCTCCGCGAGCATGTCCGACGGCTCCACGTACTCGGCGTCGTTGTCCGGGATGCGCTGGGTCTTGGCGATCTGCCCGATCGACTTCAGCGTCGTGCGACCGATCTTCCGCACCCGCTCGGCGATGTCGTCGGTCATCGCCAGGAGCTGCGCGGCGTGTTCGTCGAGGAGCAGGTGGTAGTCGCGGAAATGCGGACCGCTCATGTGCCAATGGAAGTTCTTCGTCTTCATGTAGAGCGCGAAGACGTCCGCGAGGATGCCGTTCATGGCGGCCGCGACGTCCCGCGTGCCCTTGGGGTCGAGATCCGTCGGCGTCCCGAGGGGAGCGAGGCGCTTCTGTTCGGCGGAGAGTCGTTCGCGGTTCGAGAGCATCTTGGTCATGGCGGGGTTTCTCCGTTTGGGGCCCACAAGGTGTGTCCGCGGCCGAGGTCTCGCAACTGCGCATGCGCGAAAGCTCGGCGTTTTTCGACGTTCGACCCGGTGTAAGTGCGACGGACGGGCGCGGGTTCGCATCTTTTCGAAGGGCCTGCGGATCTTTTGTCGGCGGAGGCCGTCGAACGGACCCGTGACCACGTTCGATCGTCCGACGTCCGAGACCTCGCCCTACCGCAACGAACGCGACGCGCTGCGCGAGCGTAAGGAGCGCCTCGAGAACGATCTCGCGCGGCTCCGTGCGCGGACGAAGGAGCTCTCGGACCTCAAGGCGCAGGAAGACGAGCTCGTGCGCGAGCTCGAGACCGTCGACGGCTTCTTGCGCGCGGGTGGCGCAGAGGGGACGAAGCGCTCGCTGCCGCTGCTCGATCGCATGAGCATCGCGAGTCCGTGCAAGGCGGACTGGAACGAGATGGTCGGCGACGAGCGCGTGCGCTTCTGCCTGCACTGCGAGAAGAACGTCTACAACTTGTCGTCGATGAGCCGCGAGGGCGCCGAGGAGCTCCTGCGATCGCAGCTCGGTGACGGCGTGTGCGTCCGCTACTACCAACGCGAAGACGGCACCGTCCTCACGCAGGATTGCCCCGTGGGCGTGAAGAAGAAGCGCCGCAAGAAGATCGCGATGGCCGCGGCGGGGGCCTCGATGTTGGCCGCGGCGGCGGCGACGTTCGCGTCGCGCCGCACCGTGCTCCAGGGCGAGCCCGTCCTGATGGGCGCCGTGGCCGTTCCCATCCAGAACGTCTCGCCGCCACTCGACGAGCCCGCCCCCCCATCGCCGCCGGTCCCGTCGTCCTCGGTGACCGATCCGTCGAACGATCCCTCCCACGCGCCGCGCGGGCCGTCCGTGTCTCCGCCGCGCACGACGTCGCCGACCACGTCGCCGACGCCGCCGAAGCCCCGCGTGACGCCGAAGCCCCCCGAACGGCCGATGCTGATGGGCAAGCCGGCGATTCGTTAGGCGACGTCAGGGCTGCTGTTGTTGCTGCTGCTGCTGCTGCTGCTGCTGTTGTTGCCGCGGCGGGGGAGGGGGAGGCGCCGTCGTGCTCGCGGACGACGTATGCAGGTTCGCTTTGACGTTCTCCAATTGCGGTCCGCGCGCCTCGGTCCTCAACGCCACGATGTGCGGCGTCAGCGTGATTTGGTCGTCGCCGATCCTCGATTTGATCGACGCAGCCGCTTCGAGGACTTTTTGAATCGACGTCTCGTCGATTTGCGACGGCATCGGAAAGAGCTGGCTGATGGCCGACGAGTCGATGCCGATCACTTCGATGGATAGCTCACCGCGCGCGCTGCCCTCGTGCGCTGCGATGCCGAGGGCCATCAGGCTGCCGAGGTTGACGTTGGCCTTCGTCGTCACGACGTCGGCACGGACGCGAAGGCCGATGCCGACGCGCTGGTAGCCGCTCAACGTCTGCGTGCCATTCGTCGGGGGAACCTCCTCGACGCGGCATTTCATGAAATCCATGAGCACGCGGTAGCTGCCGGCTTCTCCGGAGACGCTCGCGGTCAGATAATTCGCCGATCCGTTGACGTCGACCTTTTGAATGACGGTATGCGACGAGTGAATGGGCAATAGGACGCGCCGGAGCTTCTCGTCGATCGACGACCAAGGCTCGGTCACTTTGACGCCGTTCTTGTAATACGTGACTTGATCGGCCGGCAGCGGCTCGATGGGAACGAATTCCTGCTTCGACGTCTCGTTCTCGGTTTTGACGACGGCGGCCGTCGTGGTTGCGCATCCGCCGAGGACGATCGACAGCGCCACGACCGCCGCGTTGCTCGCGAGAAAACCCCATCGCTTCATGCCATGTCTCCCGTCATTTCGTCGGAAGGGACACGCCGGCGTGCCGGCACGCGCACCATCGCGGCACCTCGCGGCTTCGATCGACGACAACGCCGACGCGCTCCCCCATCGTGTCGAAGCTACACGGCTCCCGCGCGCATCGTCCAGCGTCCTCTGCCCGTCGCGGCGTTTCCTCGGCTCATCCTCGCAGGTCGTCTAGGCCTGCCTCGCCCTCGCCTTCGCCCTCACTTCGCCTCGTGGCACCATGCAGGGGAAGGGTTCTCGCAAGCGTTGAATGGCGGGTAAGGCAACACGCCCGCGAACGCGCAGTTGTACGGTTTGCAGCTCTTCCCCGACGGGCATTCCGTATCCATCGTACAAATCTGAAAGGACGAAGGGCCGGTGCCGGTTTCTTTGGATGGACACTTTCCCGCTTCGCAAGTGGTTTTCAGTAGATTTCCGCCCGTGTCCCGCGTGAGACAGCAAATCCGATGATTTTCGCAGTCGGCGGCTTCGTCGCAAGCGACCGGCTGATCGCAGTCGCTCGGCGTTGGGCCCTGCTTGCAGACTTTCGGCTTGTTGCCTGAATAGCAGCACAGGTCCTTCGGCGCCGAGCACGACTCTTCTCCACATGGAACTTCGTGCGGCGTCGAGTTCAAATTGGAATTACCGCCATCCGCGTCGACGGTCCCGCTGTCCTGCTTCCCAGGGTCCGGGCGCCCTCCGTCGTCGCTCGGCGGAGTCTCCCCGGCATCGTCTCCCTCTCCTCCACCCGCGCCGCCGTCGGACGATGGAGGTTCCGAGGTGCCCGCATCCGAGTTCGACGGTCCGAACAAGTCGCTCGCTTCCGTCCCTCCACACCCCAGCCATGAACCCGAAGCGGCGGCGACGAAGCCCGTGCTCAAAGCTATCCCAGTGAAACGAAGGAAAGAGCGAACCATCGAGACCTCCACATTGCCTTAAAACGTGGTTGTTTGCTCTAAGTAGCTGCATCGCTGCCCGCGAAACATCCGGAGCCAATGCACCATGAATTCCTTTCTAC